>DATDPZ010000173.1:0-15965 GCA_035292525.1 Chitinophagaceae bacterium
TGGACATTTTATATTCTATACTCTCCTTCTAAAGATTCTTATTACATCGGTTTTACAGGAGATGTGATAGAAGAAAGACTGCGAAAACACAATACAAATCACAAAGGATTTACAGGCGGCATCGGAGATTGGGAAATCAAATACAAGGAAATTTACCAAACAAAAGTAGAAGCAACTAAAAGAGAACGACAAGTTAAGAAATGGAAAAGAAGAAACTTGGTTGAAAAATTGATTGGTTTAAAGCACTCCGACTGATAAGTCGGAGGGGTCGGCGGTTCGAACCCGTCAACTCCCACAAAGAAGCCTCGCAAATGCGGGGTTTTTTCATTACAATAACACACAATAAATCTGAAAATTGCTATTCCCTCTAAAAAATATTTCTATTTTTGTTATTAATGAACACACCAAAGTTCAATACAAAATCTGACAACCTGGAAGAGGTAGATCTGCTGACCAGCATAGAAGAGCCCTGCAACCTCATCTTATGGAATGATGATGTAAATTCATTTGAATGGGTGATAGAAACCCTGGTGGATATCTGCGGGCATTCATACGAACAGGCTGAACAATGTGCTTATATTATCCATTATCATGGAAAATATGCTGTAAAGCAGGGTTGCTATGAAGATCTGAAACCACAATGTGATGCGATTACTGAAAGGGGCATCAATGCCACTGTAGAAATGATTGCTGTTTAACTTTATAAATACTACATAACAAACTACAAGAACCAAAAAATTCAGCAATCCAAATTTCAGAAACTCTTCTCAATAAGATTTTTTTATTTACCATTTATTTGGAATTTGATACCTGAGATTTGTAATTTCCCTTTGTGTCATTATTTGTTTTAAATAAAGAACTTTCATTTCCTCCCGTTCACCTGGCAGAACCCGATGGTTTGCTGGCTATAGGAGGCAACCTGTCAGAAGAAAGATTATTGCTTGCTTACAGAAACGGAATTTTCCCCTGGTATGAGGGGGAACATATTCTCTGGTGGAGTCCTGATCCCAGGTTTGTTTTATTTCCCGGGGAACTGAAAATAAGTAAGAGTATGAAACAGGTTTTAAAAAAAGCGGAGTTCGGTTTTACTATCAATAAAGCTTTTGAAGATGTCATTAAGAATTGTAAATCCACTCCAAGGAAAGGACAAGAAGGAACATGGATTACGGATGAAGTAAAAAAAGCATACACTCTTATGCATAAAAAAGGATATGCCCACAGTGCTGAAGTCTGGAATGAAGATAAATTAGTTGGCGGGCTTTACGGCATTAAGCTTGGAAAAGTTTTCTTTGGAGAAAGCATGTTCAGCAACGAAACGAATGCCAGTAAATATGCATTTATAAAATATGTTCAGCATTTACAGGCTGAAGGAATTGAACTCATCGACTGCCAGGTTTATACAGAACATCTTGAAAGTTTGGGAGCCAGGATGATTGACAGGAAACCGTTTATTGAATTATTAAAGAAGTTTTCAACATAACCTGAACATTAAGTGTTGAGTATTGAAAATTAAGTGTTATGAAAACTTAAGAACACTCAACACTCAATATTCAATAAACAATTTTCAATACTTAAAACCTCGAACCAAGATATTGTGGCAGCATGGCACGCCAGGTAGGCCAGTCATGTTTCCATTCCTCGCCCCAGATATCAAGTTCATAAGTGATCCCTTTATCATAAAGTATTTTTGCAAACTTACCACTGGCGGCAGGATCTTCGTAGGCTCCACTGCCGGTAAGCAGATGAATATGGCTGCTTTTACGAATCTGTTCAAGAATAGAATGATCATTCAGGTTTGGCATAAAATGCCAGGGGCTGTTGAAATAGACATCTTCATCAAAATAGCCTTTGGTATATTCAGACAGATCGTACACCCCGCTCATGGCTATTACGCCATTGATCAGATCAGGACGTTTCAAAAATAAATTCATACTATGCAAAGCGCCAAAGGAAGCGCCGCAAGTGATAACAGGTGTTTCCGGACTTGTATTCGTTTTAATAAATGGAACTACCTCATTAAAAACATAATCATTCCACTGCTGATGACGCATGGATTTATGCCTGGGTTTTATTTCATTATTGAGCCAGCTTTCATTATTAATACTATCAATAGAAAAAACCTTTACTTTCCCAGAATCAATAAACGGCGCCAGGTGGTCCATCAGCTGGAATCGTTCATATTCCAGGTAATCTGCCGAAGCGGTTGGCACCAGCAAAAGAGCAAACCCATAATCGCCATAGGAAACAACCGGCATTTCTTTATTCAATGAGGGGCTCCACCACTTAAAAAGATCTCTTTTCATTGCTGAATATTTTTATAAATGACTGCAAAGAAATGAATTAATGTTCTCTTAGCAATCTATCTATATAATTTGAAAAGGAATGAATCAATTATTGGCAGCCAAGATTACCAGAAAAAGAATAGATTTTGCTAAAATAACTCGTTTGAAAATTAATCGTAATATTTCTTGGTGTTTTACCCTCGTATATCTACTTTAGCTTTTCAGTATTTTTACTATCGTTAAAAAGATTAAAAAAAATCATTCCGTCCTGGCATTTTGAAAACATTTTGAAAAAAAATCATTCCCATATTATCTCATTCATGAACAACTCTGTTTTTGAAATCTTAATACTAAAGAAAAAATTATTCTTTAAACCCCGGATAATTATACCCAATGAATAATGCACCTGTAAAGATCATCCTGGTTGATGACCACAACATTATCCGAAACTTATATAAAAAGATATTCGAAAGTTCACTTTTATTTACCGTCATTGCAGATTTTGATGACAGTGAAAAGGCTATTGAAGAGATTAAAAACTTTAACCCTGATATTATCCTGGTAGATATCAATATGTCGCCGGTGAATGGTTTTTATGTTACTGAGCAATTGCTAAAACAAAACGCTACCTTAAAAATCATTGGACTTTCCATAAATAACCTGCCATCCTATGCCCGTCGAATAATAGAACTGGGGGCCAGAGGATACCTAACGAAAACCTCTCCCATTGATGAAGTCCTTGATGGTATTATGGAAGTTTATAAAGGAAATACTTATATCTGTGCTGAGGTCAGAAATAAACAAACTCCGTAAATATTAGTTGGCCGGAAAATCTCTCTATCGTTTTCACATTCATCCTTCATCTCAATTGTTTCTTCATTGAAGAAAAACCCGGTAAATTTGCGACTCAATTATGGAACTCAGCAAAAATTTTGAACCGTCATTCACCGAAAGCAAATGGACTGCTCATTGGAAAGCCAAAGGATATTTTAATTCATTGCCCGACCATCGTCCTCCGTTTACCGTAGTGATACCTCCGCCAAATGTAACCGGTGTTTTGCACATGGGGCATACCCTAAATGAAACGGTTCAGGACATCCTCATACGCCGGGCAAGAATGAACGGATACAATGCCTGCTGGGTACCGGGCAGCGACCATGCCTCCATTGCCACCGAAGCGAAAGTGGTACAGATGCTGGAAACGGAAAAAGGAATTAAGAAAGCTGACTTGAGCCGCGAAGAATTTTTAAAACTTGCTTTTGAATGGAAAGAAAAATATGGCAATATCATTTACCACCAGATTGAAAAACTGGGTTGCAGTGTGGATTGGAACCGGGTAAACTTTACCATGGATGAACACTATTATAAAGCAGTCATCAACGTTTTTGTTGACCTCTATAATAAAGGACTTATCTACCGGGGTGCCCGCATGATCAACTGGGACCCTTCGGCAAAAACTGCCTTAAGTGATGAAGAAGTGGAGTATAAAGAAATACAGGGAACACTTTATTATGTGAAGTATTTTATTGCAGATCCGAAGTCAGAAGCCGGAAGTATAAAGTATGAAAAACCGGACTTTGGTTCCCAGACCTCAGACTTCATTGTTATCGCAACTCAACGACCCGAAACAATCATGGGTGATACTGCCGTATGTGTGCATCCTGAAGATGATCGCTATGCTCATCTGAAAGGGAAAAAAGTGATAGTTCCCTTAGTCAACAGGACAGTTCCCCTCATTTTTGATGAATTTGTAGACAAAGAATTTGGTACCGGAGCATTAAAGATCACACCAGCACATGATATCAATGATTACAACCTGGGATTGAAACATCACCTGGAAATAATTGACACCCTGAATGAAGATGGAACTCTCAGTGAAGCGGCCCAGGTCTTTGTAGGTATGGACAGGTTTGAAGCCCGGAAAAAAACCATTGAAAAATTAAAGGCAGAAGGATTGCTCATCAAAGAAGAAACGTACTCCACCCGGCTTGGATTTTCTCAAAGAACAAATGCCATTGCAGAGCCACGCATCTCCACGCAATGGTTTGTAAAAATGAAAGAACCTGCAAGTAAAGCACTGGAAGCTGTTCTCAGCGGTAAAATAAAAATTCATCCCGAAGAAAGATTTTCTGCTACCTATAAATACTGGCTGGAAAATGTAAAAGACTGGTGTATCAGCCGCCAGCTCTGGTGGGGACAAAGAATTCCAGCCTGGTATGACGCTGAAGGAAGATTTGTAGTTGCTACTGATGAAGAGAAAGCAAAAGAAATATTCAATACACAATATTCATTACGCAATGTTCAATTAAAACAAGATGAAGATGTACTCGATACCTGGTTTTCTTCCTGGCTTTGGCCAATAGAAGTATTTAAAGGTATAAGTGATCCAGGCAATAAAGACATCAACTATTATTATCCTACTTCAGTACTGGTAACGGGGCAGGATATAATTTTTTTCTGGGTGGCAAGAATGATCATGGCTGGCATGGAATACATGCAGCAAAAACCTTTCAGTGATGTGTACTTCACCGGTATGGTAAGAGATAAACAGGGCAGAAAAATGAGTAAGCAGTTGGGAAATTCCCCCGATTTGCTAGAACTGATTGACCGCTTCGGCGCTGATGCTGTCCGTTTTGGTATTATGATTGCTTCTCCTGCCGGCAATGATCTGCTTTTTGATGACAGCAGTTGTGAGCAGGGAAGAAATTTCAATAATAAAATCTGGAATGCATTGAAGCTGGTAAAGAGTTGGTCCGAAAGAACGACTTCGGAGGAGTCAGGAGTACTGAATGATCAGCCAAAAGAAAATTTTGCTACTGCATGGTTTGAGAACAGGCTGAACGAAGTAAAAAATGACGTAGAAAAATTTTACAAAGATTTCAGGTTAAGCGAGGCGCTGAAAAATATTTACTCACTTATCTGGGACGATTTCTGCAGTTGGTATCTTGAGTGGGTAAAGCCGGGTTTCAAACAACCTATTGAAAAAGAGGTTTACGAAAAAACAGTTTACTTTTTTGAAGAACTGATGCAACTGCTACATCCTTTTATGCCATTTGTTACCGAAGAAATCTATCATCAGCTGAAAGAAAGGAAGGACGGAGATGACCTGACTATAAAACAAATACCGGAAGTCAGAAGTCTGAAGCCAGAAGTTTTACAACAGGGTAAATTGTTAAAAGAAGCTATCACTTTAATCAGGGATGTAAGGAACAAAAACAATCTAAAAACAAAGGATTCAATATTGCTTCAAATCGAAACCAAAAATCCCGGTTTGTATAAATTATTTGAATCAATTTTATCTAAACAAGTAAATTCGAAAGCCACAACCTATACGTTAAAGGCTGAATCCGGTTCTTTTACTCTTGTAGGAAATAAGGTTAAATTTCATATTATCACAAACAGTGAAATTGATACTTCTACACAAAAACAAAAGTTACTAAAAGATCTTGAATACCAGAAAGGATTTTTAGCCAGCGTGGAAAAAAAACTCAGCAATGAACGATTTATGCAAAACGCCAAACCCGACGTGGTAGAAAGTGAAAAAAAGAAAAAGACAGATGCACTGGAAAAAATCCATCTGTTGCAGGAAAGCATTAAAAACCTTTAAACCTGCACAGTGATGAAAAAAAGTTTTAAGTACATGCCAATATTAATCTTGGTAAATTTTCCCTCAACATCAGTTTCAGCACAAACTGGTAATTGGGAAAACCGTTATTTGCATCGTATTGAAGCCAACCGCACAGAAGGAAAAACAAATTTTTATAATGGCGTATCAGCCTCCATGTATGTTTTCAGCCTGGGTGTTCCATTGACCTACCTGGCTACCGGGCTGGTAAAAGACAACAAAGAAATTAAGAAAACAGCACTATACTTAACTGAAACGATGGTCATCACCCAGATCATTTCTTTTTCAACAAAAGCCATCGTAAACCGGGATCGGCCTGCTGTAAGTGATCCGACTTTACATCCGGTGAATGAAGCGAATAATGCTTCCTTCCCTTCGGGACATACTTCCGGCGCTTTTGCTTTGGCTACTTCATTGACCATCGTTCATCCCAAATGGTATGTGGCAGTGCCTGCTTACTCATGGGCCACCCTGGTAGGTTATTCAAGATTATACCTGGGCGTTCATTATCCTACGGATGCCATGGCCGGAGCTGTGGTGGGTGCCGGAAGCGCCTGGTTGAGTTACCGGCTGAATAAATGGATGCACAAATCTAAAAAGAATAAACAGATAGATATTATCAAATGATCTTCCTTTCTGAATTAAATCAGAAAAAAATAAGCAACTCGTAAACTCTTTCCTTAAACATCTCCGGTTAGCTTTGTTAAAAAATAAATTATTAACTTCCCGATCATTACACTTTAATATGATTCCATCACAACGCAAAGAGTTCAACAGGAATTTTTCCAAAGAAAAATATCAAGCTTTTTTAAAAGACCTGGATGCTGTTCACCCGGGTGCTATTGAATTCAGGGTAGCAGAAACACCTGTTTTTATTCCAAAATATTTTACAAAAAAAATATTGGATACTTGCGAAACTATTGTGGACATCATAATTGACCCCCTTTTCAAAGCAAAAACAAAAAGCGCCATTCCAAAATCATTGCAGGTGAAAAATGAAAACGATCATTCCCATTTTATTGCTTTTGATTTTGGCATTTGTATCAATGAGGCCGGTGAATATGAACCGCAGCTGATAGAAATGCAGGGATTCCCATCTCTTTTCGCTTTTGAAGTATTACTGGATGAAATATTTTTCAATCATTTTAATGTGAAAGATGAATTCAGCAGTTACCTGAATGGATATGATAAACCAAGCTATTTACAATTTCTGAAAGAAACCATTGTGGGAACTGAAAATCCTGAAAATGTTATTTTGCTGGAAATTTTTCCACACAAACAAAAAACCAGGATAGATTTTTATTGTACTGCGGATTACCTGGGTATAAAAACCGTTTGCCTGACAGAGCTGATGAAAGAAGGAAAGAAATTATTTTATCTGAACCAAGGTAAAAAAACGGAAATAAAAAGAATTTATAACCGGCTCATCTTTGATGATCTTCAGCAACAACCTGCCACCGTTCAGGAAAAAGGAAAAATTTTTTTTGAAGAACTGGAAGCAGCATGGTGCCCGCACCCCAACTGGTTTTACCGGATCAGCAAATACACTTTGCCTTTCATTCATCATCCATATGTTCCCCAGACTTTTTTCCTGAACGAAGTGAAACAAATACCGGCTGACCTGGAAAATTATGTACTGAAGCCACTCTTTTCTTTTGCCGGCCAGGGAGTGGTTATTGATCTTTGTGCATCAGATATTGAAAACATAAAAGATCCCGAAAACTGGATAATACAGCGTAAAGTAAAATATGCTGATGTAATAGAAACACCGGACATTCCTGCCAAAGCTGAAATAAGAATATTTTATTTATGGAAAGATGGAGAATCCAGGCCTGTTGCAGCTAATAACCTTGCAAGGTTAAGTAAAGGAAAAATGATTGGTGTACGTTATAATAAAGACAAAGAATGGGTGGGTGGTAGTTTTTGTTTGTTTGAAAAGTAAAATCTGTATCACTTAGTTTGTTTTCCAATTCTTCTTCCCAGCAGTAATTTAAAAATATGCTGGTTGGAATTTTCAGTCAGTCCAAATAAGAATCCAACGTTAAACTCCCACATGGGATGCAAGTAAAGATCTATCATCGGTCCGATAAGATGTTCCTGTAATTTGCCTGGAAGAAAATTTTTGAAATAACCCAGTCCGCCATAATATTCGAACCCCACTCCTACTCTTTCATTAAATGTATAAACTGTTTTTGCCTGGGGAGAAAATCCCAGTCCTTTTTCATTTCCGCTAACTACAAAATCAATATTGGGATTAAAAGCAAAATACCAGTTCTTGATTGTTTTATCAATGATGGGTCTAATTTCTCCCTGCCAACTAAAACTTGAAGTGTCAGTAGGCCTAAAGAACCCAAACTCCGCAGATAAGCTGGCGCCCAGTTTCCATTTCCATTTTTCAGGAACAGTAATTCTTGGTCTTATCTGGTTTCCCAGGTATTCAAAACCGCCACTGATTGGGTTAATGCCGGTGAAGGTATAAAATCCCATCTCGAAATTTTTTCCAAACCCATGGGTGATCTCCAGGGTCTCATTCATCCATCTTGCCTGTTTAGAATTAGTCAGCAACTTACTTCCCCTGAAAGTATAATTGCTGTGCAGTTCAAAAATGGTCCATTTGTGCTGAATGGTTGGTGAAGCATACACCTGTATTTCATTATCTGCCTGTGAAAATAGTTGGGTTTGAAAAATCAAAAAGATTATTACAATGAAAAAAAAATTCATCAGTTAAAGATAATGGAATGAAATCCGAAATGGAAAAAGAGTAACTGAAAAAGACAGTCAGGTTAGAAATATGTGGAAACACCAAACTGAAAACCAGCCAGCTTTGCCGGAGGATTACCCAGTATATCTTTTTGCCAGTTATACCGGTAATTAAACCGAATTACTGTCTGAGACGTTGGGCGGAAACTGATTGCGGGAACAATTGAAAAAAGATCATCCCTGATATTGCCACCGGTAGATTTAAATTTTCCTTTGTTCCAATCCACATATTCCAGTCGCAAAGCAGCATTCAGCACTGCATTTTCAAATCCCAGCATGGTTTTTTTAAAAACTGGTTGTACAATATCCACAAACCCTCCCTGCTGTTTTTCACCAAACTGTTCGGTATAAGTATCCGGCACATCCACATTTACCCAGTCCCATTCTGCATTGATATATGTATTTGTTTTAGGAAAAGTTGTATTAAAATCAATGGCAAAAATATTTGCCCTTCTTTCTTTATCAAGTACCAACCCGTCATCTTCATATTTATTATACACTCCGCCCATGTAAGACAAACCCAGTTCACCGGTTTTATTATTCCGAATTGCAACTTTTCCAGTTAACAATGGGCTGCCGTTAAAACTTTCTTCAAAACGGTCAGAGTTCTTTTTGGCTGCCGGAAGGAATGTCTTATTTTCTGTATTGGCAATAATACTTTCGTCAAAACCATTGGTTAAATATACTTCATAAGCCAAAGCCCAATTCTTTGAAAATTTTTTCCCATAAATACCAAAACCGGCATTACTGAAAGTGGCAGGAAGCATATGTGTAGCAGCCAGCGGGCGGTCAACAAATTCCCATTTAGGCCCATCATGATTTTGGTTAAAGGCCCCGATTGGGTTCATCACGATGCCACCGCGAAAATTAAATAAAGGATTAAATTCAACATCAACTGAAGCAAACTCAATATTAATTTCTTTTGTACCGTCTTCAAACTCGATCTCCGTTAAAAATTTAATGCGGTTAGCAATTGCTGAAGAAACAAACAATGTCATCCGTCGCATCTGGAACTGGTGGCCTTCTGTGACACCATCTTCCTGTAGGTATTGGTAATTGGCTTCGGCATATCCTCCCAATACCACCGGTAATTTTTCCATTTGTAAAAAAGGACGGTTATAAACTGCATCCAGGTTCATGAGCATTCCTGCTGTATCTTTTGCCACACGTCGCAATAAGGCAGGATCTATCTGCGCACTGACAGCTATTGTCAGGAAAAAAAATAAAACAATAAATAGTAATTTCTTTTTCATACTGCTCTGAGGTCTAAATAAATTTTATTTTCGGAAATTGTCACAGGAAAACTTCGTAAATTTTTTGCAGCCGGTCCATTAGAAACCAGTCCATGATTTGTAAACTCACTCCCGTGTGCCGGGCATTGTAGTCGGTCGCCGGCCACCTGCAATTCAGTTCCCTGGTGGGTGCATCGCATCCACAAAGCCGTATATTCATTTTCAGTTAACCGATAGATACAAATCGGGTACTGCAATTTTTCATTTCGTACAATAATATATGAGTGATACTCCTTTTTATTATTTTTTTTATGGATAAATTCTTCCTTGCTTACAGAAATTCCATTGGGTTCCAATTTGCCACTACTATATTTTGTTGCATGACAGGATGAAAGCAGGCTAACAAATGTAGTTCCGGATATACAAGCCACGCAACTGTTTTTTATAAAATCTCTTCTGTCCATATTATTTACAATGATTCCAGGAATTTAATCAGTTTCATTCTCTCATCAGTCTTCAATTGCTGAAAACTATTTTTGCTTTTCGCTCCCTCACCGCCATGAAGAAGTATTGCTTCTTCAATACTTTTTGCCCTGCCGTCGTGCATTAAAAAATATTGTCCGCCCTGTGAGTTTTTTGAAAGGCCCAGTCCCCAAAGTGGCGGCGTTCGCCATTCCTGTGGTAAGGCAGTACCTTCAGTATAACCGTCATTTAATTCACTGCCCATATCATGTAATAAAAGATTGGTGTAAGGGAAAAATGTTTTGCCGGATAAAGCGGCAATGGTTGAAATGCCGGTGGTAAGTTGCGGCACATGACATTTACTGCAATTAATATTTATAAAAATCTGTTTCCCTTCAATTATATCTGTATTATTTGGGATTCTCTGAACCGGGGCTTTCAGTGTTTTTAAATAAAATACCACATCCAGCACCACCTGGTTACTAACTTCCGGGTCAATATTTTCTCCTGTATATGTATCCCGGGGTTCATAATTTGTTGTAATTCCGATATCCTGGTTATAGGCAGTGGCTGTTTGTTGTAACAAATCATAAGTAGCAGCTTTTTTTCCAAACCGGCCTATATATTTTCCATTTTGTGAAATACTGTTGGGACGAAGTGAAGAGTAAAATTTGGGAATTACCCAGTTGGGTCTTCCGGAAATTCCATCTCCATCTGCATCATCCGGATCGGCAAGTGCAAGCAGGGTTGCATCGGGTACGGCATCTAAAAAACCCAGACCGGTATTTGCCGGCGGAGTCAGTTTTGAAAAGGTGGCTCCGGATGGAATTTGTTCCGGAATAAATCCGGGAATGGCACGATGCTGAAGTTGTGGCCCGCCCAAATGCAGGAATTGGTTACCATTGATTGTATCAGCCTGACCAAAACGTGTAAGGGTGGTAAATGGATGCCCCTTTCCATCACCGGCATGACAGGTGCCACAGGAAGTAGCAACAAATAAAGGACCTAATCCGGTTTGCGGAATAAACACTTCGTCATTAAAAGCAATATCCCCTTTAATAAAAATGGTAGTTTGTTCAGTCGTTAATCCTGTTAAAGGTCCATCGAGTATTTCATCATCGGCCGGTGCAGCAGGTAAAAATTTCTGACATGAAATACCGATTGCTACACAAAGGGCCAACAGCATTAATGTTTTTATAATTTTGTTCATTTTTATTCGGATAAGCAAAGATAATAAATTTGGTATGCCAAACTTTTTTTTTCTTGTTTTCCTGATTACTTTTGTTTTATGGCTCATTTTTCACACCATTCAGAAGAGAATTACCTGAAGACGCTTCATAAGCTTTCTTCCCGTCATGATAAGAAAGTAAATAATATAAGCCTGGCCAGGGCATTAAAACTAAATCCGGCAACTGTACTGGAGATGGTCAGAAAATTATCTGAAAAAAAATTAGTACAATTATCCGGTGATAAGTCAATAAAACTTACGGCAAAAGGAGAAAAAATTGCCCTGATCACTATCCGGCGCCATCGTCTCTGGGAAGTGTTTTTAGTGGAAAAACTAAACTATAACTGGGATGAAGTACATGCCCTTGCAGAACAACTGGAGCATATAGAATCAAAAGATCTCACAGACCGCCTTGATAGTTTTTTAAACAAGCCTGCCTATGATCCGCATGGGGACCCGATTCCTGATAAAAACGGAAAGATCAGGAATACAAATTCCATTAGATTTAGTTCTGCCGTCATTGATAAATCCTATACGGTACTTCACCTGGCCGATACCAGCGATGCTTTTCTTGAATACCTGGGAAAACTGAATATTAAACCAGGAACAAAAATTAAACTGAAGGAAAAACTGGAGTACGATCAATCCTGTATTGCTGAAGTGAATAAAAGAAATATTCAGTTAAGTGAAAAAGCTACCAGTAATATCATGGTTCATTAAAAGCCCGTGATAACTATAAAGCAAGACTGGAAACGTTAATTGTTTTTTTTATAGCATCCGTCCAGGCAAAGATCAGTTTATCTCCTGCCCTGGTCATTTGAGGAAATCCACTTGATCTTGATTCAGCAGAAGCAGCAATCATCACTGATGTTTCTTTTTTCCCGTTTTTATTTACTTTAACAGCTTTAATTTCTGCACCTTCCATCCAACTTACCATTGCTGAATTTTCATCCAGCATCAACACATCCACTCTGCCAATTGGCTTTCCTTCATCAATATGGATTGGTTTACTAAATGTTTCTCCACCATCTTCTGAAAACAAGAGATTTACCTGCCCTTTTTTATCCGGCATGGAAAACCAGGCAATAGCCAGGTTATTTCCAATAGCATCAGCTTTAGGGCCATTAACCGGGCAACCTGCAATTTTCCATTGATCTGGAAAAATAGTTTTGGGTTCGGTCCAGTTACCATTTACATACCGTACAATAGACATATCCCTGATTTCCTCAGAAGAACGATCCCGGTAAACAACAATGGGGCCGTTGGCAGTAATGGCAGCACTTGTCTGGCAACAATCGCAAACCCGCTTATCCAATTCCCACTCGTTTTCTTTCACACCATCTTTGTTAATCAATGCTCCGCGAATGGTCATTTCTCCATGATGTCCATCATGGCCCTCTCCTTCTACCATCGCAGCATTTCTTCCGTCCAGCCAGGATAAAAAATATTTATCACCATAGGGTGTCATGGAAACAAAGCCATGCTCAGCCTGTTTGCCATCATCATGCAATATTTTAGCATCACTCCAGGTCATTCCTTTATCAGATGATATTTTATACTTCACATCATAGGTGAATTTTCCGGGTGCACTTTTTCCCAAATAATGTGCTATCAGGTTTCCGTTGCCGTCTCCGGCAATAACAGGATAGTCTGCCCAGTTTACAAACCAATTGTTGCCGGAAGCAATAACTACCGGTTCTGTCCACTGCTCATTTAATAGAGAAGAAAATTTCAGTTTACTTTCTTTTCCAATTTTTTCAATCCAGGATAAATAAACCATTCCGTTTTTATCTGTAAATAAATAAGGCTCTGCACAGGAATCTGAAGCTGGCGATTTAAGTTCTTTTACCGCTTCAGAAACAGTCTTCTTTTCACTTTTATTATTTGTACAGGAAATAATGAAACCGGTCAGCGCTAATACAGTAAGTAATTTTTTCATTTTTGTTTTGCAATATTTAAGATCAAATCAATATTTTTTTTATCATCCCATTTTTTATACCCCATCTCTGAAAATGCCAGTGTTCCATCAGGGGCAAAGATAAAAGTTGTGGGCAAAGCCATGATGTTTAATGCTTCGGTATTTTCTGCTTTTACATAATTAAAGTTATAATCGTGACTGTTTTTAAAGCTTTCAATCTGCTCAACGGTTTCATCAGAGGCAAATAAAAAAACAATGTCCTTGTTATTCATAATTTCCATCGCTGTTTTAATGGAAGGCATCTCCTGCAGGCAGGGTTTGCACCAGGTAGCCCAGAAGTTCAGGAATATAGTTTTGCCCTTGTATTGCTCCAGGTTTACCGAATCACCAGCTAAATTTTTTAAGTGAATTTGGGATATTTCAATTACACTTTTATTTCCCCCTGCTTTCTCCACTTGATCTTCACTATTACAACTTGCAAAAAACAAAGTACAAATAAACATTATTCTAAAAAAGATCTTCATAAAATTTTGTATTTAAAAATCAACAACAGAAATTTTCATTTTGTTTTGGTGGGCAAACAACAGAACCGTAACTGCAATACACACAACAATCTCCTTGTTTTGGTTTCATTACCGTTTTACAATTTTTACACTGATAAAAATACTGGCAGGCATCCGTTGGCATGGTTTCTTCCTGCTGATAACGACAAACGGGGCAGGTTATTACCGATTGAAGTATGATATTTTTTCCATTAATCATATAGAAAATTAATTCTTCTTATTTATTTAATTTATTTCTTAAAAGCTGTGCATTGATAGCTACAATAATAGTACTTAAACTCATAAACACCGCACCAACAGCCGGGCCTAATACAAATCCGGCTTTGTATAAAACGCCTGCTGCCAGTGGAATGGCAATGGCATTGTATCCCGTGGCCCAAACAAGATTCTGAACCATTTTTTTGTAAGTGTCTTTCCCAAACAAAATAAGATTGGCTATGTCTTTTGGATTACTGTTTACCAAAATTATATCAGCTGTCTCCGCTGCCACATCAGTACCTGAACCAACAGCTATTCCCACATCTGATTGTGCCAATGCAGGAGCATCATTCACCCCATCACCTGTCATAGCAACAAACTCCCCTTTGTTTTGCAGGTCTTTTATAATTTCTACTTTCTGGTGTGGCAGCACTTCGGCAAAATATCCATCCAAACCCAGTTCATCAGCAACTGCTTTTGCTACTGTTTCATTATCGCCGGTTGCCATTACTACTTTAATTCCATTCTTTTTGAAAACTTTTATTGCTTCAGCACTTTCGGGCCTTATAGCATCTGCCAATGCAATGTATCCGGCTACTTTTTCATCCACCAAAATAAAAACAACAGTTTCTGCTTTGCTTGAAAATGCTCCATCGGGCAGGGGCAGGTTTTTTTCTTTCAAATAACCGGGGCTTACCACTTTTACCGATTTCCCTTCCACCACTGCTTGCACTCCCTTACCTGTGATGGCATTAAATTTTTCTGCTTTTGGAATTGTTACTTTCAGCTCTTTTACTTTATTAATGATACCAACAGCAATTGGATGCTCAGATGTTTGTTCCAATGCACTGGCTAACCTTAATACTTCCTCTTTTGGTATGCCGGATGTACTTTCAAAACGGGTAACGCCAAACACACCGGTTGTAAGTGTTCCGGTTTTATCAAATAAAAGGGTGGTTATTTTCCGGGATTCTTCAAATGCTGTTCTGTTACGGATGAGCAAACCATTTTGTGCAGATACTGCTGTTGATATGGCAACTACCAAAGGAATGGCTAAGCCCAGTGCATGAGGACATGCAATTACCATTACAGTAACCATGCGTTCCAGTGCAAAAACAAATGGATATCCGGCAATGAGCCAAACAGCCAGTGTACCAAAGCCAACAGACAGGGCAATATAGGTAAGCCATTTGGCCGCCCTGTCGGAGAAGTTCTGCATTTTTGATTTTGCTTTTTGCGCTTCTTCTACCAGTTTAATTACTTTATTGAGATAACTGTCTTTGCCGGTATGCTCTACTTTCATTTTTAAAGAGCCATTGCCATTGATAGAACCACCAATCACTTTATTTTCCTTTTCTTTTTTTACCGGTTTCGATTCGCCGGTGAGCATGGATTCATTCAAATAACTGCTGCCTTCAACGATAATACCATCTGCAGGAACTTTTTCGCCGGGCTTGATCATAATGACATCATCTTTTTCCAGTACGTCAAGTTTTACGTCTTCTATCTGACCATCTTTTTTAACCCGGTGTGCTTCAGCAGGCATCATACTCACCAATAATTGTAATGCTTTGGATGCACCCAATACTGATTTCATTTCAAGCCAGTGGCCTAAGAGCATGATGACAATTAATGTAGCCAGCTCCCAGTAAAAATCCATTCCGGCCAAACCAAATACAGTGGCCGTACTATAAAAA
>DATDPZ010000174.1:0-16541 GCA_035292525.1 Chitinophagaceae bacterium
ACCCATTCTTTTAGTGCATGGAGAACTGGATAATAATACCGGCACTTATCCTATACAGAGTGAAAGAATGTTTAATGCCATAAAAGGACATGGCGGCACCGTAAGATATGTACAGTTGCCTTATGAAAGCCATGGCTATGCGGGTAAAGAAAATTTACTGCATTTGCTATATGAACAATTTACCTGGATGGAGAAATATGTAAAGAATGCAGACAAGAATACAATGGGTGATAAACAGAAAGCGTTTTGATGAAGTTTATCGTTTCCCGTTTTTAGTTTCGGGTTACCGGCAGACAGTGCAGGAATTGTAATTTTATGGACCAAAAAAAAATCATTTACTTAACGGTAGCAGATCCTAGGTTTAAAGATGGAGCTGCTTCCGTTTTTTATTTTAGAAACCCGAACTGCATAATATGTCCCATGCAATTGAAATACGAAGTTTTTGGTTGTTGAAAAACAACTGTTTGGTAAATTCAAGATTCCTATAATTCATATATATTTGAGTTGGCGGAAATATTATGCGACCAGTTTTATTATCGATAGGACTTTTATTAAGTTTCATCTGTCATTCGCAGTTGCCCGCCATTTCATTTGATAGTAAGATAACAGACTCCTTTTCTTTCATAACTCACCTTCCAATTAAATCTAAATTTGTTCTTGTTTATTCTGAAGAAAGTTATTGGTGGTCTAATGTCGATAACTATCGTCTTCTCTCTTTTGACGGTAGTCTTTGGACAGCATGGACATATAAGCGTACTTGGAAAAGCTCCTCGGAACGGTTTGCTAAGACTCATCCCAAGCAGAGAAAATACTATAAACAAATTGGGACTATCATTGATAAATTAGTCCGTGACTTATTCGATCATTTTGAAAATGTACAGTTCTGGCAATTGAGCCAAGACTCCCTGAATGAAATTAGAGACTCCAGAATCTCAGACGATGTTGATTACGTTTTTCGACTTGAGACAGAAACCAGCCAAAAAATATTTTCTTCTTATGCTCCGGAATATTATCTAAAACTTTATCCCGATATGAGTCAGCGAAATACATTTCTTACAGCTCGTAATTTCTTTACGGACTGGTGGAAAAAATACTTCCGCTAACATCGGAAACGTTACAGGCAAACCGACCATCATGAGAATACCAACCATACAAGGAGTTATTGACAGACGAGTTTTAGTCAACTTCACGGTTGAACCAGACATAATAAAAAAAATCATCCCTCAACCTTTTCGACCTAAAATTTATAAGGGAAAAGCAATTGCTGGTATTTGTTTAATAAGATTGAAACACATTCGACCCAAAGGACTTCCAAATTTTATTGGCATTTCATCTGAAAATGGTGCACACCGAATTGCAGTTGAGTGGACAGAAAATGGTGAAATTAAAGAAGGTGTTTACATTCCACGCCGTGACACATCATCTTATTTAAACAGTATAGCAGGTGGACGTATTTTCCCAGGGCGACACTTCCATGCAAAATTTGACGTAAAAGAAGCGAACGGCCATTACCATATCGCATTTAAAAGTTCAGACGGTACGACTATTTCTATTGACGGTGACAAGGCTGATGCCCTTAACTTCAATTCAATCTTTCAAAATCTTTACACAGCATCAAAATTTTTTGAAGGTGGCGCAGTTGGCTATTCTCCTAACGGCGACAAATTCGATGGACTAAAACTCAAAACTTATAACTGGAAAGTTGAATCTTTAAATGTGACAGAAGTTCATTCAAGCTTCTTTGAAGACCAAAGTATCTTTCCAAAAGGTTCTGTACAGTTTGACAATGCACTTTTGATGACTCAAATAAAACATGAATGGCATTCGGTTGGACAGAAGAGCCACTGCCTGTAACATATAAGGCTTAAACGAAGCTTTGCGCCAGAAGTATTAACGCATTAAAAACATTACGTCGTTGCTGTTCAATTTTTAAAAGTGTACTGCCTGCAACCGCTAAAAAGCAACAACCGATTAAGATTAATCACGCAAATAAGTTAGCAATCCCAATTATATTTTACATACTTATAAAACAGGGATGATGAATAATAATAATTATCCTGATTTTTATATACCCCTGCCCGAACAGGATTTTTATAAATGTATTTAAGCTTTGCAATAAAATTTTCACTGACCAGATTTCAATTTAAAACGGGTAAGGCTACATTGTAAATTAAAATATTTCAGTAGTACTTTTTTGCTTATACACATCTGTGTATATTTGGTAATGGCGGGAGGTTTTTTTTCACAAACTCCCGTTGTGGGCAATACAAACAGACACCCTGCTTCATATCAACAGAAAAAATGAAGTGAACAAAGACGACATGATACAATCACAAATTGAACCTCTGTTGAACTACTTTCAACAAGTAATTCCACTAAATAACGAGGAAAAACAATTGGTTACCGGATTATTCAAACCCCGACTGTATCGAAAAAGACAATATGTCTTACAGGAAGGTGATGTATGCAATCAGTTTAATTTTATAGTGAGGGGTTGTCTGCGTATGTACAAAGTAGATGACAAAGGCAATACCCATATTATACAATTTGCATCCGAAAACTGGTGGTTGAGCAATATCGGTAGTTTTCATGATCGGAAACCTTCTGAACTCAATATTGATGCTTTGGAAGACACAATGGTATTACAAATCAGCTTCTACAACTTAGTTTTCCTTTATAAAAAAGCACCTAAATTCGACCGCATTTTCAGGGTATTGATTGAAAATAGTTTTGTATCCCTTCAAAAGCGATTGTTGCAAAATATCAGTTCTACAGCCGAAGAAAGGTATTTATCCTTTTTGCAAAATTATTCGCACCTCAACAACCGGCTACCACAAACACAAATCGCTTCATTTTTAGGTATTACTCCCGAGTTTTTAAGTCGTTTAAGAAACAAGCAAACTAAAAAATCTTAACCTACATCAATACTATTTCTTGATGCAGTCCATTGGAGAGAGGCTTCATTCCGATGCACCTTTGCATTATCAATTTATTCTTAACGTTTAAAAAGAAATAGTATGACAACAATTAAAACATCAGCAACACTATTAGCCATTGCCGCAATAGTAAGCTTCTCAAGTTGCGGAAACAATGGAACCAATTCTGCAAACAAGGCAGAAATTGATTCACTGAAAAATCAAATCACACAACTTACATCAGGAAACGAAGAAATTGCAAAACATCTTGCCACATTCGATACGCTAGATTACACCATATTCAGTAATCAGGAATGGACCAGAATACACGAAAGTCATTCAAAAGACATTAAAGTAATCTGGCCCGACGGACATATTGCGATTGGAATTGAAAAACACATTGAAGATTTGAAAGCATTGTTTGTTTATGCTCCCGACACCCGAATTAAAGAACATCCCATTCGTTTCGGCTCTGGAAATATGACAGCAGTAACGGGTGTATTTGAGGGAACATTTACCAAACCAATGCCAATTGGAAATGGAAAATTCATTCAACCAACCGGCAAAGCATTTAAAATGCCCATGGCAACTATAGGAATCTGGGGAACAGATGGCACTATGACTGAAGAGCATTTGTTTTGGGACAATCAAACCTATATGAATCAAATTGGCTTAGGAAAATAATTCTATTATAAAAATTAAAAACAAATTAGTATGAAAACAACTTCAAAAGTAGCCGTAATCGGCTTAGGAAACATCGGAAAAACAGTAGCCCAAAATTTTGTAAAAAGTAATCGTCCGGTAATTATTGCAAGCCGGAAAACAGAAGATGCAAAAGCATTGGCACAGGAATTAGGAACACTTGCAACAGCAGCTGAAACCGGCGATGCCATTAAGAAGGCTGATATTATTATACTATCTGTTTGGTTCAATACCATACAGGAATTGTTTGAACTATATGGCACTGAACTGCAGGGAAAAATCATCATTGACCCTTCCAATCCTATTGCAGCAGACGAAAATGGCGGGTTCAAAAAAATTATTGGCGAAAAAGAATCAGCAGGACAATTGAACGCTGCCTTATTACCACAAGGTGCAACACTGATAAAAGCATTCGGAACATTAGGAGCGGCTTCTTTAGCAAATGCGGCATATCAAACGCCTGAAAAATCTGTATTATTTTATGCTACTGACGATTCCACTGTTGATGCAGTAATAGAGCAACTGATACAAGACAATGGATTTGATGCAGTAAAAGTGGGTGGTTTAGACCAATCCATCCGGATAGAGGTTTTTGGCGATCTTCACGAATTTGGTACATTGGGTAAAGTTGTTACGACAACTGAAGCAATTGCAAAATTGCAGGAATCCGATTATTTAATCATTAAATCATAAAATTATGAATATTATAAAACTATTTACATCCCTATGTTTCGTTTTGGGAATCTCTTTCGGCGTTACTGCCCAAAGCCCTGTCAATTGGCAAAGATTAATACTTGGGAAACAAACCTTCGAGCTTCATAACGTCACCGGTGAAATTGTCAGTTTCCAGGGAAAAAAAGTATTGAAAATTGAGAGAGACTTAAATGCAATTCCCTTTGACGTCAATAATATTGAAGCAACAGTTGATGAACCACATTATGCAAAACTTGCTGACTTAAATGATTTTGAAAACGGCACTATTGAAGTGAAAATGTATAGTCAAATTCAAAATCCCCCACCTTATGCCGGGGTTGCAGGATTCATAGGAATATATTTCAGAGTTAAAGAAGACGATTCAGCTTTTGAGAGTATTTACTTAAGGCCCAAAGTTGGCAGAGTTAATAATCAGCAACATAGAAATCATGCAGTACAATACATTTCGTATCCACATTACAAATTTGATACCTTGAGAAAAATAGCCCCATATAAATACGAAGGCTCCGCCCCTGTTGCCCTGAATGAGTGGATTACGATGCGGATAGAAGTAAATGGTGAAACTGCCGAAATGTTCATAAATAATATGAAATACTCTGCTTTTATTGTAGATAAAATGCTAGGCAATAATAAAAAAGGGGGAATTGGATTGTACGTAGACATTGGCACAATAGGATATTTCAGAGATTTAAAAATAACAAAGAGAGCCTTGAAAGTTAAACGGGAATCTGGCGGGAAGGTAAACGACATTTAGTAGTTATCCTTGCTCAATTTAAGATGCTCTGAAGTACAATGCACTTGCCCACAACATTGGAGACTTGCTGCAAGTGTGGGACACAAAGAGTCCGTTATCTTTTTTTTGTTTCAATCAACTGCAGTTAAAGAGGGACGGAATATTAATGCCTGCTCAAAATAAACTACTATGAGCCTATATGAAAAAAACAGCTTTGACATTTCTGATTTTATTGCCAAATTTACTTATGGCACAATCAAATAAGAAAATCACTGAAGATTTTCTCCGGTCTTTTGCCGATGCATTTAATGCTCATGATATTAAGGCTATAATGTCTCATATGACTGATGACTGTGTGTTTGAGGCTTCAGGGGGACCAGATTTCAACGGAGAAAAATTTACCGGGCAAGAACAAGTCAGAAAAGCATTTGAAAATGTATTTACCACATTTCCTGATGCTCATTGGGGTAATCCCAAACACTTTATTTCAGAAAACAGAGGTTTCTCCGAGTGGATTTTTACAGAAACTAAATCAGATGGTACCAAGGTTGAAGTTACAGGATGTGATTTATTTACTTTTAAGAATGGTAAAATTGAAATTAAGAACTCTTATAGAAAGAACCGCCTGACAACATTATTATAAGAATGCCAGACAATTTGTTTGCATTTACCTGAATTTTACATTGTTGCTGTTCCATTAAAAAAGTATACTTGCAAAATCAGGAAAGTCTATAAAAGGGGTAATCAACAGGTGAAGTTGCTAATTCTTATTTTTATTTCTTATAGACAAAAAATATTAGCATATTAAAACGACAATAAAAATGTTAGTAACAGTTCCGCCAATCATTCTGACTATGGTTCTGGTTTCGTGTCAGACAATTCCTGATAATTCAAACAATAATAAAATGGACAAGGACAAAATCAAATCAGAAATAATGCAATCAGAGAATAATTTGTTCACTGCATTAAGACAAGGCGAACTTATGAAAGCTGTTTCCATGCATATAAATTCTCCTGATTACCGTCAGATTTGGAACGGTCAGGTAATGACTTATGAAGTATTGAAGGCACGGGTAAAGACAGGAATTGAAAAGGGGTTAAAGTCATTTGATTACCAAGTGCTAAACCGTGACTTTAATTTTATAAATACTGACAATGTATTAGAAATTCTTTCTGTATATGAAACTACAATAATGGCAGACGGAAGTTCTTCAACTTCAAGACAAACAGCAGTATCAATTTTGTGGCAGCGCATTGATGACACATGGCGAATTGGTTATGTGCATGGTTCTGAACTCCCAAAAGAAAATTAAACGACAATAGACATTAGCATGAATGCACAACAACGGGTTTACGTTGATGTTCAATTTTAAAAAGTGTACTACTTGCAACCGTTAAACAGCAGGTATGGCTGCATCTTTAAGCCGATCTTCTCCTCAGTTCTTTTTTAATCAATGCAAGCTCCTTACCTGTTTGTCCTTTCGTGGAAGAATTTTCCTGTGCCCGGCGCATTAGATAAGGCAACACATCTTTCAGCGGTCCAAACGGAAGGTATTTACTCACACTGCAACCTGCATGGGCAAGGTTAAACGTAATATTATCACTCATACCATATAACTGGCTCCAGTGAATATGGGGATGACTTAATGACCATCCTTTTTCCATCATCAGTTGTACAGCATACAGGTTACTGTATTCATTATGTGAAGCAACAATCAAGGCAATTTTTTCCAAATGCTCAATGCAAAATTTTACCCCTTCATTAAAATCCCGGTCTGTACTTTCTTTATCCGGGTGAATGGGAGAAGGATACCCCATCAAAGCAGCTCTCTCTCTTTCTTTTTCCATATAGGCACCCCGAACCAGCTTCATGCCCAGAATAAAATTTCTTTCTTCTGCTCCTGCAAGTGATTCCTTCAAGAATTGCATCCGGTCATGCCGGTAATGCTGTATCGTATTATATAAAACCGCTTTTCTTTTATTAAAAGTATCCATCATCAGCATCACCAATGCATCTACAGGATCCTGTATCCAGCTGTCTTCGGCATCTACCAGCACCCCTACATTTCCTTTAGCCGCTGTTTCGCAAATTCGAAGCATCCGGGTTCTTACCTGATGCCATTCATTTTTTTCTCCGGCTGACAATTTCTCTACCGATTTCAGGTAGCGGCTGACCAGCGATCCCTCTCCGGCATGCATCAGGCTGTCCAATTTTTCCAGCAAACCAAACCTGGCAATACCGGTCACCTTCACACTCATGAAAGGTATATTTGGTTGCGTGGCTGCATAATTGATGACCCGTATAAATTCTTCGCAGGCATGATCAAAATTTTCTTCCCCTTCTTTTCCTTCCACCCCGTAATCGAGAATAACACGGACATTGAATTTTTCCAGTTTCTCTGCTACTTCCAGGTTTTTTTCCAGTGTTTCACCACCGACAAATTGTTTAAAAATTGTGTTGCGGATGATGGAATTAATGAAGGGAAGGTTCCACTTTACAGCAGCGGGGGTAAGTTTAATCCCGAGGTTTACCAGCCAGGGTTTACCCATGGAAGAAAAAAGGAAGTGTGCTTTTTTTAATTCGCTGTCTGATTTGTAAGCAAAAGCAATTTCGGTGTTATCAAAAGAAACTGGATCTGATGTTTTCATAGCAAACTTTTATTTTCATGCAATCAGCAAAAATAATGGTTTCAGCTTCTTAACCAAATGACCTATCCATTTGCAGCTAATTAATATCCTGTAATTGCCGGGAAAAAATAAACCCGAAGTGCAATTCATCAGCCGGGAGTATTAATTAAATATCTTTGTCACAAAACAGGTAAATGGAAAAAAGAAATGCATCGGAGAGTTTAATTGTTATGACGGAACTGGTGTTACCCAACGACACCAACAGCTTTGGAAACCTGATGGGTGGAAGGCTGATGTACTGGATGGATATTGCAGCCGCCCTTGCAGCCATGAAGCATTGCGGTTTGCCGGTAGTGACCGCTTCCGTTGATAATATTTCTTTTGAAGCGCCTATCAAACTCGGCAATGTAGTGCACATAGAAGCAAAAGTGTCCCGGGCATTTACTACTTCTATGGAAGTGCATATGAAAGTGTGGGGTGAGGATGCACTTAAGCAATATAAATACAAAAGCAATGAAGCTTATTACACGTTTGTGGCGCTGAATCCCAATGGCAAACCAACAGCGGTTCCATCACTTCTTGCAGAAACAGAAGAAGAACAAAAACTTTTTGAAAGCGCTTTAAGAAGAAGGCAGGTGCGATTGATATTAGGTGGAAAAATGAAGCCCGATGATGCGACGGAACTTAGAGCATTATTCGTAAAAGATTAAGTTCAGAGACAATTGGCAATAGGCAATCAGCAAACAAACCGGTAACATGGTTGATGATAATCATTGCTAATGGTCCTTTGCCTGATGCAAATTGTCCTTCTTTGCCAAATGATGTGCCCCTTTCATTCTAAACGTTTTACTTTGCTCAATTGCATCCATGATAACCGCTAAAATATTTTCAGAAGTATCATCATAATCTATTTTCAGTGGTTCTTTAAATCTTACAGTAAGTAGTGTACCCTTTTTTTTAAACTTCAATCCTTTTTTATTAAATGCACGCCAGAATCCGTTGATGACAACAGGTATCACAATGGGTTTGTTTCTTTTAATGATCAGTGCAGTTCCCTTTCTTCCCGGCGCAAATGGTTTGGTAGTGCCCTGGGGAAAAGTGATGACCCAGTTTTCACTTAATGCCCTTTCAATTTTTCTGGTATCGGAAGGATCCAATCCCTTTCTTGTTTCTTTTGCTTCTGCATTCCAGGTTCTTTTTACAGTCAGTGCTCCCCCCAATGTAAATAACCGGCTTACCCAACTTCCTTTCATCGTTTCTTCTGCAGCTACATAATTTACACCGGTAAAGGGATTCAGTAAATAATAAGGAATGCCCAGCCTGTTTTTCTTTCCCCATTTCACTGCGCAGAAAATATGAAGGAGGGTAATGACATCAGTAAAATAGGTCTGGTGATTACTGACAAATAATACATTCTCCTTTGGTAAATGACTGATATGTTCAGTACCTGAGATCCTGAGTTTATTTACCCATACAAGGCCGGGATATGAGAACAGTCCAACCAGGGCATAGACTAATGAACGAACAGGTTTGATATTTTTTAACCGTTTGAAAAAATCTGGCATATGACTGGCAAACAATGAGAATCTAAATTAAGGATTTAATAGAGTTTCTAAACTGACAAAATAAAAAAAGCGTCCCTTCATGGAACGCTTTAAATTTTAAAAAGACTTAGCAAATTGTATTTTCACTAATGCTTATACAGCGCTTGTTGATTCATCGGGCTTCGCTTCTTCGTCAGGTTTTACTTCTTTCACCTTTGCTACTTTAGGCTTAGCCGTTTCAGGCTTTATTGCTTCAGGCTTTACTTCATCTGTTTTTTCATCTTCTTTCAGTTTGGCCTTGATCTCTGCCAATGCACCAAGATCGCCCAGCGTAGCTTTCTCCACTTTAGACTGTACAGTTTTTACAGCCTTGCGTGTTTTATCAGCTTCCACTCTTGCTTCTTTTCTTGCCGCATCTTTCTCTTCTACTATTGCCTGCTCCCAGGTACGGGTGTGAGAAATTACGATTCGCTTTTCATTACGATCAAATTCAATGACCATAAACCTAGTGGTTTCATCCGGACCTACACTTTTTCCATCTTCTTTTACAAGATGACGGTTGGGAGCAAACCCTTCTAATCCGTAAGGTAACTGCACACCAGCGCCTTTATCATCGCGGCGGGTAACTGTTCCTTCGTGAATAGTACCGATAGTAAATGTTTCCTGCAGGCTGTTCCATGGATCTTCTTCCAGTTGCTTATGACCCAGTTGCAATTTGCGGTTTTCTTTATCTATGCTCAGAATTACGATATCAATGTTCTCTCCCACTTTCACATATTCACCGGGATGATTAAATCGCTTCAGCCAGCTCAGGTCGCTGATATGGATCATACCCCCGATGCCGGTTGACAATTCTACAAAGACACCGTAGGGAGTGATATTTTTTACTAATCCTTTATGACGGCTTTCCACAGGAAATTTTTCTTCAATTTCATTCCAGGGATCAGGAGAAAGTTGTTTGATGGAAAGACTCATCTTCCGGCTTGTCTTATCCAATGTTACAATCTTCGCTTCATGCTCATCATTCAGTTTAAAGAATTCTTTAGCATTGATGGGAGTGTTTGCCCAGGTGATTTCGCTTACATGAACCAACCCTTCAACGCCGGGTTGTATTTCAAGGAAAGCGCCGTAATCTTCAATGTTTACTACTTTACCTTTTATCGTATTGCCTTCAGCAATTATTTCGGGTAATATATCCCACGGATGCGGAGTCAGTTGTTTTAATCCAAGACTGATCCGTTTTTTCTCATCATCAAAATCAAGTACCACCACGTTGATCTTCTGATCAAGTTTCAATACTTCCGTTGGGTGTGAAATACGTCCCCATGAGATATCAGTGATATACAATAAACCATCCAGTCCGCCCAGATCCATGAAGGCGCCGAAATCAGTAATATTTTTTACTGTTCCTTCCAGTACCTGTCCTTTTTCCAGTTTACTCATGATCTCGGCACGTTGTGCTTCGATGTCGCTTTCAATAAGAGCTTTGTGAGATACAACTGCATTCTTTATGGTTTCGTTAATCTTCACCACTTTGAATTCCATTGTTTTTCCTACAAACTGATCATAATCGGTTACCGGCTTCACATCAATCTGTGAACCGGGTAAGAAAGTTTCCATACCGAATACATCCACAATCAATCCGCCTTTTGTTTTGTTGGTTACAATACCAGTGATCACTTCACCTGTTTTATGTGCTTCTACAATCCGCTCCCATGCACGGGTAACACGGGCCTGTCTGCGACTGAGGTTCAGGTGACCTTCCCTGTCTTCTTTATCCACCACCAACACTTCTACCTGGTCGCCAACTTTCAGGTTAGGCATATCACGAAACTCATTCAATGATACCAGTCCATCGCTTTTAAACCCGATGTTCAATACCACATCTGTTTTCGTAACACCTACCACGGTGCTGTTGATCATTTCACCATCATTGATCTGTACAAATGTGTTTTCATACACTTTGGAATACTTTTCCTTTTCTTCTTCAGTGTAAGAAGTTACATTTCGTTTGTCTAAGTTCCAGTCAAAATCGTCATGAGCCGTTTCTATCACCGGCTCTTTCATGTCGCCTTGCGGCAATTCGGCTTGCGCCTCAGCAGGTGCATTTGTTGTCGCTGTAGTCTCTGTTACATCGGTAGCAGTCGGCTCCTGTGCATCAGCGTTTAGTTGTTTTTTAATTAAGTTTTGAAACATTATAAAATATACCGGGGGTTTATCCCGATAGCTATCGGGTCCGGGGCGGCAAAGATAAGGCAAATAGTCGTGAGGAAGGAGTTCAGAGTTGGGAGTTTTTTTGTATGGTAATCAGCATCAATGCCCTGATTTGGCAGCTGTTGCGACGTCCGCCCGGCCAGCCATTCGGACGGGCTTCGTTCAGGGTTCTGTCAGCTGTTCAGTTTATATTACCACTATAGTATCACAAAACATAGGGTTCACATAGGATTCTATATGTATATTTCTATATATCTATGCTAATTCTCCTAAGTGGTTCAAAGCTAAAAGGAGGCTCCTTTCATCATTCTGTTCTTTATTGAACAATAGGGTTGCAGTTTACCCACAGCAAAGTGAAGGATCTCATATTTCAGGGTTCTGAAATCCTACTCAACTTTTACCCACCCCCTTCGTTCAATCTTCATCAGAAATATCTGCGGCCCCTACTTTGGAGGGGATGAACAGCATTAAATTTAAAATTCGATAATGTGCTATTTGTCCGCACCCTATTAATGCTTTGCAGTAATTCAGCAATTACTGTCATTGAAACGAAGATGCATAGAAAATAATTTCATTGTTTCATTGCCTCAGTGGCAATACTCTTCGCTGCAACAAAACCACTGGTCCATGCATGTTGAAAGTTGAAACCCCCGGTAATACCATCCACATCCATCACTTCCCCTGCAAAAAACAGGTTGGGGATTTTTTTACTCCTCATGCTGTTGGCATCTATTTCACTCAACCTGATGCCACCTGCTGTTACAAATTCTTCCTTAAATGTTGTTTTGCCTTTTACTTCAAAGTTATAAGCAACTAAATTTTTTACAAACCTGTTTTGAATAGCAACAGGCAATGTGGCCCAGCGCATTTCGTTTTTTATACCGGATTGTTCCGCTAAAAATTCCCACAACCTTGCCGGTAATCCAAAGGAATTTTTATTCATTATTTTCTGTGAAGCAATTGCAACTCTCAATTTCTGAAATTCCTCCCGTAAGTTCTGCTCATTAAATTCCGGAAGCCAGTTCACACAAATACCAAATTCCCAATTCCTTTCTTTCAGTTCCCTTGCTCCCCAGGCACTCAGCCGGAGTACCACCGGCCCGCTAAGTCCCCAATGTGTAATTAATAAGGGACCTTCTTCTTCCAGTTTGGTTCCGGTAATTTTTATTTTAACTTTCTCCACACTGATCCCCATTAATTTTGAAATCGGATGTTTTGGAAGATTGAAAGTAAATAAAGAAGGAACGGGTTCTACTATCGAATGACCAGTTTTTTTCAGCCAGTCAAACATGAAAGATTTGGGAAAGCCACCGGAAGCGATGCAAATGAAGTCTGAACTTAGATTTCTGAGGTCTGTTAATTCAATCCGGAACTTTCCATTTTCAGACTTCAGCCTGCTGACTTCGGCGCCAGGAATTATTTCCACATTAAAAAGATTCACTTCTTTCATTAAACAATCAATCACCGTTTGCGAAGAATCTGAAACAGGAAACATCCTGCCGTCTTTTTCGGCTTTTAACTTCACTCCTCTTTCTTCAAACCATTTGATGGTGTCAGTAGTAAAAAATTGGTGAAAAGATTTTTTTACAAAGTGCTGCCCCCTGGGATATTGTTTGCTCATGTCTGCTATGTCAAAACAGGCATGGGTTACATTACAACGTCCTCCTCCGCTGACTTTCACTTTAGACAGCAGTTTACTGCTTTTTTCCAGTATGGTTACTTTTAAAGCAGGATTCATTCTGGCCGCATTTACGGCACAAAAAAATCCGGCTGCACCGCCGCCTATGACAATTAATTGTTTTTCCATTTTCGCAAAAATGAATAATTCCCGCCTGAAAGATGCAGTCGGGCAGGAATAATTAAAAATTAATAATTATTATTACAGTATATGCTTTATTCCGCATTAAAAATCATTGTGGGTTTTGCAGCCCGCATCTTCTCCCGCAGGATAATCATCAACAACCCTGAACTCCTGAAAGAAAAAGGACCCCTGCTACTTGCCTGCAATCATCCCAATTCTTTTTTAGATGCGGTGTTGCTCGATGTAATTTTCCGGCAACCCATCTGGTCACTGACCAGAGGTGATGCCTTTATCAATAAATTTGTCGGCAACCTTCTTTTCTCCCTGAAAATGTTACCTGTTTACCGGCCCAGCGAAGGAGTGGAAAATCTTTCGGATAACTATAAAACATTTGATGACTGTATTGATATTTTCAGGAAAAACGGCGTTGTGTTGATTTTCAGCGAAGGACTTTGTGAAAATGAATGGCATTTACGGCCACTCAAAAAAGGAACAGCCAGGCTTGCCATCAGATGCCAGGACGAAAACATTCCATTAAAAATATTACCGGTTGGTATTAACTACAGTTCCTTTACCCGGTTTGGAAAAAACATTTTTATCAACTTCGGTAATTTATTTACGACGGATGAAATGGATGCAACAGCAAGTGAAGGAATAAGAAACCAGGTTTTTAACAGCCGCCTGCAAAAAGAACTGGAGCCCCTTGTTTTTGAAATTGAAAAAAATGATAAAGAAAAACAAAAACAGTTGCTGGAAATAAAACCTTCCCGTATTTCTAAGATTTTATTGTTTATCCCGGCCCTTGCAGGCTGGCTGATACATGCTCCATTATATTTACCGCTGAAAACAATTACACAGTATAAACTGAGAAACACAGTACATAATGATTCTGTTTTGATTGCCTTACTCGTTTTTATTTATCCTTTTTACCTGCTGCTAATTGTGTTTTTGTTTTTCTTTTTCACTCAATGCGGGTGGGTATTTTTTTTATTTTTAATTTTTCCATTTACTGCATGGAGTTATGTAGAACTGAAAGGGCAGTTGGATAAGTAAGAGAATTTGTATTTAGACCCTGACAATTCAAATTGGTAAATACTGGTTGCTTGAAAACCAATGTTTACTTTCTGGGAGCAGTTAACTTGACACCGAACTCTTGTGCAAATGAGGAATAAGAAATGAGAATCCCGATAGCTCCCGATAGCTATCGGGATAAAATAAGTAAGTAAATATTTCCGCAGGGGGATGGATTTAAAGGAGAAAGGTATTGAGGAAAATCGTTTGATGGATTGTTGTAAATTCAATCATTAAAAACACACAATGGTACCAGTAATATTAAAACCGCTATTACACCGGGGAGCGGAACAGATTGGAATTTATTTTGAAAATTACGGAAGCATCAACAACCTGCTCATAAAAAAGGCCAGTGCTAAGTGGAGTCAGTCAAATAAGTGCTGGTATCTGCCTCTTACTGAAAAATCTTATACTCAAATATGTGATGCACTGAAAGATAAAGCTGCGATCAATAATACAGCGCTGAAACAATATCTTGACAAACGTAATTTGGTAAAAGCAAGCCTGCCACCAAAAGAAGCAGATAAAATTATCCGCACAATGCCGGTTGCAAAAACTACAGCATACGGATTGAGTAAAGAAAACTTAGAAGCATTAAACAGGTTTGTACAGCAATTGACTTTAAAAGCTTACAGCGCATCCACCATCCGCACTTACCGCAATGAATTTATGCAACTGCTGCAAACAATAAAAAACAAATCGGTACAGGAACTTACACCGGATGATTTGAGAAGGTATATGGTATATGCAATGGAAAAGGAAGGTATAAAAGAAAATACTGCGCATAGCAGGTTAAATGCTTTGAAGTTTTATTTTGAACAAGTATTGCTCAGGGATAAATTTTTTTGGAAAATACCGAGACCGAAGAAGCCGATAGAGCTACCCAAAATATTTAATCAGGATGAAATTGCCGCCATCATCAATAGTTTAAAAAATAAAAAGCACAAAGCAATGCTGATGCTGGCATACAGCGCCGGATTACGTGTAAGCGAAGTAGTATCCATAAAAACTTATGAAATAGATAGTAAACGGATGACCATTTTAATTAGCCGGGCAAAAAGTAAAAAAGACAGGATCGTATCGTTAAGTCCCGTATTACTTGTAATGCTCAGGGAATATGCCTTGCAATATAAGCCTGATAAAAAAGGCTACCTTTTTAAAGGAATTAGAAAAGACACACCCTACAGCACCCGTAGTCTTCAGGAGGTAATACAGGCAGCCAAAAACAAAGCGGGAATAATAAAGCCAGGAAGCATTCATAGCCTGAGGCATAGCTTTGCTACACATTTGATAGATAAAGGTACCGATGTGACGATGATACAAAAACTTCTGGGTCACAATGACATTAAAACAACTCTGCGTTACCTTCACACCAGCAATAAAGATCTGCTAAAAATTATCAGTCCACTGGATGATTTAACGCTGACCTGAGTTGTATTTGCGCTACTAGCCATAGTAGCGCATTCTTTGCTAAGTAGCGTAAAAAGAATAAGTTGAAAAAATTGTTTACTATTATAAGTAGCGTATTTTAGCAGAAATACATATGTTAGCGGTCATGCTATGACGACAGTGCAAAAATCGAAAGAGCTAAGATGGTAGAATTTAAACGGACGAACATTTCAGACAAGTATTTTGCAATTCAAATATTTGAATGCCCAATAGATATTGTAATGTTTGCTGCATCATTGGGCTCAAAAAACGTAACAATTGAGAATTATAGAAACCATAGAAATCCAAGTTCCCTAACCATTCTCATTAACAATAAAAATTTGACCATTGAGCCAAAACTAAAGCAATCTTTAGCGGACTTTCAAATCAGCCAGGCGGATTTTATTTCATTAAAAGAAATTTGGGATACACAAGGTTGTTATGCCGTTTTTCACGACAGCGATGAAATAAAATTTAGAACGACAGACCTAAACGAATTTTCAAGATACAAAGCACTTGACAATTTTAAGTGGACAATTGAAATTGCTATTCCAGATAGTGCGTCCGACGGTTGGGGACAAATTGTATCGCCACACAAAAGTATAATCGACAAAATAGAAACCCATATTCAAAGCCAACTTCTATAATTAATGAATCAGACGACTTAAATTATGACGAAGAATTTGACCGCATTGACAGAGACAAGCACGAACCGCTAACATGGGGTTTTCTGCTATGCTGGCCGAAGAATATATACTGATCGTCCCGTTCGCTTATCATCTGCAGTCCGG
>DATDPZ010000175.1:0-8600 GCA_035292525.1 Chitinophagaceae bacterium
CCATATTACTTTGAATAGTCACTTCTACACCTACATATACAAATATGGCCAGCATGCCCAGGATCAACTGGGGGTATTTCATAGCACCCCAACCTTCCCCATTCTTACTTGCATTCATGTATGAAATAAAGAGCAGCAGAAAAACCATTCCCAGTCCTATACTGGTAAGAGATAATTTGCTCAAATTCGTAAACTGGCTGATCACCACCAATACAATCAACCCGACAGTAAGCGTAGAAAGGCTCATCACTGCTTTGGGGCTATTCTCTACATGTTCATCAAAAACAGTTTTAGGAAGACTTTTTGTAAAAATAAATATCAGTGCGGCAGCAAAAAAAACGCCTGCAACAATCAGGTAAAGTGTTTTTATCTGTGTGATATCTGCTGCGGCCGATGCGCCTTCTTTGATAGAACCAAACAAAACAAAACTAACAATCAGGGGACCTAAAGTGGTACCAAAAGAATTCACACTGCCACCAAGATTCAACCTGTGTGAGCCGGTTGAAGGATCGCCCAGCATTATTGCAAAAGGTTGTGCAGCGGTTTGTTGTAATGAAAAACCAAGAGCAATGACAAACAGGGCTCCTAAAATAAAAGGATATGAGCCGGAATTCACTGCAGGAATCATTAACAACGCCCCGGCAATGGAAATAAACAATCCGCCGATGATCCCCTTTCGGTACCCGATTTTATTTAAGATATCAACCTTGGTAAAAGAGGTAATAAGAAATAAAATCAGAGAACCTACAAAGTAGGCAGCATAAAACGCAAAATCAATCAGCTGCGATTCAAACTGGTTTAAATCAAAATGACTTTTGCAGAAGGGAATAAAGATGCCATTTGAAGCAGCAATAAAACCCCAGAAGAAGAAAACGATGACCAGGGTACTGAGGGCACTGTAATTGGTGGGTTGTTTGGGTTGCAGGTTCATAATGTTATATTTAATTTGGCAATGAAAATAAATAGTTTTTCGATAGCGAAAAATTTTAATCATGAACAACAGTCCTTTCATGAAAACTGCTTACATTTAAATCAATTCATATTTTGTTTAATTATTAGTTTAGAATGGAAATAATTCATGTTTCAGCTGAATGTTATCCTGTGGCAAAAACAGGAGGTCTTGGCGATGTGGTTGGGGCTTTACCAAAATATTTATCAAAACTGGGCCATACGGCCAAAGTGGTTATCCCCATGTACCGCACAAGGTTTTTACTGGAAAACGAATGGGAACTGGTACATGAAGGAGGGCAGTTTCTTGGACCAAAGAGTTTTCACTACAGTGTGATCAGAGAAAAATCCAACAAACTGGGTTTTGATCTTTATCTGTTAGACATAAATGGCTTGCTGGACCGGGAAAATGTGTATGGATATGACGATGACACGGAAAGATTCACTTCTTTCCAGATTGCCGTTTGCGACTGGATCAGTCATTGGGAACATCAACCCGATATAATTCATGTACATGATCATCATGCTGGCTTTATTCCTTTTATGGTAAACTATTGCAAAGCATTTGAAGTCCTCAAAAATATTCCAACCATACTTACCATTCATAACGCTCAATACCAGGGAGTGATGGCCTGGGACAAAAGTTATTACCTGCCTGCTTATGATACATGGAAAGCAACGATGCTGGAATGGAACAAGGCTATCAACCCGCTTGCATCTGCCATCAAATGTGCCTGGAAAGTAAATACAGTAAGCTGGAGCTACCTGGAGGAACTGAAACAATCAGCAAATGGACTGGAAAATTTATTTGAATATGAAAAGGGGAAATGTTCGGGCATTTTAAATGGAATAGATTCAGATTTTTGGAATCCGGAAACTGACGAATTCCTGGTAAAAAATTACTCCATAGAAAATTTTGAGAAAGGAAAAAGAAAAAATAAAAAGGAGCTTTGCAAACGATTTAACCTGGACCAGGAAAAGCCATTGTTTGTATTTATTGGCAGGCTGGTAGGAGAGAAGGCTGCAGATATTTTACCGGAAGCCATCAGTTCTTCTATTTATCAGCAACATGGTAATTGTAATTTTCTTATTTTAGGATCAGGAGATAAACTAGTGGAAAACCAGTTGGAAACTGTAAAGCACCAGTTAAGCGGATACGTAAATACTTATATTGGTTATAATGAACAGTTAAGTCATCTGATGTATGCCGGTGCAGATTTTCTTTTAATGCCCAGCAGGGTAGAGCCTTGTGGATTAAACCAGCTGTATGCTTTAAGATATGGCACAGTACCCATGGTAAGAAATACAGGCGGGCTTCGGGATACAGTAATAGATTTTGGAGACTGGGAAGGCTTTGGAATCCGTTTTGACAATGCGACCGTATGGGATATCACTTATTCAGTTGGAAGAGCAATAGATCTATTCTTTAATAAAAAAATACAATTAAACGGAATGATTGAACAGATGATGCAGATCGACCATTCATGGGAATCATCTACGAATCAATATATTTCTTTATATAAGTCAGTAATATAAAATAATAAACCTATGGCAGTCCGCACAATTACTAATCCAAAAGAAATTCTTTCAGTGATCCTTGGCGGTGGTGCAGGATCAAGATTATATCCGCTTACTGCTTCCCGTTCAAAACCGGCCGTGCCCATTGCAGGCAAATACCGGTTGGTGGATATTCCCATTTCCAATTGCCTGAATAACGGAATCGGCAGAATGTTTGTTTTAACACAATATAATTCTGCTTCTTTAAACAGGCACATTAAGAATACTTACCATTTCAGTGCATTCAGCAAAGCCTTTGTGGATATTCTTGCTGCTGAACAAACTCCCGATAACCCCACCTGGTTTCAGGGCACTGCCGATGCAGTAAGACAGGGACTGAGGCATATTGACTCTTTTGAAAGTGATTATGTGTTGATCCTTTCCGGTGATCAGCTTTACCAGATGAACTTTGCTGATATGCTTTACAATCATAAATTAATGGGTGCAGATATTTCCATTGCCACTATACCGGTTGTTGAAAAAGAAGCGACTGAATTTGGTATTTTAAAATCTGAAGATGGGATCATCACTTCCTTTGTTGAAAAACCGAAAAAAGAAATTTTGCCGGATTGGATAAGTGATACTGGGGAGATGATGAAAGGGCTGGGAAGAAATTACCTGGCATCCATGGGTATCTATATTTTTAACCGCAAACTTTTATTTGATCTGTTAAGAGAGGAGCATAATACAGCAACCGATTTCGGAAAAGAAATTATTCCGTTGTCCATTCACAAATATAAAGTAGCCAGCTACCAGTATGATGGGTATTGGACAGATATCGGAAATATCAATTCTTTTTTTGAAGCAAATCTTGGCCTGACAAAAGATTTACCGGATTTCAATCTTTTCGATAATGACAATGCAATTTATACCAGGGCCAGGATGTTGCCACCGGCAAAAATCAGCGGAACGACCATGATGAAAACCCTGGTTGCCGAAGGTTGCATCATCAATGCTTCTCATATTGAAAATAGTGTGATTGGCATCAGGTCCCGAATCGGCCATGATTCTTCACTGACCAATACTTATATGATGGGTAGTGATTATTATGAAACACTCCCGGAAATTACAGATACCAAATTGCATGGACAGCCATTAGTAGGTATAGGTGACCGCTGCTCAATTAACAATGCCATTCTTGATAAAAATGTAAGGATTGGTGATGATGTGAAAATAAACGGAGGTACTCATCTTGAAAACCTGGACCATCCGCTCTATACAATCAAAGACGGAATAGTGGTTATAAAAAAAGGAGCTGTGATCGTTAATAAAACAGAGATCTGATCTGCATTCTCATTTTTTTTATGAAAGGATATTGGCTCTTTTTTATTTTATTCAGCCTCCCTTTTACATAATCTTCCTATCTTCCTGAATAAATAAAAAAAACTTCCTATGACAGGTCCGTTTACCTCCGCGGAAAATAAAAAAAACAGCACTAAGCCAGCACTTAGTTTCCGGCAGATCATCAATATGAGTGTTGGTTTTTTCGGAATTCAGTTTGCATTTGGTTTACAGAATGCAAACGTCAGCAGGATTTTTCAAACGTTGGGCGCCAAAATAGAAGAGATCCCGATTTTATGGATTGCTGCTCCGCTTACCGGATTGATTGTACAACCCATCATCGGGCACATCAGCGATAAAACCTGGATGGGACGATTGGGCAGGCGCCGGCCTTATTTTTTATTGGGATCTATTTTTGCAGCACTGGCTCTTTTTGTTTTTCCAAATGCCTGGGCTTTATGGATGGCGGCCCTGCTGCTTTGGGTGCTGGATGCTGCTATCAATATTTCCATGGAACCTTTCAGGGCATTTGTGGGAGATATGCTTCCTGACAAACAAAGAACCTTCGGATTTGCAGCGCAAAGTTTTTTTATTGGCATCGGTGCAGTGATCTCTTCTGTACTTCCGTTTGTCCTGGAAAAATTTAATGTTGCAAACGAAGCTCCTCCGGGATCTATTCCGGATACAGTCAGAATTTCATTTTATGCCGGCGCCATCATTTTTATTACAGCCATTTTGTACACGGTACTTACCACGAAAGAATATTCCCCTGCCCAGATGAAAGAATTTGGTGAAATTGAAGATGCAGATCTGCAATCAAAAAATATTAAAACCCCGGCCAGGCTTTTTACAAAAAGAGGGATGATTTGGTTCTTTGCCGGCGCCGTTTTATCGGCCATTCTTTTTTATTATAATTCTACGGCTGTAATCAAACTTGAAAAAGAACTTTATGTACTTACAGTTGGAATTTCTGCTTATGGAGTGATGCAATTGATGGCTGGCCTGTTTCTGAAAGCCAGGAATGAAAATGGATTGGTGGAAATAATGGATGACCTGGGCCATCTGCCGGAAACCATGAAGAAACTGGCGGTGGTTCAATTCTTCTCCTGGTTTGCTCTTTTCTCCATGTGGATTTATTCTACGCCGGCACTGGCGCAATATCTTTATCATACAACTGATACTTCCTCCGCAGAATTTAACAGGATTGGAAACTGGGTGGGAGTGTTGTTTGCTTTTTATAATGGCTTTGCCGCATTATTTGCATTCCTGCTTCCTGTATTGTCAAAAAAATTTTCAAGACCCTTTACACATTCCATCGCTTTAGTGGCCGGTGGCTTTGGGCTTATTTCTTTTTTAATTTTTAAAAATGAAAATTTTCTGATTATCAGCATGGCCGGAATTGGATTTGCCTGGGCTAGTATCCTTGCCATGCCATATTCTATGCTGACACAATCATTGCCTGCACATAAAATGGGAGTGTATATGGGCATATTTAATTTCTTTATTGTAATACCTCAAATTCTTGCTGCTACTTTGTTGGGGGTTTTTACCAATCATTTATTTAACAACCAGGCCATCTATGCAATTGTTTTAGGAGGTTGTTCAATGATAGTTGCAGCTTTATTTACATTAAGAATAAAAGATAAATAGTTATTGTATGAAAAAAATTATTGTTTTTCTACAGGTTTTAGTTTCCCTTTCTTACTCCTTATTCTCACGGGACGTTTTTCCAACGCATTGGTGGGTGGGAATGAAGAATCAGCATTTGAGTTTGCTGATACGGGGAGAAAATATGGGTAAAGTAAATTCAGTGACTACTTTATATCAGGGAATTTCCATAAAAAAAATTCATACTTTTTCAAATAATAAATTCCTGCAGGTAGATCTTACCATCAGCCCGGCAACAAAACCCGGGAAGATAAAATTGCACCTGAAAGGCAGCCAGGTAACTTTTGTGGATATTAATTATGAATTAAAAGCAAGAAATAAAGAAAATGGTAAAACAAGAGTGCAGGGTGTTACTTCCAAAGATTTAGTATATCTCTTAATGCCGGATCGTTTCAGTAATGGCGATCCGTCGAATGATGCATTTAGTGATTTAAGAGATCCGGTAGCAGACAGGAATAATATTTTTGCCCGGCATGGAGGAGACCTGAAGGGAATTGAAAATCATTTTGATTATTTAAAAGAGCTTGGCGTAACAACAATCTGGTGCACGCCATTGGTAGAAAATGATATGCCCCAAATGCAGGAAGGTAATTTTAAACTGGCAGGTTTTCATGGCTATTGGTTTACCGATCATTATAAAATTGATAAACGATATGGCGGAAATGATGCCTACAAGTCAATGATCCATGCGGCGCATGGGGTAGGATTAAAAGTTATTCATGATGCCGTGTATAATCATGTGGGACTTTATCATTGGATAAATCTGGATCCTCCTTCAAAAGACTGGATAAACCAATGGCCGGATTTTACTGCACCCAGTCACCGGGATGCATCTGTATTTGACCCTTATAAATCAGATACAGATAATACAAATATGCTAAAGGGATGGTTTGTCCGGCATCTGCCTGATCTTAATCTTTCAAATCCTTTTGTTGCCACTTATCTTATCCAGAATGCCATCTGGCTTACTGAAGAATTTGGAGTTGATGGATTTCGGGTGGATACTTATAAATATTGTGATGAAAAATTTCTGAATAATGTGAATGCAGCTTTAATCAGAGAATTTCCAACGATCACCACATTTGTTGAAGCATGGGGTAATGATGTCATAGCGAATGCTTATTTCGTTCGGAACAATTTGAATATTCCATTTAAGCATAATGCAATGGGCGCACTGGATTTTCCCTTAAGTTCTGCCATAAAAAACAGTTTGAATCAACCCGCTGGCTGGACAGAAGGGGTGAACAAATTATACCTGACTTTGGCTGAAGATTTTGTTTATAAAGAGCCACTGAATAATAGCGTTTTTTTAGGCAACCATGATATGGACAGATTTTATTCAGTTATTAATGAAGATTTTTCAAAATATAAAATGGGGATGAACCTGTTATTAACTTTGCGGGGAATTCCGCAATTATATTATGGTGATGAAATTTTAATGAAGAATCTTAAAAATCCGACCGACCAGGATGTAAGACTTGATTTTCCCGGTGGATGGGCTACTGATCCTGTAAATAAATTTAAAGCTGAAGGTAGAACAGAAAAAGAAAATGAAGCCTTTATTTACCTGAGTAAGCTGGCACATTTCAGGAAATCATCCACTGCACTAACGACAGGTAAAACCATGCAGTTTATCCCTCAAAACGGAGCGTATATTTATTTCAGATATGATTACAAACAAACCGTAATGGTGATTTCAAATACAAGTAACAATGCTTTTAAACCTGATTGGAACAGGTATAAAGAAAGGCTCAATGGTTTTTCTAAAATCAGGGATATTCAATCCGGAAAAATCAGTTCACTTATTAATTACGAAATACAACCACATGAAAGTTTTGTTTTTGAATTATTAAAATAACCCCGTTACAAAAAAATATTCCAGATTGATTGTTGACCCCAGGTGCCCCAGTTTTTGGAAACTTTTTCTACATTTTGCCTAAGCTCTGATGCGTTCTTTTTTTTGCCTTTTTGAGGAGGAACTATTGTATTGATACCATTGGCATTTAGCTGAAGATTTGTAGCGATCCAGCTGCTGTACATTCTTGGAATCGTAATACCCAGGATCATTCCGGGCAGCCCGTTAATTCCCATGGGGCCGCCGCTGATCATGATCTCATCCGTATAAAAGGCAAATACATAAACGCTGTCAAATATTTTACCAACTGCTTTTCTGCAAAGAAAGCCGGCAATCTCACGGGTTTCGGTGGGTTCCAGTTTCCAGTCAATCTTCATGAGAGAATCAGCAAGCAGATAAGTATCATCAAAAACAAATTTTTGATTGATAAAATTTCCGGCAGCATAATCATTATACCAGATATTTTCTTCTACATTATTATTACCCCAGGGCAGTTTGGTCTTTTCATCCTGGCGGGTGTATTTGTAAACAGATTTGTCATTATTAAAAGTGTAAGAATAATAGGTGGTTGAAAATTGAGGAATCCGGTCTTTAAACATTTCGGCCCAGAACCCATCCCCGAAAACTTTATGATTGTTGGTTCTTACTTCAAACTCAATCATCCCGCTGCTGATAAATTGCTGTGCATTTAATGTAAAACAACTCAACAGCGTTAGGGAATAAAATATATTTTTCATTGCTGAAGATTTAAAATTAAAACCCTGTTGCCGGTTTTCCGTTTTTGGAAATATTCCAGGAAACGGTTGCCAGCCAGAATCTTCTCAGGGTATTATAAAATGTTTCTGTAAAACTATAACTGTTGAAATTCCGCTGGTAGCCACGGTTCTGATCAAGAATATCATACACACCCAACCTGAATTCCATCATGTCTTTAAGGAATCGTTTTGTCAAAGAAACATTCCATGTAGTATAATTATTATTCTGTGTAAACCGGGGATCTTTTTGCCGTAATTGAAAATTTGCGTCGGAGCTGATTTCAAATTTTTTTGGCAGAATGACCCTTACCTGCGACCAGCCACTCAATGCCCAGTAATCTGCGTCGGCTGATGCATTGACTGAAGCGGTTGAATGATTCCAGGTAAAAGAAGGACTGAAATAAAAATCAAGTTTATCAGGTGTATTCTGACTTACACTGATTTTTAAACCATAATTGCTTGTATTGGTGCTGTTTTTTACTCCATTGATGAAATCAATATTCCTGTTTATCATGGCGGTAGGACCAGCGCCCAGT
>DATDPZ010000176.1:0-3898 GCA_035292525.1 Chitinophagaceae bacterium
GGGCTTCCGGTTATTGGTACTTTAAATGATCTGTTAAAAAGCGGGGACAGGGTGCATAGGATTGAAGCGGTACTAAGCGGAACATTAAATTTTGTTTTTAATAATTACAATGGAAGCAGGAGCTTTTCAGAAGTGGTAAAACAGGCACAGGACGAAGGCTATACTGAACCCGATCCAAGATTAGATCTGGGAGGCACTGATGTAATGAGAAAAATCATGATCCTTGCCAGAGAAGCAGGTGAAAAAATAGAAATGGAAGAGATCGTGAACAATTCTTTTATGCCCGAAAACTGTATGCGGGGAACGGTTGAAAATTTTTATGCACAGATGTTGAAAGAGGAAGAGCATTTCAAAAAACTTTTCAGCAATGCAGATCAGGAAGGAAATAAGTTGAAATTTGTTGCCACGTATAATGACGGAAAAGCTGCTGTAGGTTTACAACATATAGATCCAAAGCATGATCTTTACCATTTATACGGAAAGGATAATGTTGTATTGTTTTATACAGACAGATATAATGAACAACCACTGGTAGTGAAAGGCGCTGGTGCCGGTGCAGATGTAACTGCGAGTGGCGTGTTTGCAGATATATTGAGGGCGGTTTAAAAATTAATTTTAAATGCAAAGCGTAAAAGTAAAATGCCCGGCCACCGTGGCCAACCTGGTTTGTGGATTTGATATCCTGGGTATGGCATTGAATGATCCTTTTGATGTAATGACTTTGAATTTGCTGCAAGAACCCCAAGTGATCATCCATAATAAAGATGCTTTCAATTTGCCTGCCGAACCGGAAAAAAATGTTGCCGGTGTGGTTTTATTATCTATCATGGAAAAGTTGAATACCGGGATCGGTTTTGAAGTGGAAATTGAAAAACATATTAAGCCAGGAAGCGGCATTGGCTCCAGTGCAGCCAGTGCAGCAGGTGCAGCCGTTGCTGCCAATCATTTACTGGGAAATATTTTTTCAACCGATGAGCTGGTACAATTCGCCATGAACGGAGAAAAGCTGGCATCAGGTGTAAAACATGCAGATAATATTTCTCCCTGTATTTCCGGGGGGATCAGCCTGATCCGTTGTATTCATCCGCTGGATATTATAACTCTGCCTTCACCTGATCTGTTTGTAACCATTGTACATCCGCAGTTAGAAATAAGAACCAGTGATGCCAGGCAAATTCTCCGGCAACAGGTTTTACTGAAAGATGCTATTAAGCAATGGGGAAATATTGCCGGGCTTGTAGCCGGATTTTTAAAAAATGATCTTGACCTGGTTGGCCGTTCACTGGAAGATGTAATCATAGAGCCCATCCGGAGTATCCTGATCCCGGGATTTGCTGAAATAAAATCCGGATGCAAAGAAGCAGGTGCTTTAGGTGGAGGCATTTCGGGATCGGGACCATCCGTTTTTATGCTTAGTAAAAATAAACCAATAGCCAGGTCGGTGGAAAAAGTGATGAACGATATTTACAGGAAAATCGGGATTGATTACAATATTTACGTAACTACTATTAATAAAACGGGGGTTTCTGTTATTGAATAAAATGTTTACCGGGCAATTTTAAATTTTAAAACTGGTTGACTTAACTCATAACTAATAACTCATAACTCATAACCCGTATCTCAAAACACTTAACACTGACTCAATTGAAATATTTCAGTACAAATAAAAATTCGCCATTAGTTTCTTTCAAAGAGGCAACCATTAAAGGACAGGCGCCAGACAAAGGATTATATTTTCCGGAAACTATTCCCACTGTTCAGGAAGATCTGATACATGGAATTGAAAAATTATCGAATGAAGAAATTGCATGGAGAGTAATGAAGCCGTTTACAGGAGATGAAATTCCGGATGACAAACTTTTTCAGATCGTCAGTGAAACAATAAATTTTCCGATTCCCCTGGTGAAAGTGAATGATTCTATTTCTTCCCTTGAACTTTTTCATGGCCCAACGCTGGCATTTAAGGATGTGGGTGCAAGATTCATGAGCCGCTGCCTTGGTCATTTTTTAAAAAATGAAGATCGGAAAGTAACAGTGCTGGTGGCTACTTCCGGTGATACGGGTGGTGCAGTAGCCAATGGTTTTTATGATGTAAAAGGTGTTGAAGTTATCATCCTTTATCCTTCCCGTAAGGTAAGCCCGGTACAGGAAAAACAATTGGCCACTCTGGGTAAGAATATTCATGCCTTGGAAATTGAAGGAACTTTTGACGATTGCCAGCAAATGGTGAAAGAGGCTTTTATGGATGCTGAAATAAAGGAAAAATTATTTCTTACATCTGCCAATTCAATAAATATTGCCAGGTGGCTGCCACAGCAATTCTATTATTTTCTGGCTTATAAGCAATGGGCAGATAAAGGAAATCCACCGGTGATCAGTGTGCCGAGCGGAAACTTTGGAAATATCTGTGCTGGCCTGCTGGCAAAGCATTCCGGCCTGCCTGTTCAACATTTTGTAGCAGCATGCAATGCAAATGACATGGTGCCCAATTTTCTTCAAACTATTCCGAATATGTCCTTATGGGGAAACTTCAAAACGAGAAGAGCTGTTTCAACACTTTCCAATGCCATGGATGTGGGAGATCCCAGCAACTTTGTAAGAATCCTGGAAATTTTCAATCATGAGTTCAACGATTTAAAAAAAGGATTGTCATCATTCAGTATTACGGATGTAGAAACTGTGGCTACTATCAAAGAGGTTTTTGAACAGCATAATTATATATTAGATCCACATGGGGCAGTCGGTTACCTGGCATTACAGAAATATTTGGCTGAGCATAATAATACAAAAGGGATTTTTCTTGAAACTGCTCACCCGGTAAAATTTCCTGCTGCTGTGGTAAGCGTAACGGGAAAAGTGATAGAAGTTCCGGAGTCCATCGCTGCCATAATGGACCAGGAAACAAAAAGCACAATGATGCAAGCCGATTTTAGCTTCCTGAAAGAATATCTGTTGAAATAAAAAATAGTTACTTCTCTCAATTATTTCATTTCTTTTTTTTTAACACTTAGCTTTGCAATTAAGAATTTGCGTATGCATGATATAGAACCATTTTATAACTGGCGCCATATTTATTTGAGCGAAGAAGATAAACATTCTCCTTTTTACGGGATGAATTATTCTGAATTTGAATACACCCTGACTGTTTATAATTATTATATCCATCCGCAATGGGATGAGTTTGGCAGTAAGACTCTTTATATGAAAGTTTTAATTGCCGATTATGATGAAAAATATGCGATCATTGAAATGATTGGCGAATGGAATGATGCTATTGAAAACGATATCATGACGCTGAAAAGAGAAGTGATTGATGTATTTGAATCATGCGGAATATCAAAATTTATACTGGTAGCAGAAAATGTGTTGAATTTTCACAGCGGTGACCGGGATTATTATGAAGAATGGTTTGAAGAAATTTCGGATTCACATGGATGGATCGTCATTTTAAATATGCCGGAATCTACACAGTATGATTTCAAAAAATCAAAACTTGACCGCTATATTGAATTGCTGGAACTGGATAACTGGCGTTCCTATAAACCCTTTCATTTGTTTAAAAAAATTGATGGGGAAGAACAGGCAAGACTTACGGGTTAATATTTTTTTAATAAAATCTCCAATCATATTATATGATTTATATCAGTCATGAGGGAGATTAATTGATAATTTGAAATAAGAATATTTTTTCTCAGATTATTTGCTCTTCTGATGTTATTTTTGCGGCATTGCCACCCTTCCCGGCAATCAATAAAAGTTATTTTCTAAACAATCTCCAATTATGAATTGGTCACAGTTGTTCACTTCTTCGATCGGAAAAAAAATAGTGATGGGAATTACAGGTTTGTTTTTAGTTTCATTTCTGGTGGTACATATGGGTGTCAATGCCACCATCTTT
>DATDPZ010000177.1:0-4599 GCA_035292525.1 Chitinophagaceae bacterium
CAGTTCTTCAATCAACCATTTCAAATCGTTTCTGGTGGCTTCTACGGAACTATGTGTTTGTTTCACCTGTTCACTAAGTTCTTCATGGCGTTGTTGACTGCTGTTTTGCAACGCATGCAAATTTTCCAGTTTATTGTGAAGGGCAAATACCTGGTTGGTCATTTCCTGAATTTCAAGTTCCGTATCTTTTATGGTGCTCTCCCGAAGGTCTTCATTAAAGGCAATTACTTCATTATGCCTTTCCCGGATCTCTTCTTTCAATAATTCTGTTATTGAATTTTGAGAAAGGATTTCTTCTTTTAGTTTTTCCAGGTTTCTTGCACGACCGATCTTCCTGCCTTCAAATAACCCGATACTACCACCGGTTAACGAGTATTTTCCTTTTACATATTTACCAGACTTTTCAATGACCACAAATCCCCGTCCGACCGCCTGCCAGACTGAGTCATTCAGGCGGGGGTCATCCCCGTCCGTACCGGCACGGGCTGGCTGGCGGGCATTACTGTTTTGCAGTGCTTCTTCACTTTCAGCAATCACCACATTGGCCAACAAATAACGGGCAAGGTTTCTGTACTTTTCATCTACCTCAATTACATTGAGGGCAGAAATCGCACCCTGCAGATACAGATCATCATACGTTTCAGGAGCCGACTGATGATCTGTATCTGCAGGAAATTCGTTTAATTTATCCAGTAAAAAGAAATTAGCTTTCCCTTTTTTATTTTCATCCAGTAAATGAACAGCCTGCAATCCTTCCTGCAGATTATTGACTATATAATAATTCAGGTAAGGCTCTAATACATTTTCCAAAGCGGTCCTGTATTCTTCTTTTACATAAATAATGTCGGAAAGAATAGGCGCTGTGTAATTCCATGCCGGGTTGTTATGTAAAAATTTCACACTGTCAGGATATCCTTCCATGGAATCTATCAGGCTCTTCAGCAGGTCGTATTCATTTTTTTTAGCATCCAGTTTACGGTTCTCTTCTGCCAGTTTCCCTCTTAATGTTTCAAGAACCGACTGCGTTTGCAGAATCTGGTCTTTTGTGTATTCCTGGTGCTTCTGCAATTGCTCCAGATCGGCTCTTTTTATTTTCAACTCCTTTTCACGGAGGTATAAATCGTCAGCCAGATGTTTGCGTTGTACATCCCGCTGCACTCTTTCTTCTTCTATTTGTTGAATCGTCCTGGTCAGGTTTTGAATGGAAGTATCAGCCACTGCCACTCTTTTCTCCGCATCAAACTGGTTGCGCTGTACCTGCTGGAATCCGGAACGAAGTGTATCAAGTGCCTTTCGTTTTTCATCCATCACTATTCTCTTTGCATCCATTTTTTCCCGCAGCTCAGCCAATTGTCCGCTGATTGTTTCAAATGCTTTTTCCTCCTCTTCAACCTGTATTTTGGAAAATGAAATACTTTCTTCAATACCCAGCAACTGCCCGGCTGCTTTTTGTAAAAAATACTGCAAACCGTTTTCTCTTTCTTTTAAATGCTCCAGTTTTTGTGCTTTCAGATTTTTATCATTCTCTTTTGTCCGTACCGTTTGCAGCATAGCATTGAAAGCCTGCTGCATGGATTGCAATTCTTTTTCCTTCTCTATAAAACTAAGTTTTTCCTGTTCCAGTGCTGCTTCGTCAACAGCAATTTCCGTTTCCAGTTTTAATCGTTTATCTGATTCGGCTTCCTGTTGTGCATTCAGTTCTTTAAAAGTGATATTAAAACTTTCTAATGATGCTTTTGCCAGTTCCACACTTACTTCCCTGTAATCTTTTTTTATTTCATAATACTTCTCTGCTTTTTTTGCCTGGTTTTCTAAAACCTTTAACTGGTTATTGATTTCGAAAAGGAGATCCTCAATCCGGGCCAGGTCCTGCTCTGTTGCATCCAGTTTCAGCTTTGCTTCTTTCTTTCTTGTTTTATAAATGGAAATACCGGCAGCCTGTTCCAGCATGCGGCGGCGGCTGTTTTCTTTGTCCTTGATCAGGTCGTCCACCATGGCTAATTCAATGATGGAGTAAGAGTCTGTAGAAACACCGGTATCCATTAGAAGGTTTTGGATATCTTTTAAACGGCATTGCACATCATTGAGCCGGTACTCACTTTCCCCACTTTTATAAAACTTGCGGGAGATAGTCACCGTGCTGAACTCAGTCGGGAGCAGGTTTTTTGTATTTTCAAAAGTGAGACTTACTTCAGCTAAACCTGAAGCAGAACGGGATTTGGATCCATTAAAAACAAGGCTATCGAGGTTTTCACTACGCAGGTGGCTGATCTTTTGTTCGCCAATTACCCATCTGATACTATCTACGATATTTGATTTCCCGCAGCCATTGGGCCCCACGATGCCTGTAATGTTTTCATCAAAATTGACAACAGTTTTATCAGCAAAGCTTTTAAATCCTTTTATTTCAAGACTTTTTAATCGCACAGATTACAATTTTAATGCGGCGAATATAGTCTGCAAAAGGCAATTGTAAAACAATGATTTATTAACAAACATGGATAAGTTAGGGGATAATAGTTATAAAGCCATTATTCCAGCTCTCTGGTGGCTTTTTAATCCTATGCATTAACTCCATTCCCATAACATGTAAATAGTCAAATCCGGGATGGCTTCATTCAAAGTCTCTGTCAGGAATGTCCATATAACTAAGCGGTTTATTAGTTTTTCCTTCCGTTTGATTGTCTTAATTTCGTGACAATTTTTGAAACGAACCCACAAAGTTTAAAACCAACAATTCATGAAGTCTGTAATTATTCCAATTGATTTCTCTGAAACTTCCCTGAATGCGGCCCGCTATACTGCAGAAATGCTGAGAGATAAGGCAGATGCCAGTGTCATACTTTTTCATTTGTATAAGAATGATGAAGAGTTGGAAAATGCAGGTAACTACCTGGATAGTCTTAAGGCAGAATTATTGGAAAAAGGGCATAAAACAATTGAGTGCATCCTTGAAAAAGGGAAGGACCTTATAGACAGCCTGGAAAGATTGGCTTACCAGAAAACGGCCACTTTGATTGTGATGGGCATTACAGGAAAATCATCATTAAAACAAAAACTGATCGGCAGCCATACTTTAAAAATTACTACACGTGATGTGTGCCCGGTGCTGATCGTTCCTTCGCAAGCATCGTTTACCGGAATCAGCAATGTGGCATTGGCATGTGATTTTAAAGAAGTAGAAGAAATAACACCTGTTACTTATATAAAAAGAGTGTTGGATTTTTTTAAGCCTAACCTGCATATAGTAAATGTGAATAGTGAGATCCATATTTCTTTAAATGAAGAACTGGTAAAAAGCAGGAACTGGCTGGAACAACAGTTCAGTGAATTCAATCCGGAATTTTATTTTATCACCACTTTCGATTTCCAGGATACGATTGAACAGTTTATACAAGATAAAAACATTGACATCGTGATCAATGTTCCCCGAAATCATAATTTTTTTGATTCTGTTTTTAAACAAAATGTCACAAAAAAACTTGCTTTTCACAGTACCATTCCCGTACTGGCAGCACATGAATAAACTGTTTTTTTAAAGGCTGTACTATTAGGTTTTGCGGCCTTCCTGGATTAGCTTTGTCTTCCCTGAAATTGGTTGCTTCATCATTTTTTACAGTCCTTACTAACCACCGGATATTATTGATGCGGCACATTTAAAAGATTGCTGGATGCAGCCATGAAATAAGCATTTATGAAGAATATCAAGTTGATTGAAGTCCCTTCAGAAATTGGAGCCGGTACCCGTGGCGCCAGCTTGGGTGTAGAGGCCATAAAAATAGCCGCCATGGATTTTATGAGTAATTTTTTTATTCATTTTCCATCAGAAAAAATTCCCCACGAAAACAAATTACTTTATGAACCCATTGAATCTCCTTTTGCAAAACGGATAAAAGGCATCCTGGCTATGTATGAAAAAGCAAGTAAAGCGGTTGCGGATTCACTGAAAAATAATTTTTTCCCTGTGGTATTAAGTGGAGATCATAGCGTAGCCGGAGCAACTATTACAGGCATCAAAGCAGCAAAACCCAAAAGCAAATTAGGGGTAATCTGGATAGATGCCCACGCAGATCTGCATACTCCTTACACCACCCCTTCAGGTAATATACATGGCATGCCCCTGGCCATTGCCATTGGCGAGGACAATAAAGATTGTGCCGTTCATCAACTGGATGATGAAACAAAAAAACATTGGGATAACCTGAAAAATACCGGAAAAATATCACCGAAAGTATTGCCGGAAGACGTCGTATTAATTTCACTCCGTGACTATGAGAAAGAAGAAAAACATCTCATAGACAAATACAACATTAAAGTTATTACTACAAAAGAGGTGAGAAGTAAAGGACCCGAAAATATTGTTCGCTCTGTGATACGCTACCTGGATGATTGCAGCGATATTTATATAAGCTTTGATGTAGATTCTCTGGATGCTTCCATTTCAAAAGGTACCGGTACCCCGGTTGGTAATGGCCTGAAAGAAAGAGAGGCAGAAGACCTGATCAGTAAGTTTATGCAAAACCGGAAGATCTGTTGTTTTGAAATAACTGAAGTAAATCCAACGCTGGATAAAGAAAACCTGATGGCAGAAATAGCTTT
>DATDPZ010000178.1:0-8848 GCA_035292525.1 Chitinophagaceae bacterium
ATACTGGTTCTTGCGGCTATCACTTTCCGCAATATTGGATTTCGTAGTTTTGTAAATTTGGGCGACAGGCTTACAATCGCTTCAAGCGCATCTGGATGCTGCTTTATCAGTGTGGAAATTTTAGTATTGGCGTTGATGGTCATTATTTTTCAAAGTATTGTGGAAACAGGTTAACCTTTTTTTCAATTTCTAACAAAATTGTTGCCGCATTTTCAACAGACGTTACTGTTTTCAGGTTTTTCGTTTTTTCCATCAGCGGCATCAGCCATTGATGCAGGGCATCATGATCTGCGCCTTGCATTTTACATTCTTTTACCATCTTATCCAGCCCTTCCAGCAACCGTGTGGATGTTTGTAAATAATTTTCCGGGCTTTCTTTTTTTGCACCCGATACAATGGTTTGCAGATTGGCGGCATTTACCCATGTTGTGGAATCTGCCTTCCATTTAGCACCGTTATTCAGTATAAGACCGGTAGCTTTCTCCGCATGTTCCGGATGATTTTCTGTAACAGGATCAGTTACAGCATTTTTTTCTTTTTCATTTCCCGGGTTACAAGCCAGCAGAAAACCGGTTACAGATAATATCGCCAGTAATTTTTTCATATCGTTTTACTTTTTTGGTTTTACAGCAGGTTTTATGATTAAACGTAAGGACTGGTCGTATGTAAAGTACTGCCACATCCAGTTGATGAGCACAAACAACCTGTTTTTAATACCGATGATCGACATCAGGTGAACCAGCATCCACACAAACCAGGCAACAAAACCTTTCAGTTTCAGTTTACCAATTTCTGCCAAAGCCAGGTTTCTGCCAACAGTTGCCAGGCTGCCTTTATCATGATAGCTGAAATCAATCCGGGGTTTACCCGTTTGTATCCTTACTAAATTTTTTGCAAGGAGTTTTGCCTGCTGTATAGCCACCTGTGCTACCTGCGGATGCCCTTTTGGATACAATTCATCAGGCATCAATGCAAGATCACCAATGGCATAAACATCCTGCAAATTTTTTACTGAATTATTTTTATCAACCAGTAACCTGTTACCTGCAGCAACCACATCAGCCGGCAAACCCGGTATGAAAACAGCTTGTACACCTGCTGCCCAGATTAGGCAGCGGCTGTGTATGGTTTTTCCATTGCTGAGCGATACTGTTTCACCGTCGTAATCTGTAACAGCAGTGTTTACCTGCACTTCCACACCCAAACGGTTCAGGTATTCCACGACAGTATTACCCGATTGGGCACTCATGCTGTTTAACAGGCGGGGTGCCGCTTCCAGCAGGTAAATATGCATTTGCCCGAAATTTATTTCGGCATAATCTTTTGGCAGTATTTTTCTTTTCATTTCAGCAATTGCTCCTGCCAGCTCCACACCGGTTGGTCCGCCACCTACTATTACTACATTTAAGTATGAAGCCTGCTGCGCTTTATTTGAAGCGTTAATTGCCATTTCATAATTCTGTAATAAGGTATTCCGTAACAGCAAGGCTTCAGCAACCGATTTCATAGAATAGGCATACTGCTGCAGCCGGTTATTATTGTAAAAATTAGTAGTGGCTCCCTGGGCAAGTACCAGGTAATCATATGCAAGATCACCTATTTGTGTATGCACTGTTTTTGTTTCGGGGCTAACCGCAGTAACCTGCGTCATACGGATAAATAAATTTCGTTTTTGCTGAAATATTTTCCTCAGCGGAAAACTGATACTACTTGGCTCCAGCCCACCGGTAGCTACCTGATAAAGTAAAGGCTGAAACTGGTGATAATTGTTTTTATCAATCAATACCACCTGGAAATATTTTGAAGACAGTTTTTTCGCCAGGGTAAGGCCGGCAAAACCTGCACCTGCTATCACTACTCTTTTTTGATTGCCTTGTTTATCCGGGATATCCATGGTATTATTTTTTTATTCCCCAAAAAACGTCTTCCCATTTTTCATCAATGGTTTTACTGTTGTTTGATAAACGGTTTGCAGTTTCTTCCAGTTCATCTGCATTAACATGCTGCTGCAAATGATTAAACAGTTCCCTCTCTTCAAAACGGATATGTTTTCCCAATGCATCGGCCAGTTGGTTAAGCAGGCCGGTATCCTCTTTCTTATTCTCAACAGCCTGTACCAGTTTGTATATTTTTTGATGATCGGCCTCTGCGTGTAATCTTAATACATCATCAACCGGCAGTTTGCAAAAAAGCATCTGCTCTTCTTCTTTAAAATGTTTATCAAGGTCTCCTTTAAAAAAGAAAGTTACATAGTTGCTGATGCGGACGGGATCAATGGATTTGTTCATACCTTGCCTTATTTTCCAAACCAGCAATAATCCAAAATGATGGTCTTTTGAAAAGGAAACGATTGCTGGGTGGCGTTTTATGGGAGTAGGGACTTTCATGTATTTAGTTATTTAATTGCTTTTCTATTTCCAGTGCTTTTGGAAACAGGATATTGTTTTCAAGATGGATATGCAGATGCAGGTCCTCTTCAAATTCATCCAGCATTCTGTAAAGTAAACTGTAGCTTGCACAGGCATCTTCAGGCAATATATAATTATTGGAGAGCTGCCTGATCTTTTCGAGGTTTTTCCCTACCAGTTCATGTTCCATCTCCATCATATTGATGGGGTTTTGAACGGTCCCGAAATGTGTAGTCTGTAAGGGTTGTGTACCTTCTTTTGCCGCAACCAGTGCTTTAATGTAAGGGAACAATACTTTTTCCTCCTTAACGAGGTGTACATTTAATTCTGCATTTATTTCACTTACCAACTGGTTAATAGGTATCAATTCTGGATGATGGGCGCCATGCACTTTCATAACTTTCTGAGCATAGGCTGTAATATCCGGCAGGTTTTTTCTTACATAACTGTGATGGGTATTCACTATATAGTCTGCCAGGAAATCAAGACTCCAGCCACCGTATGGTATTGGCCGGGATAATGGCATTTTATCTGCCTGTTGCAGTTCCTGTTCTACTTTGGTAACATCCAGTCCTTTTTCAGCGCAGGCTTCTTTCACGGTTTTCTTTCCTCCGCAGCAAAAATCCAGTCCGTATTTTTTAAATACCTGAGCCTTTCGCAGGTCTTTGGCAGCAATCTGTCCAAGGGTATCTTCGTTTTCTCCCGAAATTTTTTTTGAAATTTTTACTTTCCACCACTCGGGTCCTTCCTCCAGGTATTCCCAGGTAAAGATATTACCCCTTTCGCCCAGCAATTGATAATAGAGTGGTTTGGGGTCATGATCGTTGTGAATGGTTAAACTCTCCCCTTCTGCCAGTTCGTCGAAATGAAAAAAAATGGTGGGATGTTTTTGTCTGGGTTCAAGCAAAGTTACATTCAGGATGTTTTCGGCGATTGTAGTGGGCATATACAAAGTTTTAAGATGAATAGATACTGCAAAGGTATGGGTTTATTCTTAATAAAAGTATTTATTTACTTTTATTAGTAAACTTTTACTCTCCTTTGACAATCCTGTGTATCAGTTACCTGAAGGAAATTTATTGATTGACTACCACCAGGTATTCCTGATATTTTATGAATGAAAAAAGAAAATTATTAATAGTTGATTACTTTTTTTCCTCTACAGCCTGTTTAATCGAATCCATGATTGAGTATTGATAATTCAGAAAATCAAGCTCTAAACCGGCATCCTTAAGGGCTTTGAAAAACTCATTCCCGCCTGAATAAGTAATGGAGTGCAAGTTTTGATAGTACGAGATGCCCTCCCTGATGTTTTTATAAAAAGAAGCAAAGTATTTTTTCTTTTTAGAGAACTGTTCTGAAGAGAAACTATCCTCCAATTGTTCCTTCAGGTAGTCAATATATAAATGCATTTCTGCAATAAACATATGCGGCCTGTGCTTATTAGAAAGAATATTTTTCCGGCCATAAATATGATCAACCATTGTTTGCAAGGATACGGTTTCCGAAAAATTTACAATATTGGGTCCCGGGCAGATTGTTACAGCATTCAGCTTTTTAATAAATGTCTGTTTATAACTAATAGCAGCTGCGTTACTCAGGCCCACGCATAAACATTCTTTATCAAGTACTTCATTCAATTGCTTTTTGTATTCAGGCTCCGGTAAATTGAGTGATTGTAACTGGGTTATTTTTAATTTCTGGTATTTATGCGACGCAGTACAAATGGGTTCTTTGGTAAACTCGGTATTAAATGCCAGGTGTTTTTCGGTACAGGGGCTACCGGGCTTTCCGTTCTTAATGCGTAATATTTTTTCATTTTCAGCACTGGTTCCTTTCAGGTAAAAAAACCTGACACCCAGGGGAGAATTATGGCTGAGTACAATATCTTTTTCTTTTGCAGCACATAATAATTTTAAAGTCTCTTTATCTACTGTTGTTGCCTCTGGTACCAGTAAAAAAGGTGTACCCCATCCGGTGCTTTCAATTTTATAATACTTATGCAGGAAAACATCTTCTTCATAAGTACCAATACCGCCCTGTGCAGAAAATATCATTTGTGGGTGGTAAATAAATTTTCTATTACTTTTTTTCAGCAATGCAGCATTATAGATTTCAAAAAGTGTATCAATAAGCTCCTGTTTTTTTGATTTGAATTCTTCCAGTATGGGGCCCATCAAATAACCTTCTGTTGCAAAAGCATGACCACCACAATTCAAGCCCGATTCAATTCTGAATTCACTTACCCAAATACCTTTCTTGGCTAAATATTTTCCCTGAATTAATGCAGAGCGGTAATCACTAACCTTTATTATAATTTTTTTTGTAAATCCTCCATCTTCCCTTGCATCAAACTCCCTACAGGTTTCAAGATAATTATACAACCGCGGGTTCATGCCTGCAGAAAAAACTACGGAAGAGTTTTGAAGATCACTCTTTGCATACCCCCGTAAAGCAGCTACTGCATCTGAGCCATCTTCCCTTAATGCCCCGGTTTTATCATAATTATTCCGGTCGGTTTTGGTCATGATGTTTACATCAATACTCCCGGGCCTGATCTGTGTACGCAGATAAGTTTCAATTTTTTCTTTGGCAGGCTGATGGTTTGTTTTCATCAATTGATGGTACACTTGTTTCAATGCATTGTCTTCGGACAACATTTCAAAATATTTCACAATTTCTGAACCTGCTTCAAAAGCTGCATTTCTTAATTTTTCTACCTGCATCTGTACAATAATATTTACCAGGTTCAGGTAATCAGTAATCCTTTTAGCCCGGTAATCCTCTTCATGTACAGTAATAGGTTGATATTCCCTGTTGATCGTTGGATAATAATGTTTTCTCATCATCTCCACTAACCTGTCTTCAATAATGGAAATAACAGACGAGATGCCAAACCGGGCAACTTTAACCGGGGTATCAATAGTGTATGCCAGACCCATGACCGGAATATGAAATGTATGATGCGGAAGAGGATACATTAGTTGTGATAATAAAAATGAAATTTGTAATTAAGATTTTATATGAGGGGTTCAAAACAAATAAATGTTTCTTTCACTCTCTTCGCATTCGTTTCGGGGAAGTAAAGTTAATAATATTTAAGGACATTCTTATCCTTATTTATTTTCAACCAAATAATCATTACCTGTTTCGAACCTGTTCCATGTAGTTTTTTTACCAAATCCCAGGTTATTGTCTGTCATTTTTATCTGGTTTATCTGAATGACAAAAACATCACCGCTGAAACCCATTGCCAATGGATACTGTTTATGAAAATTTACAAAAGCATCCTTCGCCAGCGGATGATCCTGCTTCAGCAATACACCCTGGAATTGTATGCCTTTTGTAACAAGTTTATTTAATTTATCGGGTAAAACAGTGCCCGCAACATGAAACCGCTGCTTTAGTAAAAAAGAATGATGTGCTTCCGCGGAGGATTTAAAATAAAGTAACCCCCTATCAGGATTAAATGAATAATAGCAGCTAAAGCAATAGGGGTGCCCTGCGTCATCTGTACAGCAAATAGTGCAACAGGTTTGTTTTTGCAGAAACACGGTAATTCGTTCGTTCATCTTATTTTAATAATTTTTACCGGGCAATCCTTTGCCACCCGGTTAATTTTTTCAGGAACAAAATTGCTGATGGTCAAAACAAAAACATTTTTTTTTGCTTTAGCTCTCAACAAATTTGCTTTGCCATCTTTCTTTGACATGCGCCAAAGTTCTGGTTGCAGTTCCTGACAAATTCCACAACCAATACATTTTTCCCGGTAGTGAATAATTTTATTCATTAACTACCTTAATAATTTTATACAACTTGTCTTTCGAACCTATTTTAACTGTAAATGGAAAAGTAATTTTATCCCCCTTCATAGCTTCCTTATTTTCGCAGCCATTCACAATAAGTCTTTCAGGAATTTTTTTTACCATTCCGCAAAGAGGTCCTGATACCATCAGCGTATCCCCTGCTTTGATGTTTCCTGTTTCCACAAGAAATTCTGCTATGTTAATTTTAAAATAATATTTACTTCCCTTACCAATATAAATGTTCCGTTCAGTAGCAGCGGATCCTGGATGAGGAGTCCATTCCCCCAACTTACGTCCCAGGTAATATCCTTCCCAGAAACCCCGGTTATAAACGGTTGACAGGCATTGCATCCATTCTGCTGTTTTTTCACCTGTATATTGATTATTTTCTATTGCCTGAATGGCTTCTTTATAACATCGTGTAGTGGTATAGACATAATCAGCCCCTTTAGTTCTTCCTTCTATTTTCAAAATACTCACGCCACTGTTGATGACCTGGTCCAGCAATCCGATTGTACACAAATCTTTTGGCGACATAACATATTTATGATCGATCAGCAATTCTTCATTTGTTTCCGCATCCTTTACAATATAAGGCCGGCGACAGTTTTGCACACAGGCTCCACGATTGGCAGAAGCATTTTGTGTATGAAGACTCAAATAACATTTACCTGAAATCGCCATACACAAAGCCCCATGAACAAACACTTCCACTTTTATCAATTCGCCGGACAAACCTTTTATTTTTTTCCTTTTAATTTCTTTACAAATATTTTCTATTTGTTTTAAGGTAAGCTCCCTGGCCAATACCACCACATCAGAAAAAGAGGAAAAAAACTGAACCGCTTCAATATTACTTACATTGGCCTGTGTAGAAATATTCAGAGGTATTTGAAATTGCCTGCAATATTCAATAACAGAAAAATCAGAAGCGATCACTGCATCAATACCCTGTTTTTTAACTTCCAGCAAAATTGATTTCAGTAATTGCATATCATGCTCATACATGACCGTATTGAGTGCGATATAGGATTTAATGCTGTTCGACCTGCAACGTGTACTTATTTCAGCAATATCTTTTATGGAAAATGAGTTGGAAGAACGGGTCCGCATATTCAATTGCTCCACTCCAAAATAAATAGCATCAGCGCCGGCATCAATAGCGGCCTGTAAACAATCAAAGGAGCCGACTGGTGATAATAATTCAATCTTTCTTTTTTTCAAAATTGTATGATCCCCCGCTTTTTTAGAATTTTAATTTTTTTCTTCTTAATAAGGCTGCTTCATATTGCTTTTTTTCCAGGGAAGTTTGTGGATTAACTGCAATTACCGGCGTCGCTTTTCCGTTTGCATCCAATGCTACGAATGTGAAATACGCTTCACTGATCAGGTATTTTTTTTCTTCCAGTACATTCCTGGCATGGGCCTGCACAAAAATTTCCATGGACGTATTAAAAGCCCTTGTTATTCTGGCATTAATATTTATGATATCTCCCACTTTCGCTGCAGCTTTAAAATCAACCTGATTGATAGAGGCGGTCACACAAATTTTACCTGCATGGGTTTGAGAACATACGGCTGCTGCCAAATCCATCCATTCCACCAAACGGCCACCTTGCAACAGGCCCATTGGGTTGGAATCATTGGGACAAACTACTTCGGTCTTAATCGTTTCAGAACCGGATGGGTTTTTATATTTTAAAGATTTCATGATTGTAAATATTTAATATAACAGCGGCGGCGTTTATGTTGCACCGCATCGTAATGGTCCCAGATGGATTGAACTTTTGTATTCTCTTCCAGTTCGGGGTTAGATTCTGCAAAAGCTACCCCGTTTTTGATATAAATCTTGTTCATCTCATACATTAAAATAGCATTTACCCCTTTTCCCTGTAAATCTTTTCGCACTGCTACTAAACATAAATCCACAAGATCATTTGTCTTAAACACTTTAAGTATATGAAAAAAGCCAAAAGGATACAGGCTTCCCGCAGCTTTTTGTAAAGCTTTGGATAAAGAAGGCATCGTAATGCTTACGGCTGCCAGTTTCCCGTTTTTGTCTAAAACCAACGATACAAAATCGGCCCTGATAAAGGATAAATATTTTTTGATATTATACTCTATTTGTTTTTCATTTAACTCCACCACGCCATATAAATCTGTATAAGTTGCATTTATTAAATTGAAAATATCTTTTGCATATGGAAGAATTTCATCGGTAGTAGTTGCACTTACCACACTTAGATTAAATCTTTTTTGAACCACAGTTGCTATTTTTTTCAGCTTTTCCGGGATCTCTTTTGGTACTTTAATCTTGTATTCTACCCAATCTACATCTTTGCGGTAACCGGCTCTTTCCAGGTATGCAGGGTAATAGGAATAATTATAGAGGGTGGCGAAAGTTCCTAACTGATCGAACCCTGCAATCAAAAAACCTGCATAATCAAAATTGGTAAACCCAAGCGGACCGTGTACTGCCGTCATGTTTTTTTCCTTTGCCCATCTTTCTACCTGCTCCAAAAGAACTTTAGCAATTTTTTCATCTTCTTCAAAATCCATCCAGCCAAACCGCATGTATTTACTTTTCCATTTTTCAATAAATGCTTTATTGATAATGGCCGCTATTCGCCCTAC
>DATDPZ010000179.1:0-15471 GCA_035292525.1 Chitinophagaceae bacterium
AGAACTGGAATCATTACAACAAGCCTGGGATGATTATGTTAAAAAATTAAAAGAAGAAAAAAGTCCGGCTGCCACCAATTTTGAAATGGCAGAGTTGAGTATCCAGGATGAAAATAGTTTTATCGCACTGGTGTCCAACAACATCCAGTTAAGATTTATTGAACAGAATGGACAAAAAGTTTCCCAGTACTTAAGGGAAAAACTTCAGAACAACCTGCTTCAGTTTTATATTGTCATGGTGGAAAACAAGGATTATAAAATTCCGGTCAATACCCCCCTTACTTCCCGTGAACAGTTTTTAAAACTGACAGAACAATATCCTCTTGTAAAAGAACTGAAGGACAAACTGAGGCTGGAGTTGGATTATTAGCTCCTATCCCCCTTGCCGAAGGCATCCTCCGGGAAAGGGGGTATCTGAATTAGATTTTAAGTAAAACAGCATTGATCTGAAATTTGATAAGCAGAAATTCAGAACCCTGAAGAGTGTGAATACAATATAGCAATGCAGGGGCAACGAAAGTTTAAATCGCACTACTGCTTACTTCTTTATTATACAACCTCCATATTTCACCATTTTCCGTAATTTCGGCGCACAAATTTGAAACCTGATATGGCTGAAGTTATTTTAATGCCCCGCTTAAGTGATACCATGACAGAAGGTGTGATTGCTGCATGGCATAAGAAGGTTGGAGATAAAGTAAAGAAAGGAGACCTGCTGGCAGAAATTGAAACTGATAAAGCCACCATGGAACTGGAAAGCTATAAGGATGGTGTCTTACTCCATATTGGAAGTGAGAAGGGTGGTAAACTGCAGGTGAATGACCTGCTGGCCATCATCGGCTCAGCAGGTGAGGATATTTCAGCTTTACTTCATAACAAACCTGCAGCTATTGAAAAAAAGAAACCTCAAACAACTGAAATAGCCTCAGACAAAACAGAAAAAAAATCAGAACCAGCTGTTGCACCCGCTATTGATATAAGTAAAATGGAAGCTGTGGTATTGATGCCAAGACTTAGTGATACGATGACTGAAGGGGTGATTGCTTCCTGGCATAAAAATGTTGGTGACACGGTAAAAAAAGGTGAGATCCTGGCAGAAATAGAAACAGACAAGGCCACTATGGAACTTGAAAGTTATAAAAACGGAACATTATTATATGCCGGCGCAAAACAGGGTGATAAGATCCAGGTAAATGACCTGCTTTGCATCATTGGTGAAAAAGGAAAAGTGAATGTGGAAGAAATAGTTGCCGCTGCAAAAGGAGGTATCACTAAGCCTGAAGAAAAAGAATCAGCAGTAGAAACAAAAAAAGAAACAGTGGCTGCAGCTGTTCCGGCGACAAGTTCAAAGCAAGCTTCCGCCACAGAGGGGAATGAAAGGGTAAAAGCATCTCCCCTGGCTAAAAAAATTGCAAAAGAAAAAGGAATTGATATAAGTAATATAGCCGGTAGCGGCGACGGTGGCAGGATCATAAAATCTGATTTAGATAATTATGATGCTTCAAAAACCTCCGTAGGATCAACACTTGCTTTAAAACCTGTCCCTGCTTTTGTTCCCGTTCCGGGAGAGGAAGGATTTACTGATATTCCAAACAGCCAGATCCGAACCATCATTGCAAAACGGTTAACTGAAAGTAAATTCTCAGCACCTCATTTTTACCTTACCATGGAAATTAATATGGACAATGCCATTAGTTTCCGTACACAGCTGAATGAAGTAAGCCCGGTAAAAGTGAGTTTTAATGACCTGGTGGTAAAAGCTGCTGCCCTGTCCTTACGCCAGCATCCGGCAGTCAATGCTTCATGGATACCCGCCCGTGAGGGTACGGACGGAGGCGACAAGATCCGGCGTTATCATCATATTCATATTGGAATTGCTGTAGCCATTGAAGACGGACTTATTGTGCCGGTCATACGCTTTGCTGATCAAAAAAGTTTTCCCCAGATAGCCGCCGAATCCAAAGAGCTTGCCGCTAAAGCAAAAAATAAAAAATTACAACCTTCTGAATTTTCAGGAAATACCTTTACCATTTCCAATCTTGGCATGATGGATGTTGATGAATTTACCGCCATCATCAACCCGCCCGACAGTTGTATTATGGCTGTAGGAAGAATTAAAGAAACCGTAGTGAAAAAAGATAATGGATTTGGCGTAAGCCAATTCATGAAAGTTACCATGAGCTGTGATCACCGCAGTGTAGATGGTGCTTTGGGAGCAGCCTTCCTTCAGACCTTTAAAAAATTACTGGAAAGTCCCGTGGGAATGATGATGTGATTCTTCCTGTTTTTCAACATGGAAAAATTACTGAGTCACCCTGAATTTTTTTTTTAACAACTAAGTATATCTACCGGATTTTAAAATATTTCTGCATTAAATTTTAATAAAAAACAATTTCCTGAGTTATTTCAATAATTAACTGTGCTTCCTATGAAACATTATGGCAGAATTTTCGATATCTTTTTATATCAGAGTGTCTTTGTTTTCTTATTTGGCTGTTTGCTTTACCTGTTGAATGATCCTATTTCTTTTACTCTTTTTACAATTTCTGTTACTTCTGCTGTTATTGCTGTTTGTATGGGCATCACCGGGCTTTACTTTAATTTGTTTACCAAAGAGCCTAAAGAATTCTGATGGCATTCAATCAGTGTAAATTTAAAACAGTGTACCAGGGGTGATTTCATGCTCATGAAATGAGGTAAAAAATAGTATCCTCACCTGTTTTCCCTGACGGGTAAATCATTTAAGGTTCTCCAGGTAACGAGATTTCAACATAGCTTTATACTATGCCTGAAAAGAAAAAAACCCTGGTGCTGGGTGCATCCGATAATCCTTCGCGGTACAGTTACCTTGCCATTCACCGGTTACTCAGCCATGGGCATCCTGTGGTGGCGATTGGGAAAAAGCACTCCACCGTTTCAGAAATATTGATTGAAACAGAAAAAAAGAATTTTGAAAAAATACATACCGTAACGCTTTATCTGAATCCCGCACACCAAAAAGAATATGCTGAATATATTATTTCCCTGGATCCAAAACGGATCATCTTTAACCCCGGCGCCGAAAATGATGAATTAGCTGAAATGGCAAAAGAAAAAGGCATCCTGGTGCAAAATGCCTGTACACTTGTTTTACTCAGCACTGGTCAATACTAGCTATTTACTCTTAGTAAGAATATGATGTCCTGCTTAATTTATACTTCCTGATAAAAAAACAGGATTCCCCCTGTTATCAGTGAAAATAAATTGCAAATTTCCACGTTAATAAGTTAGCCCGTTTAATTGAAATCCGTATCCTTTCAAAGTTTGTATTGATACCTGAAACATCTGCTTACCCTTTTCCTGTTTAAATTAAAAATAGCATCCTATGAAAAATTTTATACAGGGCATTACCTGTTTGATGCTGCTATTCAGTTGTATCAGCACTGTGGCACAAAAAAATTTACCAATAAAAGAACCTGATGCCAACAGGCCATCCCTGTTTAAAAATCTACCTTCAAGAATCAGTTGCCCGATCACCCATCTTGAGTCATTACTTGAATTTCCCATTGGTAAAAAAGTAAATATCCAGTTAGCAGCTGATATACAATTCCAGGGAGTTATTAGCTCCATATCCAGCCAACCGGACCATAGCATAAAAAGTGTTGTCATCAGATCCGCCAACCTGCAGGGTGCAGCTTTAACTTTTTCAAAAATTACTAAAGATGATGGTCATGTTTATTTCGCCGGGAGAATGATAAGTTTCCAGCATGCTGATGTTTATGAAATAATACAGGAAAAAAGTGAGTATGTTTTTATAAAAAAGGGATTCTATGATATGATAAATGAATAAAGGAAGTAACCTGATCAATTAATCAGGTAATGAAATGATTTAATCCAGCTATGAAAAACTTTTACAAACCGGTACTCCTCCTGCCTGGTATTTGTATTTCATTATTTGTAAATGCACAACCGGTGCCTTCGTTGAATAGTTTTATCAATGCCCGTACAGTGATTTATTTGGATTTTGACGGCCAAACCGTTGCCGGTACGTCCTGGAATGTAAATGGTACATTCTCCTGCAAGTCTTCCGGGCTAAATAATAGCCAGATTACTGAAGTTTTCAACCGGGTATCTGAAGATTTCAGACCATTTAATATAAATGTAACCACCAGCGAAATAATCTTTAACCAGGCACCTGTAAACAGAAGAATCAGGATCATCATTACTTCTTCTCATCAATGGTATGGTTCCGCTGCAGGGGGTGTAGCGTTTCTTAATTCATTTGTCTGGGGTGATAATACTCCAGCTTTTGTATTCAGCTCTTTATTTAATTATTCTGTAAAATACATTGCTGAGTCCGTGTCTCACGAAACGGGGCATACCTTTGGATTAAGACATCAAAGTATCTATACCGGCAGTTGTGAAAAGATAGCTGAGTACAACTGGGGCCATGGTACCGGTGAAATTGGCTGGGCACCCATTATGGGGGCCGGTTATAATCAAAACATGACCCTGTGGCATAACGGACCCAATTCAACCGGCTGTAAAAATATGCAGTCTGACCTGGGTATCATATCAAATGAAATAAACGGGTTTGGATACAGAACTGATGATCATGCGGCAACTTTTTTAAATGCTACTCAAATAAATTTTATTAATAACCAGTTTAACATGAGTGGTGTGGTGGAAAGAACGGATGATAAAGATCTCTTTAAATTTATTATGCCGGAGAATGGAAGATTCCGGTTAAATGCCATTCCTAATAATATTGGTACAGGCAATGCCGGCTCCGATCTTGATCTGCAGATAGAACTACTGGATTCTGCATCTCGTTTACTTGGAACTTATAATCCCGGTTTGCTGCTCAGTTCTGTTATTGATACTTTTCTAATGGCCGGAATTTTCTATATCAGGGTAGAAGGAAAAGGAAATATCTATGCTCCCGAATACGCCAGCCTTGGCTCCTATTCATTGCAGGGATTTTATTCACAGGAATCAGTAACTGCTAAAAACTCTATTGAATTACATGGTCGGGCGGACAAGGACATTCATCAGCTACAATGGCTGATCAAAACGAAAGAGACGGTCAAAAGTCAAATCATCGAAATAGCGAATGAAGGTAGAAATTTTTACCCGCTGTACATTCCTGCAACTAATGAAAGAACTTATCAATATTTCTCAAAAGAAAATAAACCGCTTCATTACAGGATTCATGTTACATTGGCTGATAACAAAGATTACTACTCCAACAATATCAGCATCCGGCAGGGAACTGTTTCTGTGCCCCAGTTGATTGGCAATATCACCAATGGAACAACTATTTCTGTATCCAGCCCGGGTAATTTTCAATACCTGGTAACAGATCCGGGTGGAAAAACAATAATGAAAGGCTCTGTGCAAAATGGATTCAACAGTATCAGAACAGGAAACCTGACTCCCGGTTTATATATCATCCGGTTTAGCAATGCAGAGAACTCACGGACAGAAAAGTTTTTAAAAAATTAATCCGGTTATTCAGGTATTATCCGTTTCCTTTTGGGATTTCAGAGGTTTTTCTATAATTTAGGAAAACCTCATTATATATGCGCTGGAGAAAATTTAACGGAGAAACAATTGATATCCCCATTTTATCAGCTGTTGAAAATGCAATCAAACGTGAAACTGCCGCTGGTTACCGTTTAAAAGTCTGCATCGGTACCGACTCACAGGTAAAAAGCCGGGAGACAGAATTTGCCACGGTAATTGTTTTTTTAAGGGAGGGTCATGGGGGTTTTATGTTTATACATAATGAAAAAACCAGACAGCAATTCTCAATTAAAGAACGAATGCTGGTAGAAGTAGGAAAAAGTATTGAGATCGCTTACGAATTGTGCAATTTGTTTACAATTTATGATGTAGACATGGAAGTACATGCTGACATCAACACCAATCCGCACTTTAAAAGTAATGACGCTTTGAAAGAAGCGATGGGCTATATTCTTGGAATGGGGTTTGCCTTTAAAGCAAAACCGGAAGCTTTTGCCAGCAGCAGTTGTGCAAATAAAGTTGTAAGCTGATCAGGGATTTAAATTTTCACTTCAGAAGATTTATACAGCATTAACTTATTCCTTAAACTTCCAGTAAATTTTTTTTTAAAAATCCAATGTGTTTTAGGAAGACTAATCCTGTACGACAGGATTTACAAGCCTGGTTTCAGGTGCAGGATTTTCCTGGTTACTCAGTAATAGAGTGGTGGAATTAGCCGGTGAAATAGCAGGAAAAGAAACCTGGTAGTTTTTATACCTTTTTTTAGAATCTTCATGGGCAAATGTAAAAGCTACAAAGACTAATAAAAATAAAATAGCCACTATGTTTTTTTCAGATAAGATTTTTTTCATCCGGAAATATAAATTCACCTGCAAGATAACAGTTTATTTCTTCAATACCCAAAACCTGGCTGTATAATTAAGCCAGCTTTTCTTTAATTTTCTTATTCAGGTCACTTATAAAATCCAGGATTTCTTTCCTTCCCTGTTTTTTTACTGCGGATGAAATGAAATAAGGCGGTAGTGTCGTCCATGTCCGGCTGAGTTTAGCCATAAATGCATTAACGTTTCTTGGCGTAACGGCAGGTTTGTTTTTATCTGTTTTTGTAAAAACAATGGTAAAAGGAATCTGCCATTCTCCCAGTTTGTTTACTAAACCTATATCGATTTGCTGTGCTGTATGACGGCTATCCACCAAAACAAAAACATTCACCAGGTTTTCCCTGTTCCGGAGATAACCATCAATCATTTTCTCCCAACTCTTACGCTGTTTTTGCGAAACAACAGCAAAACCATAACCGGGAAGGTCAACCAGGTACCAGCTGGAATTTTTACCGGAAATAATTTCGAAATGATTGATCAATTGGGTTTTTCCCGGCGAAGCAGAAATTTTGGCCAGTTCCTTTTTATTACAAAGCATATTGATGAGTGAAGATTTACCCACATTGCTTCTGCCGATAAAAGCATATTCGGGCCGGTCCGCTTTGGGACATTTATCTACTGAAGGGCTGCTGATTATATATTTCGCTTCTTTGATTTCCATTGAGGGTGCAAGATAAGGGATGAAAATTTCTTTCTTTTTTGTGTTATTTTTTCTGATTCAACTACCAAAAAAATATTTCTGAATCATTCTGAAAATTTTTCAATTTAACAAGTAATGATGCATCTTTAAAATTCAAATAACAAATCCCGAAGTTCAAACCCGACAGTCTTATCTTAGCAGCCTTTATGAATGACTCCCATCCACATGACGAGATCAAACCCTTTGCCTCTGAAAAAACAAAGAAGCAACAGGTGGAAGAGATGTTTGACAGCATTGCCGGTAAATATGATTTTATGAACCGTTTTTTTTCTGCAGGTATTGACAGAGACTGGCGAAAAAAGACAATCCGTTTATTGAAAAAGGATAATCCTAAAAAAATACTGGATATGGCTACCGGTACGGCGGATATGGCCATCATGGCCTGCAGGCTGCTGAATCCCGTAAAAATTACCGGCATTGACCTCTCAGCAGAGATGCTGGAGATAGGAAGAAAGAAGGTTGAAAAAGAAGGTCTTGCAGCAAAAATTGAATTGCTAAAAGGAGATGGAGAGGCAATAAACTTTCCTGACAATACGTTTGATGCGGTAATGGCGGCATTTGGAGTTCGGAATTTCGAAAACCTGGAAAACGGATTAAAAGAAATGTACCGGGTACTAAAACCCGGCGGCAATTTTGTGATTCTTGAATTTTCAAAACCAACATCCGGAATAAAAAGCCTGTACAACCTGTACATGGGTATCGTGGCGCCTGAAGTAGCCCGTTGGTTCAGGCAGAATAAAGAAGCCTACCAGTACCTCAACAGGTCGTCAAATGCTTTTCCCGATCGCCAGGATTTCGTAAATATTTTAAACCGTGTTGGGTTTTCCGAAACCGAATATAACCCGTTAAGCTTTGGAATATGTTGCATATACAAGGGAAGAAAAAATTAAAGGCGATATATTTTGTCTTATTGAATATCCTGTACACCTGCACTTACACCTCTGTTTTTGCTCAGCAACGGGAACTTTATCAAACAGATCACGACGCTAAAGCTTATTATTTTGGTATTACGCTGGGTGGTAATATGGCCCGCTTTCAAATGGAGCCGCATCCCCGTTTTCTTCAGTATGACACAGTACTGGTAGCTGAACCATTAAATGCAGGCGGATTTGCTCTTGGATTAAGCGCCACGACAAAACTCTCCAACCGCTTTGAAGCCAGAATCAATCCACAGCTGATGTTTACGGAAAGAAGTATTTTTTATAAATTAAAATACAATGATCCGCTCGATGGAACGGATGTTACTAAAAAAGTGGAGTCGGTAATTTTCACATTGCCATTTCAGATAAAATTCAACAGCGACCGCATTGGAAATTTCAGGGTGTATATGCTGGGCGGCGTTAAAACCGAAATAGACCTGGCAGCCAATGCCCGTGCCCGAAGGGCTGAAGACCTGGTGAAACTTGAAAAATCTGATTACGGAATTGAACTGGGCATGGGATTCAATTTCTATTTCCCCAGCTTTATTCTTTCTCCTGAAATAAAACTCAGCAACGGCATCCGGAATATTCATGGCCGCGATGAAAACCTGAAATACTCCAATGTGATTGACCGTATTCAATCAAGAATGATCGTTTTCTCCATTCACCTGGAGGGCTGATGATTACATCCCCCTGGCGCCATCAATAAATACTCTTTTCACTTCCCGGTCATCATTGATGATTTTATAAAAATCATTTATATAGGAGATGGTAGCGGCTTTTGACTTTGCAGATAAATATTCATTTTTATTTACCAGGTCCAAAATCTGTGTTTTCTTGTCGTTGAAACTTTTAATGGTTTCTTTTAATTCTTCCATGGTTCGGGGAAAGCCACGGTTCAGCCTTTCCCGCACAGAAGTGATCTGGTTTTGTAAAAGTTCGCTGACGGTAGCATAAGGCGGATCTACCAGGCCGCAAATGTCAAAGTCGTAAGCGACTGCATAAGGCCTTGCGGTGTTATCATCTTTAAGCCCAATCAGTTTAATATTATGATAGGCGGGTACTGACCAATCCGTATTACCAATTAAATATTGAAACATAGTAACCAGTGTCATGTGCTCCCTGTTGGTTACTTCGGTTCCAAATGAAGTGCCTTCAATCTCTATCATTTTATTTCTTTTGGCCATTTCATCAATATCCTCAGTAAAAAATGCCATCTGGGTATAAGGTTTTCGTTTGCCGGCAGCATCTTTAAAATTCAGTTTAAGCAGACGTACCCGTAAACTTTTATCCGTAAGAAGATTATAAATTTTATACACCAGGAATTCTTTGATCACCAATTGGCCAGACTCCTCGTTCGTATTACAGCCATTGGTAAGCTTCAGTTCCTTGAGTTTGCTGAATCTGGAATTACTGTCAACATTTAATTTCAGTTTGAGTCCCGGCATAAAACAGTTCTCTCTTCTGAAATTTCCTCTTACCGATGCTTCAATCTTATCAGTAATACTGCTACCATCCGGCATGTTCATTGTAAAAGTGGCGGGTAAAAATCTTTCTTTCTGTTTTTTCCCAAGAAGATCCTTCATGTCAATTTCAAGTGTAGCGTCAATGGTTGATTCCTCCTCAAAAAATTTCACCCGGTCTATTTTTTGTGCCAATAGTGAAACCGGGAAGACGAATGCGACTGCCCAAAAGAAATAAAATAATTTTTTCATAACCGGTTCATTTTGGTGTTTATTGAAGTTACTCAACTATCCTAACTAAAAAAAAATTCTATTGGTCGGGAATTACCAGACTATTTTATCACTTCTGTAATCACTTTCCCGATATTGCCACTCGGCATCTGAATTCTTAACAAGGCTGCCAGTGTGGGAGCAATATCTGTCATATAAATCTCCCTGTTTGTTTTTCCCTTATTGATACCCCAGCCATACCAGAGCAAAGGGATGTGTGTATCGTATGGACTCCACAAACCATGAGTGGTACCGGTAGTCAAAAAGCCTTCAATCCAGCTGGTTTCCAATATCAGTTGAATGTCGCCACCACGTTGTGGATAATATCCGTTTACCAGCATCTCTTTTAATTTGGCAGGTAAAGGAGTTTCGGTCATCTTGCTGAGTTCAAAAACCCGGGCCACTCCTTCCTGTACAGACAAAAAATCAATAACCCATTTAATCACTTCCTCACGTTTTATTTTTGAATCATTGATCACTTTATTATTTAATGTTAACTGATAATTAGAAATCAGCATGGCCAGGTCGCCTTTGCCAAATTTATTTTTTAACTGTTGGTTCAACTGTTCCAGAATGGCTCCTGTATTAAAATTTCCTGCCGGCAATTTATTTTCCTTCATAAAGGCAGGCACATGCGCCACCCCATGATCCGAGGAAAGAAAAACAGTGTACTGGCCGGCGCCGATTTTCGTATCCAGGTAAGAAAGAAATTCGCCAAGATCCTGGTCCAGGCGTAAAAAATCATCTTCCTGTTCAATAGAGTTTGGACCAAAACCATGGCCAATATAATCAGGAGAAGAAAGACTGATGGCCAGAAAATCAGTGACAGCATCGGTGCCCAGGCCTTCTCCTTCCAGGGCTGCTTTTGCCATATCAAAAGTAAAGGTATTGCCGTGCGGAGTAGTGGTAATTACTGAATAATTCTTTCCGATAAACCTGTTCAGGTCATAGGGAAAACTGGTGCCGATTCCTTTATTCTCATAAGGCTTGTTGTCTTCTGTGCTTTGTGTATAGGTGGCTACAGGGTATAAAGTGTTCCATCCTTTTGCGTAATATTTATCCGCCAGTTTTTTCCCATTAAAATCATTTACCCATTTAGGAAGTTCATTCATGTAATAAGATGAAGTGATCCAGTTGCCGGTACCGCTTTCATACCAATAGGCTGCATTGGCTGAATGCCCGGCTGTTAATATACCTCCCCTGTCTTTTATAGCCACACCCACCACTTTACTTTTAAAATTTGTAGCCAGTCTCAGTTCGTCGCAGATGGTGGTGGTTTTCAAATTACGGGGACTTTGCAATCCGGAAGCGGTACTGGTTCCCACTGATTGCACGGTTTTATCTTCGGTGCAATATATTTCCCGTTGCTCTGTATTATCCCACCACAGGTTGCCGGCTATACCATGAATGGCAGGAACCGTTCCTGTATAAATGGTAGCATGACCCGGAGCAGTGACAGTAGGTGCATAAGGGATCAGTGTATTCTCGCAACTGAAACCCTGGTTCAGCATTCGTTTAAATCCTCCATCGGAAGTATAACGATCATAAAAGCGATAAAGAAAATCCCATCGCATCTGGTCCACTACTATACCCACTACTAATTTGGGGCGTTGAAGATGATCACCGGGCACTGCGGAAGGCTGGGCATTTACTGAAGCAAAAAAAAGAAGAGCAAAAGAAATTAAAGTCAATCGTATCATGAATGTTATTTTTAATCCCCCAATTTAAGAAGAATACTCTTTTAAATACAACGACAAAAGATGAAAAATTTTATAAGAAGGATGCATTAGCCTGTAAAATCATAATAATTATCGAAAATCATTCATTTATTTTTAATTACAGTTAAATTATTCAACAAATTTTTTAAATAAAGGTTTACTGAAATTGAAAAAGAAAAACTCAAGCTAATATCCTAATTAATTGTCATAGTCAACTAAAACTCAAACAACCTCCGGTGCATATTCCATCGAAAGCCAAAGGAGATAACAGTTGTGTTTCCGGATAAATTGATCCGGTCAGGTACATCAAACTTTCTATATGCAGCGGATGCTTCTATAAACAAATTTTGTTTTAACTCATAAGATAGAAACAGGGATGCCAGCAAAGTTTTTGCCAGCAAACCAGAATTTTGATCATATGCATAATCGCCGGTTCTATAGGGTGGCCGGTTAGGTAAAAATATATTACTGCCATGATTTCTTGTACTGGAATCAAGTCCTTGTTTCCAGTTCATTATTTTCCCGGTCACTGTCCATTTAGGCGCCGGTTGATAACGGATGATTCCAATGAGTTCAGTGAAATTTGCTCCCAGTGGATGCGCCAACGGCTGATTATAATGTGTATAATTGGCCACCGAATCACGATGAGAATACGTGAATGGCCTTACCCGGTTATACTCCGCCTGCAAATCAAGATTTTTTATGCCAAATGCATCTATGTATTTGGCGCCAAGTTGTGCTCCCCATTTGTTGGCCCACCAGCCATTGCCCTTTCTGATCTCTGTAAGATTAAATTCATCTAAAAGAAACTGACCATAGAACTGAAATTGTTTAAATGCATTTAATTTAAGATCTATTCCTGCTACCGAATTATCAAAACTTCCGTTTTGTTGTTCAATGGAACGGTAAAAAATAACAGGATTCAGGTAGCCGAATTCAAAGCGGTTGCTTCTTCCAAACATCACGCCTTCAAACAATCCAATATTTAATTTCTTTGTTACATTCACATCCAGGTGATGAAAGACAGCATATTTTTTTGGTAATAAACGATCCGGGCCACGAGGCTCAGCTGTATGTAATTCCATAAATAAGTTCTGGTAATTGAATTTCCAGATCCTTGTATTCATTTTCAGAAAAAGTGTATTGTTACTGAAATCACTTAATAACAAACTCCTGTATCCATTGCCAATAAAGTTGCGGTCGTAACCAAATGCCACATCAATGTATTTAGTAACATTGAAGGTGAAATAACCTCTTGCATCAAAATAATCAAAGCCGGTTCCTTTAAAGTTTTTATAATAACCGGCTCCGGGTACCGATTGAAATTTGTTTTCCCAATCCTGCACATATAATGGATCTCTTTCCTGGTTGTCAATTATGGATGCGGCGAAACCAATTTTGCCGGCGATTCTTCCCCGAACAGCAACGCCTCTTGAATTCAGGAAAACCGATTCACTATTATCCTGTTCTGAAGAATACTGAAACTGAATAACCGGATTGATGACCAGGTCAAAATCTTTCACATGCACTTCGTACAGATTGGCAGGCGTTGTGTAAAAATTTCTGGCTATCGGTTTTTTGCTCTTATAGTTTTTCCGGAGATCCTCAGGCAAGTACTCCAGGTTATTCATATAAACACTTTGCAGGTTATACTCATCTGTTTTTGATAATTTAAAATCAGCATGATTTTTTCTGAATGCATTTACACCCTCCACAAGATGCTTGCGGTTCAGGGGTCTTATTTTGGAAAAATTAAGAATCGAATCGGATTGTCCGAGTATTTCAAATCTTTCTGCAAGTATATTTTCTTTGGCTCCCTGGCTCAGGTAAGTGGACTGGGAAAAAGTGGCAACAGGGCAAAGAAACAGGAATAGTCTTAGCAGGGTTTGTTTAAATTGCATGGGTATTGGCTTTTATCTAAAAATCAAGGAACAAGATATGAAAAATTACCTGATCAGGAATGTACAGGTTGTTAACGAAGGGAAGATAACTGTAGCAGATGTTTTTTTGAAAAATGGAAGAATTGAAAAAGTTTTGCCACAGATTTCTCAGATTAACACAGATTTTATTGAAATAAACGGGGAAGGAAAATATTTATTTCCAGGCGCTATTGATGACCAGGTTCATTTCCGCGAACCCGGCCTTACACATAAAGCAACTATTTACACCGAATCGAAAGCGGCTGTGGCAGGTGGGGTTACCAGCTATATGGAAATGCCCAATACTATTCCCAATGCACTAACCCAGGAATTACTGGAAGAAAAATATGCTATTGCTGCCCACTCTTCCCTGGCAAACTATTCTTTTTTTATGGGTACGGGAAACGATAATGCAGAGGAAGTATTAAAAACAAATGATAAAAGAAAAAATGTTTGCGGTGTAAAAATTTTTATGGGCGCCTCTACCGGAAATATGCTGGTAGATAATCCCAATACACTGGATAAAATTTTCCGGGAAAGTGAAGTGCTCATTGCCACACACTGCGAAGATGAAAGAATTATTAAAAGAAATTCAGAAAAACTAAAACTGCAGAATCGTGAACTGACCATTGCAGATCATCCGGTCATTCGTGATGAAGAAGCCTGTTACGAATCTTCTTTGCTTGCTATTCAAATAGCCAAAAAGTACAATACCCGTTTACATATTCTGCATATTTCTACTGAAAAGGAATTGGAACTTTTTTCCAATATGATGCCTTTGAAAGAAAAAAGAATCACTGCAGAAGTATGTGTTCATCATCTTCATTTCAGCAGTGACGATTATGCAAGATTGGGCAACCGGATCAAATGCAATCCAGCTATTAAAGCGCCGCACAATAAAGAAGCTTTGTGGAAAGCTTTGCTGGATGACAGGCTGGATGTGATAGCAACGGATCATGCCCCGCATTTATTAACCGAAAAATTTCCCAACAATAAAAATATTTCAGCAAGCGGGGCTTTGGAGGGGGCTGCTGGTTTACCGCTTGTACAGCATCCCTTGTTGCTGATGCTTCATTATTATAAAAAGGGGGAAATATCACTGGAAAAAATTGCAGAGAAAATGAGTCATGCAGTGGCGGATTGTTTTCAGATAAAAGAAAGAGGTTATATCAGGGAAGGATATCATGCCGATTTGGTTTTGGCAGATTTAAACCAAAACACAAAAGTTTCAAAAGAAAATATATTATATAAATGCGGCTGGAGCCCGTTGGAAGGTTTTGAATTTCCAGCCAGTATCACACATACTTTTGTCAGTGGTCATCTGGCTTATGCCTGCCCGGACAGTAGTGTCGGGGAAAATGGGGTCTTTAATGAATCTCAGAAAGGGCAGCGGCTGGTTTTCGACCGGTAAGCACTAAAATTCAATTGGAAGAAAAAAATAAAATATACGATTTGGAGGAACGTACAGCAATATTTGCCGAACGTATCAGGGATTTTGCATTAAAATTACCAAAGAACATTGCTAATAATGTTTATGCTTCACAATTGATCAGAGCTGGAAGTTCACCGGGGGCTAATTATATTGAAGCCAATGAAAATCTTGGTGAAAAGGATTTTAAAATGAAAATAAAAACTTGCAGAAGGGAAGCCAAGGAAAGTGCTTATTGGCTCAGGCTTGTGATTACAGACAACACACAAGAAATGGAAACCGGGAGAAAAGCGTTGAGACAGGAATCCATAGAATTAAAATTGATTTTTACTGCGATTCTGAATAAAAGAGGTGGTGGTTAATTTTGTATTTTCTTATTTAATTGATGCTTGTAATTTGATATTTGGAATTTATTCATAATGATTCTCGACCAGGTAACATACAACGACATCTCCGTCTTTCACCAGGAAGAAGAGTTTTCTATTTTTCATAAACTGAATTTTACAAAAACGGTATATGGCAAAACCTGGTTGAAAAAATTTTTTTCTGAACCTCACCATGACCTTAAAAAAATTCTGGGTACCCAAACCATTATCCGCACCCTGGGCGGGCATCTGAATGACTGGCCTGCTGAAATATCTAACGGCACCTTACTGGTTATTGAAA
>DATDPZ010000180.1:0-6362 GCA_035292525.1 Chitinophagaceae bacterium
GAAGTAAGTAAAGATGTAAAAGTAGAGGGCCAGCCTCTTCCTGCCGGAAAGTACGGCCTCTATAGTATTCCGGGTGCAGAAGAGTGGGTTATTATTTTCAACAAAACATGGAAGCAATGGGGAACAAATTACAAAGAAGCAGAAGATGCTTTACGTGTTAAAGTAAAACCCGGAAAATCATCATCATTTACGGAGAAAATGACATTTGCCATAAATAAGAGCGGAAAAGTTTCTCTGATGTGGGGTGATGTTCAGGTGGATTTTCAAGTAGAATAAAAAAATTAATCCGGGAAACTGACCTTCCCCATCGTTACATACGGAATTTTATTCCGGCCTGTTCCCATTTTTAGCGGGCCTCCGGCAATACATTCATTGGCAAGCAATGCAAACAGCACTGCTTCTTTTGCATCCGGGTGTATCTGAAGAAGGCTGGTAGAAAAAAACTCAACACCCGCCAACCGGGATTTTATATTTTCCATCAATAAAGGATTATGCATACCACCTCCACTGACATATACAGAAAATCCTTTCAGATCGCCTATGCTTCTTAATATAGCTTCTGCGATCATATCGGCAGAAAATTTATTTAATGTGGCCATCTGGTCCGCTACGGAAAGTGATTCTGTAGCAGATTTTTTTTGTGCATTTTGTAAATAGGGAAGATTAAATAATTCCGGGCCAATAGTTTTAGGAAATGAACCGGAAAAAAAAGAATGGTTTTTAAGTTCATTCAACAATTCATTATTTATTTTTCCTGCTTTAGCAATTGTTGCTCCCTCATCAAAATATTTTTCAGGAAAATTTTTCTGCATCAGGGCATCCATCATGGTATTGCCCGGGCCTACATCAGTACTGAATACTTTTGTGGCATCCAGGTTGCCGGGCAGGAATGTGAAATTGGCAATGCCGCCAATATTCAACATGATCCTGTTCTCTTCTTTTTTTGAAAAAATGAGGTAATCGCCATATACAGCCAGCGGGGCTCCTTCTCCGCCTGCTGCAATATGCTTCTGACGGAAATCGCTGATAGTAATGATGCCGGTTGCCACAGCGATATGATCGCCGTCCCCAATCTGCAAAGTGGCGTTGGGAAATTTATCATCCGGATGTAAAAATTTCGGAGCATGATAAATTGTTTGTCCATGACTGGCGATCAAATCAATTTCTTCTTTTTTATAATTCCATTTTTTTAAACAGACATTAATATGCTCAGCCTGTTTTAATGCTACCCAGGCATTCAACACACATACCTTTTCCAGGTCAGCATCCCTGCGGGAAAAAACAGATTTTAATTCTTCTTTGAATTCAGCAGGATATTCCCTTGTTTCAAATTTCAACAAATCAACCTTTGTTTCAGATCCTTTACCATGTATTTTACAAAGAGCTATATCCAACCCATCGAATGAAGTACCGCTCATGAGGCCAATAATCAGTCTTTCCTGTTTGGATCCAATTTTATAAAGCTTTTCAATATTTGGGTTCATAGTTTTAAATATAGTTTGAAATTGGAAATGGATTCAAATCTAACCGATTATACTTGTTTTTGCAGGATTTTTTAAAAATCTTGCATTTTTTTGCAGGTTTCGGGATTTTACTTAGCTTCACTATTGCAACTTACTGCTTAATTATGCTTAAAAAGGAAAGACAAGAGTTTATACTTAGAGAGATAAACCTGCATAATAAAGTATTGACTTCTGATCTCTGTGAAGCAATTAATGTTTCAGAAGATACTATCCGCCGCGATCTTTCTGAGTTGGCAGAATCCGGAGATATTATTAAAGTACATGGTGGGGCCTTATCAAAATCTTTTCATGTTTCATTTCAATCAAACGGAGTTTATTCCCACGACAATAAGAAACTGATTGCACAAAAAGCAGTGTCACTGATAAGAGACGGCATGTTTGTACTTACCACCGGCGGAACCACCATTATAGAATTAGCAAAAGCTTTACCGCATCACCTTCGTGCTACTTTTTTCACCGGAAGTTTACCGGCTGCTTTGGAATATATCCAGCACCCGACTATTGAAGTAATCTTTATTGGAGATCGCATTTCAAAAAACTCAAAAATAACGGTAGGGGGTGATGCCATTACAAAAATTGGACAGATCAGTGCAGATATTTGTTTTCTGGGAATTAATGCTATTGATACAGAAGTTGGTCTTACAGACAATGACTGGGATGTGGTTCAGGTAAAAAAGGCAATGATCCAGGCTTCTAAAAAAGTGGTGGCATTAACCATTGCTGAAAAGGTGAACACACAGCAAAAAATAAAAGTAGCGGACCTTGATGAACTGGATATCATGATCACTGAAATGGATCCCGAAGAAGAAATTTTTTCCTCTTTCAAAAGAAAGGGAATGCAGATATTATAATTTATTACTCATGAAAACTATTTTTTCAGACTGCTTATTTAAAAACTTAATTTAAAAAATTATGAATCAAAAACAATTGTTAAGGCAAATGCAAATACGCATTTCTTTAACCCTGCTAACACTGATGACCTCGCTTGTCTTATTTGCCCAGGTAAGTATAAGCGGAAAAGTAACTGCTGCTGACGGGAAAGGCATTCCCTACATTTCTGTGGCAATAAAGAATACAAACTATGGCGGAGTTACTGAAGCGTCGGGCAACTATAGTTTTACTGCAGGTATTCGAGCAGGAAATTATACGATTGAATTTTCAGGCGTTGGGTTTAAATCTAAAGAACAATCTATCCAGGTTGGGGAAGCATCTTCTTACAGAGCAGATGTTCAACTGGCTGAAGATGCATTGGGCTTGGATGAAGTAATATTGACTGGTACTCTTGGCCGTGCATCAAAAAAACAATTGGGTAATTCAATTTCTACAATTAATGCCAGGCAGTTGCAAAATACAGGAGCCAGTAATCTTAGTGCAATGCTTAATGGCCGGGTAATGGGTGCCCAGGTTACCCAAAACTCAGGCGATCCGGGCGGAGGTATTTCCATTAGATTAAGAGGGGTGGGTTCTATTTTTGGTTCTTCCGAACCACTTTATATCGTTGATGGAGTTATAATTGATAACAGTTCAGTTAATGTTATTAATCTAAATGGGGACGCTCAGGGTTCGAGAATAGCAGCAGGTAACAATCGCCTGGTAGATATTAATCCAAATGACATTGAAAAAATTGAAGTAATTAATGGTGCTGCTGCCGCTGCAATTTATGGTTCAAGAGCATCAAACGGAGTTGTTCAGATTTTTACCAAAAAAGGAAGTAGCGGTAAACCAAAAGTTACGCTTACTACCAGTGTTCAATCCAACTCTCTTCGTAATCGCTGGGAGATGAATGATGTTCCCCGGCGTTTTGGCTATCCGGGTGATACCCGATTATCTACAGTAGGAGACCGGCTGACAACCATTGCCAATCTTCGGGGAAACCAGGGAGCAGTACCCGGCACCGGACCTGCAGCTCTGGGTGGACGACTGGATCAAAATACATATGCAGTTAACCGGTACGATTATCAGGACAATATTTTCAAAACATCTGTGGGAACGGATAATCATATATCTGTTATAGGCGGTGGCGACAAAGGCAACTATTATTTTTCGGCATCTTATTTACGGAACGAAGGAATTGTACGCAATACGGATTTTCAACGCTATGGAGTGAAAGTAAGAACAGACCTGACACTTAATAATTGGATTAAGTTATCTGGGGGTACAGCTTTTACCAATTCAAAAAGTAACGATCTTCCCAACGGTAACAACTTTTTTTCTCCTGTAAGTACCATGACGATTATAGATAACGTGTGGAATGCTGAAGAAAGAGATGCAAACGGAAATTTGCAACATGTGGAAAGATTGAGGGTAAACCCGCTTACTGTAATTGAAACATTTGATATATCCCAGGAAACAAACCGGGTACTAACTGATTTAAAACTTTCCCTGACTCCTATTAAAGGTTTGAATATTGATGTTACCAATGGCTTTGACACTTATTCTCAATCTGGAAATACTTTTCAGCCAAGAATGCCTTATGAAGCTCTTGTAGCTGCTGGTTTCTTCCCTGATGGTTATGTGAGTTATGCCCGCTTTAATTATTTTCAATGGACAAGTGATGTGGTTGGCTCTTATGTTTTTAAACCAATTGCTGATTTACAATCAACAACCAGCTTAGGATATACTGCTCAGTACATTAAAACATCATATAATGCACAGGAAGGCCGTGATCTGGTGCCACTGGTCAGTACTATTGGCGCCGCACAAAATCTATTTGCTGCTCCTGTTGACAGAAGAACTGAGCAATCTGTATTTGGATATTTTCTGCAGCAAACTTTGGGCTACAAAAATAAAATGTTCCTTACTCTTGCCGGAAGATTTGATGGTTCTTCTGCATTCGGAAATAATGCACAGAATATTTTTTATCCGAAAGCCAGCTTCAGTTATAATATTTCTGACGAAGATTTCTGGAGTAATTCCGGCACAGACAATTGGTTCAATACACTTAAATTTCGTTTCTCATATGGCAAGGCAGGCAATTTAACAGGTATTGGTCCATATGATCGTTTTAACGTCTATCAGCCTGTTATTTATACTGGTGGAGGATTTGCGCCTCTCAACAGAATAGGGAACGAAAACATCAGACCAGAAACTAAAGAAGAATGGGAAACCGGAGCCGATATGCAGTTTTTCAATGGCAGACTTGGATTGCAATTCACAGTATATAATCAAACCATCACTGACCTGGTACTGCCATTCAATCTTTCTCCTTCCAATGGGGCTGCATCTATTATTGACAATCTGGGAAAAATGACGAATAAAGGTTTTGAAACAATGATTACAGGAACCCCTCTGAAATCAGGTAATTTCAGATGGGATGCATCCTTACTTTTAAACAAAAACAAGAATAAAGTATCTGAAGTTTATCGTAACGCTACTTTTATCGGTTTTGATGCATCAAATACACAGGGAATTTTACTTGGCCAGCCTGTCGGCGTGTATTATATTAATTATTTTGCCCGCAAACCGGACGGTAGTTTATTATTAAGAGATGTAAATGGATTTATGTTGCCACAGGTAGAAAGGGGCGATCCTGTAACAGGCCTTGAACAGAGAGATGCCAACGGACAACCTACCGGCACACCATTAAGAAAAGTTTTGGGTGATCCTAATCCTGATTTTACAGCCACACTGGTAAACGAATTCGTGTATAAAAACTGGTCTTTGCGTATGCAGTGGGATGGGGTATATGGTTTTGAAGTTTATAACTGGGATTGGATTACCCGGAATAATGTGGGCAGCGGACCCACAGCTGCTAAAGAACTTCGGGGTGAATTACCACGAGGTTGGGTTGCAGCCATTGGTGGTTTTATCGGACCCCGTATTCAGGAAGATCATATAGAGGACGGGTCATTCACAAAACTGCGTGAACTGGCTTTGAGCTATACATTTCCCAAATTAAAATTTGCTGAAAGTGTAAAAGTGTCGTTAGTGGGAAGAAATATATTCTCTATTGATAAATACCGTGGCTTTGATCCGGAGATTAATTCTGCCGGTCAGTCTTACGTAAGAGGCACTGATTTTGGTTCGCTACCAATACCAAGAACATTCCAGTTATCAATAATTACTAACTTTTAAAAAGTAATTTATGAAAAAAATAATCATCATCTTATTGGCGTTTGTTTTCCTGACTCAAACTGCCTGCAAAAAAGAATATACTAACCCCAATGCTCCTACTGATGTCGAAGTTCTTAATACCGTAGAAGGATTGACCCGGCTGATAGTAGGAATAAAAAACCGGTTTGCTACTAATGTTCTTGCTGCTTCGGTAGTTTATCAGGGTATATCTGCCAGCAGCCTTACCACTAAAGAAGCAACCGTTTTGAATGCCGGAAATGCTGACCTGGCACAGGTAGAAAATGGAGGCAATAACCTGGCTCCAAATAATGGGGTCATCGGGAGTTTATGGACCACGGCAAATATTGTAAGTAGCGAAGCACAAAAGCTTATCAACGGTTCTGATTTGGTAAGTGAAGTGAATACTAAAAATGCAATTCGCATTTATGGACATTTATATAAAGCAATGGCCTTAGGTACTATGTCTGTTTTCTGGGAAAAAGTTCCAATCATTACTGGTGCAAATGCTGTTTTTGCTACAAGAACTGAAGCACTTCAGGCTGCTGTTACCCTTCTTGATGAGGCTTCCACATTGCTTGGCTCTACAACCATTCCTTCTACTTTTACAGCTTCGGTTGGAAGTGAAATTGATTTGGCTAATACATTAAGAGCACTGGCGGCCCGGTATTATATTATGCTTGGCAATAATGATCTTGCAATAACCAGGGCTGCAGCTGTGGATCTTACAAAGCGGTCAGTATTTTTTTATAATAATACCAATCCTAA
>DATDPZ010000181.1:0-5767 GCA_035292525.1 Chitinophagaceae bacterium
AAAACCGATCACTGTTTCACTGTCATAATCATATTGGTGCTTGGAGGGTTCACAGGGTTTTGGTTCAATAAAAAATTTCCCTTTGAAACCATTTTTTCTTGCATAGTCTCTGGCGGTATGTAAAAATTTTGCAAAATGCTCTTTTTCCCTTTTCATATTGGTATTGAGTAAACTCATATATCCTTCCCTGCCGCCCCAGAAAGTATAATTCTCTCCACCCAATGTAATAGTGGCATCCATAGCTGCTTTCACCTGTGCACCGGCATGTGCCAGTACATGAAAGTCGGGATTGGTGGATGCTCCATTCATATACCTCCTGTTTGTAAAAAGGTTGGCAGTTCCCCATAATAATTTTACGCCACTTGCTTTCTGTTTCTCATCAAGGTAAGCCGTGATGGCCTGAAGCCGCTTATCGTTTTCTTTCACATCGTTGGTAAAGTCAACTACATCTACGTCATGAAAACAATAATAAGGCAATCCTAATTTGGTAATAAACTCAAAGGCAGCATCTGCTTTATCCCTGGCTCTTTCCACCGCATCTGTTTTTTTATTCCAGGGAAATAAGTGAGTGGACTCACCAAAAGGATCAGCACCACTGCCACAGAAGGAATGCCAGTAAGCACAGGCAAACCTCAGGTATTCTTTCATCGTTTTACCTGCCACTTTTTTATTTTCATCATACCAGCGATAAGCAAGCGGATTGTCAGACTGCGGGCCTTCATAGTCAATCTTTCCTATTCCCTTAAAAAACTCTTTGCTTCCGGTTACAATTGACATACTCTTATTTTTAAAAATTACTAAATCAGTTTAATTGTCTTTGTAATTGTGCCAGCCAATGATGGTAAAGCTCATTATAAATTTTGTGGCTGATTGGTGCTACCAATTCTATTGGCTTAAAGTTTCTGAAAGCATCATTTGTTCCTGAAAATATTTTTGCACCCAGTCCGGCTCCTATTGCTGCTCCGGTGCTTCCATCCTGGTGATACATTTCTACCGGAACGTTCAAAGTATTTACAAAACATTCCGTAAAAACTTCGCTTAAAAACATATTGGCTTTGCCAACCCGGATGATTTGCGGATTTACTCCATTCTGACGCATAATGTCAAGACCATAGCGGAAAGCAAAGGCAATTCCTTCCTGTACAGCACGAAATAAATGTGATTGGTTATGCCTGTTTAAATCTATGTTTTGAATATGTGCCTGAACAGTTCTGTTGTTTAACATTCTTTCGGCGCCGTTTCCAAATGGGAAAATCATTACTCCTTCACTTCCGGCATTAACTGTTTTTGCTGCTTCATTAATTTGCTGATAACTCATACCATCGCCAGCTATATTTTTTATCCACCGGTTCAAAATACCTGTTCCATTTATACATAACAGAACGCCCAACCGTGCCTCAGCCCCCACCCTCTCCAAAGGAGAGGGAGCTGTATAATTTACATGTGCAAATGTATTTATCCTTGATTCACTGTCATAAATTAATTGATCGCTGACTCCATAAATGACGCCACTGGTACCGGCTGATGCAGCTACTTCTCCGGGCTGAAGCACATTTAGTGATAAGGCATTGTTTGGCTGATCGCCAGCTTTATAAGTAACAGGTATTCCTTTTTTCAATGATAAAGCGGAGGCCACCATTGCTGTTATTTTTCCATGCTCTGCAAAAACATCCTTTATTTCCGGGATGAATGAAGTGGTAAATCCAAAGTTTTCAAAAACGTCTTTTGATAATTCATTTTGCTGAAAATCCCAGAAGATGCCTTCTGACAAAGCGGAGATACTGGTTGTTAAATGACCGGTAAGTTTCATGGCAATAAAATCTCCCGGCAACATTATTTTATCAATCTTGTCATACAACTCCGGTTCATGATGTTTTACCCATGCCAGTTTTGAAGCGGTAAAATTTCCGGGTGAGTTTAATAAATGAAGTAAACATTTTTCTTTTCCAATTTCTTCAAATGCTTTTTCGCCTGTTTCCACTGCACGGCTGTCGCACCAGATAATGCTGTTTCGTAAAACATTTTTTTGCTTGTCAACTACAACGAGTCCGTGCATCTGGTAAGCGATGCCAATGGCAGCAATATCCTGTGAATTGTATTTGTGCTGTGCATGTAATTTTAAAATGGCTGTTTGCACCTGTTCCCACCATTTATCCGGAGATTGTTCTGCCCAGCCGGATTGTAAAGAAATAATTTCAGTTTCTGTTTCCGGGTATTGCAATGATGCAATACAAACCTGTGAGTGTGCATCAACAACTGATACTTTTATAGAAGAGGTGCCAAGATCAATACCTAATAATAACATCCGGAAATTTTTTTATTCAAAAATTCAATTAATCAGCTTTCATGCTTTTTCAACATCTTCAATTGATTTCAGTTCAGCTTTTTGGGTGGAGTCATCAGGTATTCTACTCTCATCAGAAGCGATATAATATATTCCTATGCCTTTTTATCAAGCTCTGCATAAATTTATGCAGCAGGTATAGCCACTAAATCAATGTCCTTATCAGGATGTTGTATTACAGTATTTGTGTCGTTTGGTATAGTAACGATAAAAGGTTTTCTATAGCCGGGTTCATTATTCTTTACTTTTCTGAAAAACAGTCTGATTTGATCGAGCCCATTAATTACGTATTTATTTGTTATAATGACAGGAATAGTTTTTTGTTTTTCTTTATCTGCGTAAAATGTAAAAAAGAAACCTGTACCTGTTACATTTTTATTAACCGCTTCTATTCTAATTGTACCGTTTAATAGCTTTTCTGTTATGTGCATTTTTTACCGGGCTTTTGTATTCTTCAAACAGAAAAAAAGTGATGTAAGTAATACATAATTTTTCATTTTTTACTTTAAAGATTCAAGTAGTACAAAAATTACATAAATTCAATCAGGATGTGTCAGAAAGGGTTGCCTGCAACTCAAATATAAATGAATTATACGAAACTTAAAATTACAAAACCCTTGTTCCTCAACACCCAAAAACTTCGTATTTCAATTGTCGGGGTCATATTATGCGGTTCGTTTTTTATAAAATAAAAAAACGACAGCAGGTCTTTTTAAAAACCTGAGAACTGCTGTCATTAAGTAAATAATATTTTTCGGGTTAATGAAATTATAATACCAGCACTGCCTGCCGGTATCCCAAAACCAAAAACGTAAAACGATTAACTTCATCAAAACGATTTCTGTTTATCTCCCATTGTATTTTACCCCGACGGTGTTCTTTAAGTCTCACCTGCTTTCAATTGAAATCTGGTCAGAGAAAATTTTTTTGCAAATGCTTAAATACATTCATGAAAATCCTGTTCGGGTAAGGGTAAGTAAATAGCCGGATGATTATAAATATTCATCAGCCCTGTTTTATAAGTATGGAAAAGATAATCAGGGATTTCTAACTCCTTTGCGTGATTAATCTGAATCGGTTGCCGGTATTTAAAGATTGTCAGTAGTACACTTTTAAAAATTGAACAGCAACAGCGTTGTAATCTATATACGCTTTTGAGTGGCCTTTGAGTGGGCTTTGAGTGGGCTTTGCTATGAAGTAAGGCTTGAGGAAGCATGTGGCAGGAACAGTAATAGCCGGTACTAAAGGTATTAAAAGCTGCATGTGGCATAAATGGCATCAGCGGTCATTTGATTTTCATTCTCCCTTATTGCTTTTTATTCTTGTTGTGCAATTGCAAAAAACAAAATACTGCTATGCTGAAGCTTGGCAACTGCAGTGAGGCTTAAACAGGATGAGCCTGTTAATCATGCTGATCTTTTAATTAAAAAAAATAACAATGGCACAACAAAAAGGAATCATACCCCTACAGGGAACTATCGGCAACATCACCTTTTACAAATCGAAGGACGGATTTATAGCCAGAGAGAAAGGCAGTTTGAATGCAAACCGCATTGCCAATGACCCGGCTTTTCAACGCACCCGTGAAAACGGCGCTGAATTCGGAAGAGCGGGAAAAGCAGGCAAGTTTTTGCGGACGGCATTGCGATCCCTGCTTCAGAATATTTCTGACAGCCGCATGATTGCAAGACTGACAAGAGAAATGATGAGAGTCATCAAGGCGGACGAAGTAAATCCAAGAGGAGCCAGGAATGTGATTGATGGCGAAGCCGGGTTACTAAAGGGGTTTGAATTCAATGTTAACAGCAAACTGGGCACGACTTTATTTGCACCATTCAGCGGCAACATTAACAGGGTGAACGGGGAACTATCTGTAGATATACCCGCATTTGTTCCGGTTAATATGGTTGCAGCACCGGGAGGCACTACCCATTTCAGAATCATTTCTGCCGGAGCGGAAATTGATTTTGAGCAGGGCAGTTATACCGCTGATATTAAAAACACAGCGGAACTGCCATGGGATGCAACCATGACGGCAGCGATCAATATGGTGAGTAATGTGACGGCCAACAGTACAAAGCCTCTGTTTCTTGTATTGGGAATTGAGTTTTACCAGCAGGTGAACGGGGTGATGTATCCGCTTAAAAACGGAGCATTCAATGCACTTGCCCTTGTGGAAGTAAGCGGAGAATAGTCCCGCAGGTATCTTTTATTTTTTAAACAAAAAAATATGAAACTGGAGCTGATCAGAACTTATTATCCCACCGGCACGAACGGGGAACTTCTCCTGAACGGAGACAGGATATGCTCTGTTATAGAGCTACCATGGAAAAATAACGATCCTCAAGTGTCGTGTATACCGGAAGGAACATACGAACTGAAAAAAAGATACAGCAAACGCTTCGGGAATCATTTTAAATTAATTGATGTACCCAACCGAAGTTATATTTTAATTCATCCGGCCAATGATGCGCTGAAAGAATTGAAGGGCTGTATTGCTCCGGTTTCATTTTTAACGGGAGCCGGCAAGGGAATAAAATCCAGGCAAGCATTTGAAAGCATAAGCAAGGAGATACTACCTGTGCTGGAAAAAGGAAACAAAATTTTTTTATTTATTCAATCAGTAAATCATGAAGGAGATTGTAACAAGGATGAAAAAACCAACGCCCAGGTTTTTTAAGAAACTAAGGAGAATTGGTTTGACACTGGCTGCTGTAAACGCAGCGATATACGCTACACCAGTTGCTTTGCCAGCCGTCATTATAAAAGTGGCGGGTTACCTGGCGGTAGCCGGGGGTGTGGTGGGTGCAGTAAGCCAGGCTGCGGTTAAAAATGAGAAGCAGTAATGACAGGGATTATTCAAAAATAAAGATATGAATGAACCTGCCATTACAAAGACCACTACCCTTGGTGGTACCCTCACCATCCTGCTGGTGAATATTAACAGTGCCGATATTGTAAGGACCATGATCCTTGCATCCATCGGAGCCATCGTGAGTTTTTTGATGTCCCTGTTGATTAAAAAGCTGGTAAAGTGGTGGAATACCCGAAAAGGGTAAGGAAGACCCCGTCGAAAGGCGGGGTTTTGTACCTCACCCCAGCCCTCTCCATAAATGGAGAGGGAGGAAGAGGAGAGGGAGGAAATGGAAGTTGGATTTTTTTTGGTGACTTTTAAATACATTTCAGAAAAGAATAAGGTTCATTCTAAATTTTCGCTTTTGCCCCTACCCTCCCGTACAGACGGGACAGACTCTAAAGGGGAATTACAAACCTGTTTTCCGACAGGAAGACTTTATTGATGATGCTCCACTTTTCCACAGGATGCTGTACAAAGGGATAAGGAAATGTTATACTTCCCTTAAGCGACGAGTCCCTCCTGGTGTTTTAATTCCCGATTCTATTAAGTTCGGGAGGAGACTCGTC
>DATDPZ010000182.1:0-2534 GCA_035292525.1 Chitinophagaceae bacterium
GGATATGATGTGGCAGATCAAACCGGCATTGATGAAATGATGATCCGGCTGGATGGCACCGCTAATAAAGGAAAATTAGGCGCCAACTCCATCCTGGCTGTTAGTATGGCCGTTGCAAAAGCCGCCGCAGAAGAAGCAGCCCTTCCTTTATTCCGGTATATTGGTGGAACAAATGCCAAAGTGTTGCCCATCCCCATGATGAATATATTAAACGGAGGTGCACATGCAGATAACAAAATAGATTTCCAGGAATTTATGGTAATGCCGGTAGGAGCTGCCACATTCAGCGAAGGCCTTCGCTGGGGAGTAGAAATATTTCATACATTAAAAACAGTGTTGAAGAAAAAAGGATACAGTACCAATGTGGGTGATGAAGGTGGTTTTGCTCCCGATATTCAAAGCAATGAAGAAGCAATTGATACGGTGATGGAAGCCATCAAAGCTGCCGGCTTCAAAACAGGTAGCCAGGTAGTCATTGCCATGGATCCTGCCGTAAGTGAAATGTATGATAGTGCAAAAAAGATTTATCATTTTCATAAATCAGACGGTAAAAAACTAAGTATTGAAAAAATGGTTGATTACTGGGCCAAATGGGTCAACAGTTACCCTATCGTTTCTATAGAAGATGGAATGGCCGAAGACGACTGGGACGGCTGGAAATTGCTGACAAAAAAACTAGGTAATAAAATTCAGTTAGTAGGCGATGACTTGTTTGTAACAAACGAAACAAGATTACAAAAGGGTATTGATAAAGGTATTGGAAATGCACTACTGGTAAAAGTAAACCAGATTGGCACCATCACTGAAACCATCAATGCCGTGACGCTTGCACAGCATAACGGGTACAACTGCATTATGAGCCATAGAAGCGGGGAAACAGAAGACACTACCATTGCAGATCTTGCTGTGGCCCTGAACTGCGGACAGATAAAAACCGGAAGTGCATCCCGCACCGACCGCATAGCTAAATATAATCAGCTGTTGAGAATTGAAGAATTGTTAGGCATGTCGGCAGTTTATCCAAAAGGAAAGATTAAATTTGGTCAATAGTTCATAGAATATGGTTCATTGTTCATGGAAACTTTTACCATAAATATTGAACTATAAACAAAGAATCAATATCATGAAATTACTAAACCAAATCCCTGCCTGGCTAAGAAGTAAATACTTATTATGCGGTGCAGGCTTTATCGTCTGGATGCTTTTTTTTGATCCCCGGGATATTTATTCACAACTGGAACATACCCGGGAACTCAATAACCTGAAAGAAAGCAAATCCTATTACCAGAAAGAAATAGCGAAAGAATCAACTGAATTAGAGCTACTTAAGACCAACCCTGCTACTTTAGAAAAATATGCAAGGGAAAAATACCTGATGAAAAAGGACAATGAGGACCTTTTCTTAATAACGGAAAACCCCGAAGTGGTAAACAATTAAGTTTTATTGGCACAATAAGGCATCTTATCTTCCGTTTTATTACCGGACGTTACATTTTCGATTTCTTTTAGGACAACAACTTTTAAGGACTTTAATTGGATGCTAATGACAAATTTTACACCCGAAGATTTATTATTGTATTTGTACAAGGAGACAACTCCTAAACAAACCGCTGCCATTGAGCAAGCTTTAAAAAAGGACTGGACACTTCGAGAGAAACTGAGCGTATTGAAAACTTCCATGCAAAGATTAGACAAAATCAAGCAGTCGCCGCGAACAGAAGTAGTTTTGAATGTTTTGAATTATGCACGGGAGCATTCAGCTGAGCTGATCAAATAACCAGGTCTGTTTTTAAAAAAATTATTATGCATCCTGCCTGCCAGGATGTTTTTTGTTTTAAGGCAATCTTTTTTCCTGCTGGTTAAATTTTATTCTTTTTAAAGCTTCATCTTATCTTGCAGTATGACCCGGAAAGAACGCTACCAACATGTCATAAATTATTTTCTTCAACATAAGCCGGTGGCAGAAACCGAATTGGTTTATACTGATCCTTACCAGTTATTAGTAGCTGTTATCTTATCGGCACAATGCACCGATAAAAGAGTCAACCTGACCACTCCTTCAATTTTTAAAAAATTTCCGGATATTGCCTCGCTCAGTAAGTCAAATTTTGAAGAGTTATTTCCGCTTATAAAAAGTATATCCTACCCCAATAATAAGACAAAGCACTTGCTGGGTATGGCAAAAAAAGTGATGGAAAATTTTGAGGGAAAGATTCCGATGACGTTTGAAGAATTAATTCAGCTGCCGGGTGTGGGAAGAAAAACAGCCAATGTCATTACTTCGGTTATTGACAAACAACCCAACATGGCGGTTGACACACATGTATTCCGGGTAAGTAAACGACTGGGGCTGGCAAATCAATCCTCTCTTACTCCCTACCATGTAGAAAAAGAGTTGGTCAAAAACATACCCGGGGAATTCATTCACATAGCACATCATTGGTTGATTTTACATGGACGATATGTCTGTAAAGCAAGGAATCCCAACTGTGAAGATTGCGGCTTAAACAATATTTGCAGGTTTTATAAAAAAA
>DATDPZ010000183.1:0-26718 GCA_035292525.1 Chitinophagaceae bacterium
CGGCCATACGCTGGAATCAAGTTGTTATTTACTGAAAGATGAAAACGGGAAAGACCATTGTGTATTTACAGGCGATACCTTATTTGTAGGCGATGTAGGCCGGCCCGACCTGGCACAGCAAGGCTCTGTGTTAACCATGGAAGACCTGGCCGGAATGATGTATGACAGTATTCATAAAAAATTAGTTCCACTGGATGATAATGTGATTGTGTACCCGGCTCATGGCGCCGGCAGTAGTTGTGGCAAAAATTCAAGCAATGAAACTTTCAGTACCATTGGCGAACAGAAAAAACATAATTACGCATTACAGGCTGTAACAAAAGAAGAATTTATTAAATCGGTGAGGGATGGTATGACAGCTCCACCGCAATATTTTCCCATCAATGCACAAATAAATAAAGAGGGATATGAAAGCATGGAAAAGTTATTGATGAATGGTTTAAAAGATTTAAAAGTTGAAACGTTTAAAAGTTTAATAAATGAAGACACTATAATTCTTGATACAAGAAATGAAAATGAATTTACAATAGGCTTTGTCCCCGGATCAATTTGTATTGGACTTGATGGCCGTTTTGCTGAATGGGCAGGTAGTCTCTTACCCTTTGATAAACCCATGCTGCTGGTTACAGAACCGGGAAAAGAAAAAGAAAGCATCATCCGGCTGTCAAGAGTGGGCTTTGATAAAGTGCAGGGTTATCTTGACGGCGGTTTTAAAACATGGAAAGATGCCGGAGAAAAATTGGATATGATTGTAGATGTAGAAGCTGATGAACTAATCATGGATTTGAACTACGATTTTAATATGGTGGTTTTGGATGTGAGAAAACCAATTGAATTTGCAGAGGGCCATTTGCCGGAAGCTATCAACTTACCATTGAATGAAATGACCGATCCTGCAAGCATGGCAGATTTCGAAGACAATCAGAACCTGTATGTACATTGTGCCGGGGGTTACCGGAGTGTGATTGCCTCCTCTTTATTAAAACGCCAGGGTGTTCATAATCTCCGGAATGTAATTGGCGGATGGAATGCGATCAGGGAACAGGAGAAAGTGAAAATCGTGAAAGAAAAGAGTTTGTTGAATTAAAATAAAATTTTTGAAAAATATTTATAAGAGCTGACCCCATCATCTCTTTTCTTTTCCCAATAAAAAGTTAACGCCCCCTTTTTTTAACCACTCGTCAAGAACTTACTACCGCTTACCTAAAAGCAAATTTTTTTTTATTATCTGTTATTATTTTTATTCTACGAAAGATTTAGTAGTTATGACACACACCAACTGTAACATGTAAAGCGTAGCATTCGTCAAAACAAAAGTATAGCCATGAAAATCAAAACCATTTTATCCCTGGGGGCTGGTGTATTTTTTTGCCTGCACTCCTCTGCACAAAACACTGCTCCCCGGCAACTGGAAGCAAAACGAACCAATCAAAAAGTGAAAATTGACGGGCTGATTGATGATGCCGCCTGGAAAGATGCTGCGATCATGACAGACCTGGTTGAGTTTCGGCCCAAAGTGGGAGCCCCGGAAAACCCTGAAACAAAAACCATTGCTTACCTGATGTATGATGACCTGGGAATTTATTTTGGTGGATTCTGTTATGAAAGAACCAAAGACAGCATCGCCACAGAATTAAAAGGCAGGGATGGCTATGGCGCCAATGATTATATAGGAATCATCTTTGATACATACCATGATAAAATTAACGGATTCGAATATTTTATAACTCCTTTGAATGAACAATGGGACGCTAAAATGGCTCCTCCACAGGGTAATAATAATAATGGCGGAGAAGATTTCAGCTGGAATGCTGTATGGAAAAGCGGAGCTGTGATCCATAATAATGGCTGGAGTTTTGAAATGTTTCTTCCTTATTCTGCTATTCGGTTTGGAAAAGATGAAGTTCAGAACTGGGGGTTGAACATTACCCGCCGCCGCAGAAAGACTGAACAACAATTCACCTGGAACCCGATTGACCCGAATGTAAATGGATTTCTGACACAGGAAGGTATCTGGACAGGTATTACTAATATCAAGCCTCCGGTACGTTTACAATTTTCTCCTTATTTTTCTGTGTACGCCAATCATTATCCCTACAATCAGCCCGGAATGGAAAATGCTACCAGTAATTTTAATGGAGGCATGGATGTAAAATATGGCATCAACCAGGCTTTTACTCTTGATGCTACATTAATTCCTGACTTTGGACAAGTACAGAGTGATAACCAGGTTTTAAATCTCACACCATTTGAAGTAAAATTTAATGAAAACAGGAATTTTTTTACAGAAGGAACTGAATTATTCAATAAAGGAAATTTATTTTATTCCAGGAGAATTGGTGGCACTCCCCTTCGTTTACACCATGTCTATAATAACCTGGGCTCAAATGAAACAGTGAGAGAAAATCCTTCAGAATCAAAATTGATCAATGCTTCAAAAATATCCGGCAGAACCCAAAGGGGTTTAGGCATCGGTGTATTGAATGCAATTACAAAATCACAATATGCAATTCTGGAAAACAGTACAACAAAAGAAATAAGAAAATACCAAACCGATCCACTGACCAATTATAACCTGTTTGTACTGGATCAGACATTGAAAAACAATTCAAGCATTTCGCTGGTGAATACAAATGTATGGAGAAGCGGAAGTGATTATGATGCCAATGTAACTGCTGCCCTCTTTAATTTTAATGATAAAAAAAATACCTGGAACCTGGGTGGAAAAGCCGCCATGAGCAACCTGGCAGGAAAAGAAACTCCGGGTGAAATAAAAACAGGATACAGCCAGCAATTAACTTTTGGCAAAACCAGTGGTCGTTTTAATTTCAATGTGTGGCAGGAACTGACAGATACAAAATTCAGCAGCAACGACCTGGGTTATTTTACCAATAATAATTTCCTGGATCATGGGTTCTGGATGGGCTATAAATGGATAGAACCGAAAAGTTTTTACAACCGCATTTTCATCAACCTGAATGGAAGATACAGCAAACTGTTCAGCCCCATCGCCAATTTAGATCAGCAATACCAGCAGTCAAGTTTCAATTTTAATATTAATGTTCAATCAAAAAAGCTCTGGTGGGCCGGTAGTTTTTTATCCTTCCGGTTTCGGGAAAATGATTTTTATGAACCGCGTCAAACAGGCTGGTTTTTCCGCAGGGGTTCCAGTTTGATTTTTGGAGGATGGGTAGAATCAAATAATGCAAAAAAATACTCCATTTCAACTGAAGCATTTTCCCGGGCTTATTTTAAATTTTATAATGGATTCACCACAGAAATCAGATTCAACCAGAGCTATCGCTTCAATAATTATTTTTCCCTGTCGCATAGCTTAAGGCCCGAAATGCGGTTTAATAATATCGGATATACCTATTTAGAAAATGGGGCAGCAATTATTTTTGCGAGAAGAAAAGTGAATACGATAGAAAATGTACTTAGTGCAAAATATAATTTCAATAACCGGATGGGAATCAATTTCCGGATGCGTCATTATTTCAGCAGTGTGGACAACAAAGAATTCTTTACACTGAAAAATGACGGAAAACTGAATCCCAATTCCACTTTTAACCTGAACAGGAATCAGAATGTGAATTTTTTCAATATTGACATGGTATATACCTGGCAATTTGCCCCCGGCAGCTTTATAAATATTGTATGGAAAAATGCCGTATTTGATTTTGATAATACCATTGAAAGAAACTATTTCAAAAATTTTACCAACAGCATCGGCTCTGATCAGAATAACAATTTATCACTAAAGGTTATTTATTTCCTGGATTACCTCCAGTTAAAGAAACTGAAAAATAAATAATAGTCGTGTTTAGTTTTGTGAAAGAACGCCCCTGTTTTCCAGCAGGGGCTTATTCTTTAATCAAATTTCCGTAAGCGGGTTTCCATTCGTATTTCCACCGGCGGTGGCTCCATAAATAATTAGCCGGGTCTTTCCTGATGATTTCCTCCATTTCATTTTTATAAAGAACGGTCAGTTGCTCTGGCGTAAACAAGGAACCGTTTTCTGTAATCAGTTTTGTAGAAAAATGATAATAGCCTCTTTTGATTTTTTTAAACCCAACAATGACAACGGCCGTATTATTTTTAACAGCGCCACGGGCAGGACCGGTTAAAAAGGGAGCCGGTCTTCCAAAATAATTCATCCAGTAAGCATTGGTGGGATCACCGGGATTCTGATCTGCCGCCAGCGCCAGGGAATATTGCTTGGTAAAAATGGAATGCATTTTATTTCTGAAATCAGTGGCAGGGATCAATACGGTACCATATTTTTTTCTGAAATTAAAAAATATTTTATCCAGTATTTTATTGCTGATGGGCATATATACACCAACAAAGGGAATGGAAAGATTCATGGAAAATAATAAGTTGCCATATTCCCAGTTGAACTGGTGCCCCGCCATGATATGAATGTTATATCCTTTTGCTGCCAGCGCATTGATCAGCTCAAACTCTCCGCTGCTTCTTTTTAAAATCTGCTTTTTAGAAAGAGTAATAAATTTTATAGATTCCAGAAATGTATCAATCAGGTTATGATAAAAAATTTTAGCCAGCTGTATGCGTTCTTTCTCTGTTTTTTCAGGAAAAGCAATTTGCAGGTTATTCATTACGATATCTTTCCTGTATTTAAAAAAATAAAATACAGGAAAGTAAATAAGATCAGAAAAAAGATACATTACCCGGAATGGTAACAGCGAGATCAGCCAGAGAAAACTGTAAACAAGGTAGTACATTAAGTTTTAGGGTTAAATAGTTCAGCAGTTGATTTAGTAATTTTTTCTGACTTATGAAAAGTTACGATGCATAGCATTTTATTTTAAACTTAAAAAAAATAGAAACAGTTTTCTACAATACGATATTCTGAACCAACTCACTCTTATCGGGATAATCCGTATTGAAATGCAGGCCCCGGCTTTCTTTACGGAAACTGGCTCCTTTGACAATCAGGTATCCTACCGTGATCATATTTCTTAGTTCCAGTAACTGGGGCGATAAGACCGTCGTTTTATAAAGATCTTCCGTTTCCATCCACAAAAGGTCAAGCCGGCGGGATGCTCTTTGTAAACGAACATCATTTCGAACAATACCCACATAATCGCTCATTACCAGTTGCAGTTCTTTCAGGCTTTGTGTAATCAGGATCATTTCTTTGGGTTCCGTACTGCCTTTTGCATTCCAGTCAGGAATTGTTTCATTAAAAGTGATCTCCTTAATTTTTTCTGATGCATCCACAAAACAACGATGCGCAAATACCATAGCTTCCAGCAAAGAATTACTGGCTAAGCGGTTGGCCCCATGTAATCCGGTACTGGCTGCTTCTCCACAAGCATATAAATTTTTTATGCTGCTCCGGCCCCACAGATCCGTTTTTATACCCCCACAACTGTAATGTGCAGCCGGCGCCACCGGAATCATGTCTTTGGTAATATCAATTCCCAGGGATAAACATTTTTCATAAATATTCGGAAAATGTTCAGTGAATTTTTCTTTACTGAAATGACGACAATCCAGGTAAACATGTTCGGTACCTGCTTTTTTCATTTCACTATCAATGGCCCTCGCCACAATATCTCTCGGCGCCAGGTCTTTTCGTTCATCATATTTTTCCATGAAGGCTTCTTCTTTATTATTTCGCAGAATGCCACCATCTCCCCGAACCGCTTCCGTAATTAAAAAAGCCTGGGCCCTTACTCCCGGCTGGTACAGGGCAGTTGGATGAAATTGAATAAACTCCATATTTTCTATTCTTCCTTTGGCACGATAGACCATGGCCACTCCGTCACCGGTAGCTATAAATGGATTGGTAGTGGTACGGTAAACCTGTCCGTTTCCACCGGTGGCAAACAAGGTAATCTTTGCTAATATTTTTTCTATCCTGTTTGATTTCAGGTTCAGCACATATACGCCATAACATTCCACATCGGGAGTAGCTTTTGTAATTAAATAACCCAGGTGGTGCTGTGTGATAATGTCTACCACATAACAATGTTTGGTGAGCTCAATATTTTTTTGCCTTTTTACTTCATCCAATAAAGTTCTTTCCATTTCCTGCCCCGTCACATCTTTGTGGTGAAGGATCCGGTATTCGGAATGCCCGCCTTCTTTTCCTCTTTTATAGTCGCCGCTATTTTCTTTATCAAACTTTGCTCCCCATTCAATCAGCTCCTTCACCCTGTCCGGCCCTTCCTTAATCACCAGCTCCACCACTTCTTTATTGCACAAGCCATCACCGGCTATCAGCGTATCTTCTATATGTTTTTCAAAACTGTCCTTCTTCAAATCATTCACCACCGCTATACCACCCTGCGCATATTTCGTGTTTGTTTCTTCTGCAGCCGCCTTGGTTAGCACCAATATTTTTTTTTCAGGAAACCGTTGCGCCATTTTCAATGCGTAGGTAAGGCCTGCTATACCTGATCCGATTACAAGAAAATCTGTTTTCTGCATTTTTAATTTTTATTTGCCCGGCTTCATTGCTACTATTTAGCTTCTCTTGCGACGTCCGCCCGGCCAGCCATTCGGACGGGCTCCGTTTATCACCTGCAATTCTTTTCATCACTTCTCCGTGTATTCCTTGCCTCTCCCGATAAAATCGGGACAAGCTGTGGCAAAATTATTTTTTTAAGCTATTAGTAATATACCGAACAGCGCCAAAAGTTATCAGAAGCTGCGCCATTCCATACGTAACCATGATTAATATCCCTGCATATTCAAATGCCCGGTAAAATTTATTAAAAGCAAGAACAGAATCCGAAATCACAAATAATACGGCGCCTGTTATAAGATACAGGACAGCTTTCCTGTTTTGTGCCCCGCCTGACTGAAATGCTTTGATTAACATATAGCTGATAATAATTCCATAAACACGAACCGGCCATTTCAACTCTTCCAGTGTTGGCGATAAAACGGAAATCAATACCACATAATAAACCATAACCGGTAAAAATATCCAGTACCTCTTTTTAAGTTTTTCTTTTAAAATTATTTTTTCAAAAAATAATATATAAAAAATGTGGGCCATTAAAAATGCGACCAGCCCGAAAATGAAAAAATTTTCATTCCTGGTTTCAAACATTAACAACACATCGCCCAACCAGGAAAAGATAAGAGCCAGCACAATGAATTTCTTTAAAGAAGTTTGTATTAAAAATGTTTCTGTGTTAAAAAAAAGAATAAGAAAAATCATTAAAAAAGGCTTTGTCACTTGCCGGAATGATTCTTCACCTAAATAAATAGCCGTCAGATCCGCAATAAAAAAGGCAAAAAATGGATACAACCAGTTTGTTTTTCTAATTAACATTGATGCTTCTCATTTAAATAAAATAATTCCCTACAAAACATTTACCATTCATAACTCATCTCTCACGGCTCCACCCAAGCCTCATTCTCCTTCAAAATATTGATCAGTTCTTTCACCGCTACTTCACTATTTACATTCCGTTTTACTATTTCTTTTCCTTTATACAATGTGATCTTGCCCGGTCCGCTGCCCACATAACCAAAATCTGCATCAGCCATTTCCCCGGGGCCATTTACAATACATCCCATAATGGCAATCTTCAATCCTTTCAAATGATTGGTAACCGACCGGATCTTTGCTGTGGTTTCCTGCAGGTCAAATAAAGTTCTGCCGCAACTGGGACAACTGATATATTCCGTTTTAGAAATTCTTGTTCTGGTTGCCTGCAGAATGCCAAAGGAAGTATTATTGATGAATTGTTCAATGGTTAAATTGTTGCTGTAGTTTCTTCCTCCTGCATTCAATTGCGTATAACCCGCAGCTAATTGCCGGTAAGTATTCGCAGTCATTCCCAAACAAATACCATCTCCCATTCCATCTAAAAACAAAGCGCCGGTTTCTGAAGCATAATGAATCAGGTGTTCATCTGCTGTCTGCTCCCGGTTAATACCGGGGCTATCAACAATATTAATGACCGGGTTTTTAATACCCCTGTTCATCAATTCCAGGTACATTCTTCGTACAGACTGCATTGCATTTTTATTGGTGCTGCTGAGGCAAAGCACAACTGAAGGATCGTTAGAAAGTGCATCCAGGTAACCAAACGACTCAGCCCCGTTATTAAAACAATCTATCATCACAAAATTCATTATCTCACTTTTGAGAGGTGAGTTTGCAAACCCGCTATCCTGGTAAATTGGAAAATAGGAAACCTCTGAATTGCCTTCTACGGATGAGGCATTAGCAACATGCTGCCACGCTTCGGGAAAGACAATTATTTTTAATGTTCCCGGCAAAGCAAAATCCAGGATTTGGTGGCCGGAAAAAATATAATCGGCAGCTAAATCGCCGATGTTCCATTTATCAGTTTTTTCATTATAGCAGTATCCCACACTTTGTAAATGATCAGGAGTGATCTTTTCTATTTTACTCAAATCGGCAATGACTACAGGCACATGATGCCCGCCAATATTTTCAACTTCAAAAGTTTCTCGGCGCTGATAGCTAAAAGGATCAAATGAGTATTTTTCAATTTCAGGCACTGACACTGAACTCCCGGTTACTGACTCCTGACCTGTAAATCTCTTCACCAGGTCTTTACAAACCGGAATTTCCAGTTCCGGGTCTTCCGTTAAAGAAACCCGGATGGTATCTCCCAATCCGTCCTCCAGCAAAGTGCCAATGCCCACAGCACTTTTTATTCTTCCGTCTTCTCCGTCACCAGCCTCTGTAACGCCCAGGTGCAGCGGATAACATTCTTTAAATTCATCTATCATTGTTTTTACCAATAACCGGTAAGCCTGTACCATTACCAGGGGATTGCTGCTCTTCATGCTGAGGACAATGTTGTGATAATTTTCATTCCTGGCAATACGGAGAAACTCCATGGCACTTTCCACCATACCCATTGGTGTATCGCCAAAACGGCTCATGATGCGGTCACTGAGTGACCCATGATTGGTACCAATCCTCATAGCCGTTCCATACTCTTTACAGATTTTAAGTAACGGTGTAAACCGTTGCCGGATCCGTTCTATTTCTTCTGCATAATCCAGATCAGTGTATTCAATCAATTCAAATTTTTTTTTGTCAACATAGTTACCAGGATTCACTCTTACTTTTTCAACAAGGCGGGCAGCTATCTCTGCTGCGTTTGGTGTAAAATGAATATCGGCCACTAAAGGAATCCGGAAACCACTTCTATGTAATTCTTTTTTGATGTTCAGAAGATTTTCAGCTTCATTTTTTGAAGGCGCTGTAATGCGAATCAGCTCAGCACCGGCTTCTATGCACCGGATGGCTTGTTCTACTGTGGCAAAGGTATCCATCGTATCAGTAGTCGTCATGGTTTGAATCCTGACAGGGTGAAAATTGCCAAGCAACAGATCGCCGATCTTTACTTCTCTTGTCCTGAGACGTACATATGTTGTTAATGATTCACAATAATGTTGCATACTAAATAATGATTGCCGGTAAAAGCAAAACTAATAAAGAATGAAGGGATAGGTTTTAATAAAATTTTTGAGTGCTTACATTTTCCCTTCCAGGAATCCTGATTGTTTCAGTATCGCTTTAAGAATATTCATTCGTATAGAAGGAATATCTGCCCCGGGATCGGTTGACTCAAAGTTTAAAACAAAAAAATAGGGATGATTATTTTCTTCCACCCAACCTACAATCCACGCAAGATGATCTCCCTTTTCCGTTTTGCCCCAGCCGGTTTTATAGGAAAGTTTATAATTGGCATTGCTTTCAAAAAGCATGGCTCTCTTTACCGTTTCCTGGTTGCTTTTGAAAAAAGGAAGCTGGTTGAAATATAATTTTCTTGCCAGGCCCAGTTCTTCATCCGGAGTAATTTTTAATGAATTGTCCAGCCAGAAAGAATCAATGGCAGTGGTGATCTTTTTTGAACCGTAACTGATACTGTCCAGCCAGATCTGCATCCTTTCTTTACCAATCATCCCGGCTACTTCCTGGTAATAAGGAACGCTGGATACCCTGAAAGCTTCATACATGGTCAGGTCTTTGTTCCAGCTCTCCGCCTTGCGACGGATACCATCCCATTTTATAACCATACTGTCGTTAACAATTTTTCCTTCCTGCAACCCGATCAGCGAGTTTACTATTTTGAAAGTGGATGCCGGTTGAAAACTGCTGTCACGGTACCGTTTCATATTATAAATAGTAAACTCATTGGTGGCATTGTCATAAAGTGCAAAACATCCCTTTACTTTATGTTCATCAAAATATTTTTTTAATGAATTATCTTCTTTAAAATTTTTAGGTGAACAGGAAGTAATCAGTATAACTAAGGAAATTGTAAAAGTGAGTTTAACCATGCAGAAAAATTTCATGTAAAGGTAAGCAGCCCGTTTTTATTTTCCGGCATATCACAACTGAACCAAACTAAAAAAGCTTCGTAAAAGCGAAGCCTGATTTTTTTTATTTAAACAAAAAATGTTATAAATAAATTCCGTTTTTCAATTTATAATGTTTGATGCCGTTACAATCTTTTTTCACAGAGGCACATGATGAAAAAAGAAAAGCCATCATCATACCGGCAAAAAAAACAAACAACCACTTCTTCATCCCTGTTGAGTTAAGAGGTAAATAAAATATCTGGTATTCAAGGTAGGGGATAATAAACAGGGGGCTTTCAGAGGAAATAGAAACCAAATATAGGGTTGTTACAAAACAATCTGATTGAAAATTTATTTAACTTTAAATAAAAATAGACCGGAAACAAGGGGGAACACGTAATTATACTATTTAATAATTGATTTTTTTAACATTAAAACAACGCTTATGAAACTCTTTCTTTCCTTCATTATAGCTGCTGTTCTTTTCAGCATCTCCTGCAACAGTAACAAGGATAAGATTACAGTGAGAGATGCAGATGGCAATAAAGCCACTATTGATCTTTCTGATGTAAAAGATATGGCCAAATCTATGGAACAAAACCAAAGTAAAGCAGAAGCCCTGAAAAAACTCACTCCTTTATCCCTGGATCAGCTGAAAGAGTTGATACCGGAAGAGTTTATGGGAATGAAAAGGAGTAGTTTTAATACAACAAATGCGATGGGGTTCGCTTCCTGTAATGCAGAATATAAAAGCGAAGATGGTAAAGAACTTAAGGTTGAATTATTGGATTGCGCCGGTGAATTGGGTGCCAATATGTATGCTATCCGCTTTTTCGGACTCTGGAATTATGAAGAAGAAAATGATAATGGTTATCAGAAAACAATTGATCTGAACGGAGATAAAGCCATAGAAAAATTTCAAAAGAACAACAACCAATACAACCTGACTTATTTTTCCAATGAACGGTTGCTTGTAAACCTGGAAGGGCAAAATATGGGTATTGACGAATTAAAACTGGCAGCAAAAAGTTTAAACCTGAAGTAAACAGTTTTTCATAGCTGTTGGTTACAGAAAGCTATCACTTTTTTAGGGGATAGCTTTCTCTGTTTATTTTATTACTCCCGACTCCTTACCCACTTTTGTAAAAGCAGCGATCGCTTTGTCTAAATGGTGTTTTTCATGTGCGGCACTCAATTGTACCCTGATTCTTGCCTGTCCTTTTGGTACTACCGGGAAAAAAAATCCTATTACATATATACCTTCTTCCAAAAGTTTTGCTGCCACCTGCTGTGCAAGTACAGCATCATATAACATGATTGGAACAATTGGGTGGTCCCCGGGTTTTATGCTAAACCCTGCTTCAGCCATTTTAGTCCTGAAATATTTTGTATTGAATTCCAGTTTATCCCGTAGATCCGTTGTTTCTGTAAGCATTTCCAAAACCGCGATGGAGGCGCCGGTAATTGAAGGAGCTAATGTATTACTGAATAAATAGGGTCTTGATTTTTGACGCAACATTTCTATCACTTCTTTTCTTCCACTGGTAAATCCGCCACTGGCCCCGCCCAATGCTTTTCCAAGTGTTCCGGTAATTATATCGATCCTGCCCATAACCCCCCGGTATTCATGTGTACCCCTGCCAGTCTTTCCAAGGAACCCGGTAGAGTGACATTCATCCACCATCACAATAGCGTCGTATGTATCGGTTAGCTCACAAATTTTATCCAGTTGGGCGATGGTACCATCCATACTGAAACTACCATCAGTAACAATGATCCTGCTCCGGCAACCCGCTGCTTCTTTTAGTTTTACTTCCAGGTCATTCATATTATCATGGTCATACCGGAATCGTTGTGCTTTACATAACCTTACTCCATCAATAATACTGGCATGGTTTAAAGCATCTGAAATGATGGCATCTTCTTCTCCAAACAAAGGCTCAAACACTCCGCCATTAGCATCAAATGCAGCAGCATATAAAATAGTATCTTCTGTACCCAAAAAATCAGCCAGTTTTTTCTCCAACTCCTTATGAATATCCTGCGTACCACAAATAAACCTTACACTGCTCATCCCATATCCATGTGTATCGATAACCTGATGCGCTGCCGCTACTACTTTAGGGTGTGACGAAAGTCCCAGGTAATTATTGGCACAAAAGTTCAAAACGGTTTTCCCGTTTACTATTATTTCAGGCCCTTGCGGACTGCTGATTATCCTTTCAGATTTATATAAACCTGAAGCGGCTATTTCTGCTACTTCTTTGGCTATTCGTTTTACAAAATTCTCATTCATAACTTATTTGTTTACCGGCAAATATAATTAAGAGATCCCGGGAGATACAGCTAACACCCAATTCAACCTATATATTTTATGCAGTTTACCGGAAAAGAACCACTCTTCGTCAATTTCAATTTGCAGGGGAAAAGAATAATTTTAAATTTGCTGTAACATTTCGAAGAATAACTTCGTCAAATGATAAAATTAACTACTATGCAACGAAAATACCTCATAAGAGCAGCGCTGATTCTTCTGCTTATTGCAGGTAGTTTCATTGTTTTGTGGTCATCCTCCAGATCAGAAATCAAAAAAAGCCAGAATACAGAAACGCTTGAAGATTGCTCCAATAAAAAATTAAACCCATCCGCTTCCGGGGAAATGATCTGGGAAACCTTATCCAGCCAGTTTTTCTCTTCATTTGAAATAGCTCAATGATTTTCAAAAGAATTCCTGTTTTCCTGTAACATTTAATTCTTTAGACCGTATTACTTTACAAAACACTCTTGTTGAGTAACTTTGACTGACTATATCCAGCTGTTTATGACCGAACCTGAATACAATGAATGTGTTACAAATTATGCTGACAATGTTTATCGCTTTATCCTGAAAAACCTCAGGCATGAAGAAGATGCCCGTGATGTGGTTCAGACTGCTTTTGAAAAAATGTGGCTCCACCGGGAAGATGTTGATGCGGCTAAGTGCAAGTCCTATCTTTTTACTGTTGCTTACCGCCAGATGATTGACCATATCAGGAAAGTAAAAAGAATTCAACTTAAAGATGATTTTAATGAAGGACTAAAGGTGCAGAACAAGCCGGTTAATAATTTAAAAAAAGTGCTGGACAGGGCTCTTAACCGGTTAAGTGAAACCCAAAGAACATTAGTTCTTTTAAAAGATTACGAAGGATACAGTTACCAGGAAATAGGGCAAATCACTAACCTGAGTGAAAGCCAGGTAAAAGTGTATTTACACCGGGCCAGGGTACAACTAAAAGAGTACCTGGTGAAAATTGAAAATGTGATTTGAAAAAAGCTACGGCCAAAAATGGAAACATGAATATTAACAACCATAATTACGAAGAGTTTTTTATCCTGTATTGGGATGATGAACTTAGTGCAGAGCAAAAGAAAAAAGTTGAATCTTTTGTAGAAGAGAACAATGAATTACAGGAAGAGTTTCGTCTTTTTGGAGAAACCCGTTTTTTGCCGGATAAAAATTCTGGATTCAAAGGAAAAGAGCTTCTGCTCATTAATGAAAATCCGTTGATTGATTTTTCTAATTATAACGATCTACTGCTTTCCTATATAGATGATGAGTTAACTACGGATCAGAAAATAGCTGTAGAAAAATTTGCAGTCATACATCCTGCTGTTCATCAGGAAATGAATATTTTAAAGAAAACAAAACTGCAGGCAGAACCAGCAGTTGTTTTCCCTGATAAATCTATTCTATACAGAAGAGAAGTAAAAGCAAGAGTAATCAGTATTTCCTGGAGGAAAGTTGCTGTAGCTGCAGCTCTGGTCCTTATTGCTGGTTTTGTAACTACCCGGATAATCAACAACAATACTAACGGAGAAACTCCTGAACTTGTATCTGCTGAACCTCCAGCCACCCGGCAAAGCGTTCCCCTTATAAATAATCCACAAACCGGAATTGAAACGAATAAAACAGAACCTGCAATTGTCAGCGGTCCCGTTAAAAGAGAAATTCAAAAAATACCTACACAAAATTTAATGGCAAAAAATGTCGTTGCTGCAAATCCGGATAATAAAAATAATTTACCCAAAATTAAATTAACTGAAGAGCCATCTTTAATTGCACAGCAAAGCACTCCTAAACAACCTGCGGAAACTGCTTTCCCGGAAAACATTAATATAGATAACGATGCCATAACATTAACAACTCCGAAAAATAATAACCCTCTTTTTGAAAACTCCACTGTAACTGAAAGGCCTGCTCCTTCGTATGCTATCTATGATGCGTCGGATATACCTGGTGAGCCGGTTGGTAATGGCGGGATAAAGGGTTTGTTGAGAAAAGCAACAAGAGTTTTTGAACAACGCACTAAAATTCAAACCACCACGGAAGACAATAAACTGATGATCGGGGTATTTGCGGTATCATTAAAATAAATTTTAAAAAAAGAAAAAAAGTTTACACATGAAAAGGTTTTTATTTATGTGCCTGGCTGTTGCGGTATTTTCAACGGGCTTTTCGCAGGATGAAAAAAAAGATACCCTTCGTATCGGTTCCATTACCATTATTAAAAAGGCAGGAAACAAAGACCATGATACAATTACAGAAGACAAGAAATATGAAATTCCCAACCGCAAAAGAAAACCAGAAAATGTAAGCACTAATTGGTGGATAGTGGATCTTGGCTATACAGGGTTTAATGACAACAGTATTTATGGACCAAACACTGCAGCTGATCAGTTTGCACCCGGAAGCAATGAAGATTGGTTTGATCTGCGTGCCGGCAAATCAAGAAATGTAAATATCTGGTTTTTTATGCAACGATTAAATATGATCAGTCATGTAGTAAACCTGAAATATGGCGTGGGGCTTGAACTGAATAATTACCGCTTTGATGATGAACGAATCCGCTTTCAGAAAAACCCAACTTTAATATCATTAGACAATACATTGAAAGAGGCAAGGAAAAATAAACTGGCCGTTGATTACCTGACAGTGCCCTTGATGCTGAATTTTAATTTTACACCAGAACTTAAAAAAGGGTTCGGATTCAGCGCCGGTATGAGTGCAGGCTACCTGTATAGCGCAAGACAAAAAACTAAAGTGGGGGATGATAAAGATAAACTTCATAACGATTTTGACCTGAAACGCTGGAAGCTGTCTTATGTGGGAGAGTTATTACTCGGCCCTGTAAAACTTTATGGTAGTTGTGCACTAGATAATATGTGGGATAAGGGCCTGGATCAAACTCCATATACCGTTGGCTTCCGGTTAAGTAATTGGTAAAATATTTATTCTTCCATAACCTGGGCCGTCCTGAAATTCAGGATGGTTTTTTATTTTAATCAACATTCCTGACTGATTTATCCCTTATCTTTAAATGAATCACAAAAAAATATTACCATGTCATATGATATAAAACAAATTGAAGGAATAGGAACTACTTATGGCGAACGCCTGACCGGGCTGGAAATAAAAACTACCGAAGACCTGCTGATAAAAGCAGGAACTAAGTCTGCCAGGCAACATCTGGCTGAAAAAACCGGGATTCCGGAGTCGCTGATTCTTACCTGGGTAAACCATGCCGACCTGATGCGCATTGAAGGTGTAGCTGGTCAGTTTTCTGAATTGATGGAAGCCGCTGGTGTAGATACAGTAAAGGAACTGGCTCTTCGTAACCCCGAAAACCTGTATGCAAAAATGCAGGAAGTGAATAATGAATTTGGTCTTTCCGGCAAAGTGCCTTCCGTACAATCATTAACCCAACTGATCAAACGGGCAAAAGAACTGGATCAAAAAGTTTTTCATTGATTTAAATTAATAAGCACAAGATCTTCCTTGTTCAAACAAAACAAATTTTTTTAAAAAAAATAAACCGGCTCCTGTTGCAAATGCAACAGGATTTTTTTGCAAACATGGCGTTAAAAGAAAGATAGTTTATGAAATAAATAAACGGGGCATATCGTTTGTGAAGAATTGTAAGCATTGAATATTGTCATAATGAAAACCCAATTCGTACTTGCTTCCCTTATTTTAAGTAGTGTATTTTTTATTTCTGAACCACCTGCAGTTATTCATCATTTTTATAAACCGGCAAAAGAACCCGGGCCGGTAGGCACTATTCAGATTTTGATAGATAAATCAGATTACGAATTAAAAATTTATGACAGCCTTGGCTGGTTTGCCACTTACCCGGTTGTGTTTGGCAATAATTCACTGGCAGATAAAAAAATGGAAGGCGACCGTAATACACCCGAAGGAATATTTAAGATTAATTCCAAAAGAGTTCATCACAAATGGCACCGGTTTATCGGTATAGATTATCCCACTAAAGAAAGCTGGGTAAAATTCAAACAACGAAAAGAAAAAGGAGAGATCCCTGCATCAGCAAGAATTGGAGGTGGTATTGGCATACATGGTACCTGGCCGCATGAAGATTTTCAGATAGACCGGTATAGCAACTGGACTCTGGGTTGTATTTCCATGAAAAATGAAGATGTGGAAGAATTATTCAGGTTTATTTCACCCGGTACGAAAGTGACAATCCGCCGCTAATGCACCTGTAAAAAAAAATTTACAGAGCTTTTCCATTTTTCTGCATCGGCTCCCAATAATGACTGATGTCCCGCTTGTTCATAAACAACCAATGTTTTTTGGCCGGAAGATATATTTTTAAAAATATTTGTTGTTTCTTTTCTCAACACATATGCATCAAGGGCTCCCCATTGTAAAAGCACGGGGCATTTTACACTTTTCACATAGCTGGTGGTTTTATGGCTAAAACCCCAATAGCCCTGTTCGATACCTGTCCAGCAGGTTACAAAAAAAGCGAAAGGTTCGTCCGGAAAGCCCAACACTCTTGCCCTTGCCCTGAAATGATCCTGCAACCTGGCAAAAGGCATTTCCAGAATTATTTTTTGTGGAGAAATTTTATACTCATCAATTGCTTTAGTAATCATCACCGCACCCATTGACATGCCCCAGAGAATAATATTCTTCTCACCCATACTTTTAACCCGGTCAAATGCCAGTTTCACTTCTTCTCCTTCCTTTACTCCTATGGAACTGGCCCTTCCGCTGCTGTTGCCATGAGCCCTTGCATCTATCAGCAATGTATTATATCCCATAGAAAGAAATTCATAGGCTTCATCAAGTACTGCACTTTTATTATTTGCCAGTCCATGAAAAAGGATAACTGTACCAATTGATGAGTCAGCCTTCATCCACCAGCCTTCAATGTTTATTCCCTTGCGGGTTGAAAATTGAACGGTGTCATAAATACCCGGCGGATAATATTGAATGAGAGATTTTGGATATTTTTTCCCAACCATTAATCGCCATGTGCGGAGAAAAAAAGTACCGGAAGATGGTTTAAGATTTCTCACCTTGTCATCATCATAAAAATGTGTCAGCTTATAAGCATGAAAAGCAGCGCTGATATTAATCAGGATGAACTGTACTACCAGGACTTTCAGCACCCAACTAAGTACCATCTTATATTTAATCCTGGCTATGGGGTTCTTCATACGGTGGTTACTGCAGTTTCAAAAATAAATTTTCGATCTCAGATAAAGCAGAAAGAATGTGGATATTTTCTTATTATAATTTTTACCGGAATTTTGTCAGTCTCATTTCAGCTCTTAATTTCGTTTCAGTTTTAATTACTACCCATCATTATATATTTAGAAAAACCTTTAAAAGCAGCTGGCCCGGCTGCTTTTCTTTTTTACACCCTGTTATTTTTTATTTCATCCACCACCACCGGATCAAGTAAGGTACTGGTATCTCCAAGATGAGCATGATCTCCCTCTGCTATTTTTCTTAATATCCTTCGCATGATTTTGCCACTTCTTGTTTTGGGTAGCCCGGATACAAACTGAATTTTATCCGGTTTTGCGATGGGTCCGATAATCCTGGTTACTGTTTGTAAAATATCATTGCGGGTCAGTTCTTCATCTTTATGTATCCCGTTAAAAATCACAAATGCATACAGCCCCTGTCCTTTTACTTCATGAGGATAACCAACCACTGCACTTTCCACTACACCGGCGTGCATATTAATTGCATTCTCCACTTCCGCCGTTCCAATACGATGTCCGCTTACATTAATAACATCATCCACACGGCCGGTAATTCTGTAAAATCCATTTTCATCTTTCATTGCACCGTCGCCGGTAAAATACAATTTCGTATAAGTGGCAAAATAATTTGTCCGGCATCGTTCATGATCTCCATAAGTAGTGCGGATGATACCGGGCCAGGGTGCTGCAATACATAAATTACCTTTGATGATCCCGTTTTCTTTTTCTGTTACTTCTTCTCCTTTTTCATTTACAATTACCGGAACCACCCCTGGAAGTGGTAAGGTGGCCCAACCTGGTTTTGCCGGAGTAATGCCGGCCAGGTTTGAAATCAAGATGCCACCGGTTTCTGTTTGCCACCAGGTATCTACTATCGGGCACTTGTTTTTTCCAATATGATCGTCGTACCAATGCCATGCTTCTTCATTGATAGGCTCCCCCACTGTTCCTAATACTTTCAGCGTGGAAAGATCCTTGCCTTCCAGTGGCTGTAAGCCATAGCTCATTAAACTACGGATAGCCGTAGGGGCAGTATAAAGAATATTCACTTTGTGTTTTTCCACAATATCCCAAAACCTTCCGGCATCAGGCCAGGTAGGAATTCCTTCAAACATAACCGATGTAGCACCTGCACACAGCGTCCCGTATATAATATAACTATGCCCCGTAATCCAACCCACATCTGCTGTGCAGAAAAAAACCTGGCCGGGCTGATATTGAAATACATTTACAAAGCTGTAGGTGGTCCAGATCATATACCCTGCACAGGTATGTACCACACCTTTGGGTTTTCCGGTACTTCCCGATGTATATAATATGAATAAAGGATCTTCTGCCTCCATCACTTGTGCAACACCATACATTTCATCCGGAATAGATTCCTGCACTTTGTTCATTTCATCTTCCCACCACACATCACGGCCTTTCAACATAGAAACCGGGGTCCTGGTTCGGGTATAAACAATCACTCTTTTAACTTTTTTATTACTTATTAATGCATCATCAATAATACTTTTCAATGGAATATCTCTTCCACCCCGATAGGCGCCATCGCAGGTAATGATAAATTCTGCATGCGCATCTTCCAGTCTGTCTGCAATACTTTGTGCAGAAAAACCACCAAAGATGACGCTATGAATAGCTCCAATTCTTGCACAAGCCAACACTGCATAGACAAGTTCCGGCAACATGCCCATGTATATACAAATCCTGTCGCCTTTTTTTACACCATTGTTTTTTAAAACCTGTGTAAACTGGCAAACCCTCTTATGTAATATTGAATAAGTAACTACTCTTACCCTGTCTTCCGGGTTATTCGGCTCCCAGATTATAGCAGGTGTGTCTGCTTTATCAGCCAGGTGCCGGTCAAGGCAATTTTCTGTAATGTTTAATTGGGCCCCCTGAAACCATTTAATACTTGGTTCGGTAAAATTCCAATCCAATACTTTATCCCATTTTTTTTCCCATTGAAAATACCCGGCCACTGAAGCCCAGTATTCTTCCGGCTGGCTTACACTTTCACGATAGGTATTTTCATATTGCTCAAAAGATTTTATCTGGAATGGATAAGCAGGTACCGGGTAGTTCATGAGCTGTAATTATAATTTACTGAAAGGTAAATTTAGTTTTTATGAATGAAATTATAATTGATTAATTGGGCTAATTAATTGAATCTTTATAAAGTATCGTAAATTTCAGTTTTAAAACCAACGGACAATTTTTCCCTGCTGTTTATGAATAATAATTCAAGAAGTATCTGGAAAGTGATTACGGCTTCTTCCGTAGGCACCCTGATTGAGTGGTATGATTTTTACATTTTTGGCATGCTTGCCAAAACAATCAGTACTCAATTTTTTCCGGAAGGAAATCCTGCTGCAGCGTTGCTTTCCACTTTTGCAATTTTTGCTGCAGGTTTTATTGTTCGTCCATTTGGAGCGTTGGTGTTTGGCAGGCTGGGAGACCTGATTGGAAGAAAATATACATTCCTGCTAACTTTAGTTTTGATGGGGGGCTCCACTTTTTTAATAGGTCTCATTCCCGGTTATAAAACAATTGGCATTGTTGCTCCCATCCTGGTTTTGTTATTAAGATTAATTCAGGGGCTTGCTCTTGGAGGTGAATATGGTGGAGCAGCCACTTATGTTGCCGAACATTCTCCCGCTGGCAAAAGAGGATATTACACTTCCTGGATACAAACAACTGCCACCCTTGGTTTGTTTGCTGCGCTGGGCATTATCATGCTGGTAAAATTAAATATGCCGGATGCAGATTTTAATGCTGAATGGGGCGGATGGCGTTATCCGTTCTGGATATCCATCTTACTGGTAGGCATTTCCATCTATATCCGGTTAAAGATGAAAGAATCTCCCATGTTTTCCAAACTGAAAGAAGAAGGAAATACGTCTGTGAATCCGTTGAAAGAAAGTTTTTCTCATAAAGGAAATTTTAAAATGGTGCTGCTGGCATTATTTGGAGCAGTGATGGGGCAGGGTGTTGTCTGGTACACCGGGCAGTTTTATGCACAGAGTTTTTTAGAAACAAAATGCAATATCGGTTTTGAGCAAAGCAGGACGATTATGCTCTGGGCCATTGCTTTTGCCACTCCCTTCTTTGTTTTTTTTGGATGGTTCTCTGATAAAATAGGAAGAAAATGGATCATGATGGCGGGTATGTTACTTGCAGTCTTGTTTTACCGGCCTGTTTTTTCAGAATTTCTCACTGAAAGTAAAATAGATGAAAACAGGATTAGTTCATTAGGAATAATTGAAGGCAACTATGAAATAAAAAGAACCGGTATACTTTTAAACGATACTGATTCAGTCATCAGTTATGCCCAGCAGGTTTTATTAAATGGAGGATGGGAGTTCACTAAATCTTATAACGACAGTATTTTTTCAAAAAATCTGAAGTCAACATCGGCTATCAACTACACGAATATAAAAGTAGGAACCAGCACATACTACAAATTTATACTGCTTGTATTTTTTATGATCGTATTTGTTACCATGGTGTATGGACCCATTGCTGCATTCCTGGTAGAATTATTTCCTACAAAAATCCGGTACACGTCTATGAGCCTTCCTTATCATATAGGCAATGGCGTATTTGGCGGGCTGGTACCATTTATCGGTTTGTTGCTGACTACCACGTATCCGTTGGATCCGCTGGTTGGTTTGTGGTATCCCATTGCTGTTGCTGCGATGTGCCTGCTGATAGGAACGATCTACCTGACCAATAAAATAGATAAAGATGTAACTGACTAAAACTTTTTTATGAACCTGTTAAAAAAATACCTGGGAATTGTGTGGCTGTTGCTTGCTCCTGCATTAATCTATTTATTAGTGGCGGGTGCTGTAAAATTTATTGACCCTGCCGGAAACAAGGATATCAATAATCCCGTAATCTGGATCATCATCATCAGCATCTTCACCCCCATTGCTATTGGGTTAATGATATTTGGATGGTATGCCCTGAAAGGCGAATTTGAACACTTGCCGGAAAGTTCTGAAGAAATAAAATAATTATACTTTATCCTTTATTTTTGAAGTTATGAAACCTTATCTGAAACTATTAGAAGAAAATAAAAACTGGGCTGCTGAAAAATTAAAAAGTGACCCGGAATTCTTTAACCGGCTGGCACAGGTGCAAACTCCAGAATTTTTATGGATCGGATGCAGTGACAGCCGTGTACCGCCCAATGAAATTACACAAACAGATCCGGGTGAAATTTTTATACACCGTAATATAGCCAACCTGGTGGTCAACACCGATGTGAACATGTTAAGTGTACTGGATTATGCCGTAAATCATTTAAAAGTAAAACATGTAGTGGTTTGCGGCCATTATGGTTGCGGTGGAGTAAAAGCTGCTTTGTCAAAAACTGATTTTAATCTTGCCCTGAATATGTGGCTGAGAAACATCAAAGATGTTTACCGGTTTCACCGGAAAGAATTAGATGCAATAACTGATGAAAGCACCCAATTAAACCGCTTAATAGAGCTGAACGTGCAGGAACAGATGATCAACTTAGCAAAAACTTCCATCATACAGCGGGCCTGGAAAAATAATAACCGGCCGGAATTACATGGATGGGTGTATGATCTGCACGATGGAATCATTAAACCTGTTAAGGAAATGAAACCAGGAGATCATATAGATGAAATGTATGAGTATGATAACTTATAATGATAAAAAATAATGCTGGGATAAATAAACTGCAGCACCTGCCAGGTAACCAATCAAAGCCAGCCAGGCAATTTTTTTCAGGTACCAGAAAAACTGAATTTTTTCCATTCCCATAGCTGCCACACCGGCTGCTGAGCCAATGATCAGGATGCTGCCACCCGTACCGGCACAGTAAGCTAAAAATTCCCAGAAATAATGATCGGTTGGAAATTGCTCAAGTGGATACATTCCCTGGGCTGCTGCCACCAGTGGTACATTATCTATCACTGCCGACAACAACCCGATTAGCATTGTAACAATTTTTAAATTCCCGATGGAGTTGTCCAATGACGCAGCAACGGACTGCAACACCCCGGTTGACTCCAATGCCGATACGCTTAATAATATTCCCATAAAAAAAAGAATACTGGGTGTATCTATTTTTCGCAAGGCATGATTCACAGATAGTAATCCTTTCTCATCTTCACTTTTATTACTGTGAATTAATTCGGTAACAATCCACATCAACCCAAGGCCAAATAAAATACCCATATAAGGGGGTAAATGAGTCAACGTTTTAAATACTGGAACAAAAATCAAACTCCCCACGCCTAAAATAAAAACTGTTCTTCTTTCAGAAACAGTTGAATTTAATTGTTCCTTTTCCCCTTCACTGCCACTTATACTTCCGTTTACCTGCCTTGAAATAATAAAGGCGGGAATAATAAAACAAACTAACGAAGGAAGAAATGTTTTTAATATTATACTGAATGTGGTTATCTGCCCCCCGATCCATAACATAGTGGTCGTTACATCTCCAATAGGGCTCCAGGCTCCACCCGCATTGGCAGCAATAACAACCAATGCAACAAAAAAAAGTCTTTCCTTTTGTGTGGGGATCAGTTTTCGAAGCAACGAAACCATCACGATGGTAGTGGTAAGATTATCCAGTATGGCAGAAAGGAAAAATGTGATAATGCCAATCAACCAGATTAATTTTTTCTTTTGTGTGTTCTGTATCCTATCTGTTATGATAACAAAGCCATCATGTGCATCTACCAGCTCTACGATGACCATGGCTCCCAGTAAAAAAAACAAGATGCCGCCAATATTTATAAAATGATGAGAAAGCTCTTCAGAAACTATTTCCTTGTTGCCATTGAATAAGGCATAAGTGGCCCAGCACAAAACCCCTGTAAAGATGGCCGCTGCAGCTTTATTGATGCGGATAGAATGTTCGAAAATGATGGCTAAATAGCCAAGTATGAACAGTACTGATATTAAGCTGATCATAGATTTAAAAATAATTGGCCATTAAATTAAGTCTAAGTTTCCTAAAAAGAAATTTTTCATTTAAAGAATACCAGCCTGATAAAAAAATATCTGGTAAAACAGGCGGGGCTGAGTTGAATGTGCCTTTTTCCTCTACTACAAAAGAAAAAAAGCTACAGCTGATGATTCAATTCAAAGAAACCGTAAGTTTATAGGATGAGATACCTTTCCCTTTTATTGGTCTTTTGCTTAGGAATAGGCTGCAGTAATCCTGCTACTACAAAAAAAAGTGAATCGCCGGAATGGGCTTTGCTTCCTTTCCTTAAAGCAGACGATGCAAATCCTGTTATCAAACATGATGTCCATTCTGTGTTTATATGCCCGGTAAGAAATACCCCTGTACACTGGGAAGAGAAAGATGTGTTTAACCCGGCTGCGATTATACGTCACGATACCTTGTTTCTATTATACCGTGCTGAAGACAGCATTGGCAGATTTGCCGGCACCTCAAGAATCGGATTGGCCTGGAGTACCGATGGTTTACATTTCACAAAACACATAACCCCGGTTTTATACCCCGGTAATGATTCAGCCAAAAAGTATGAATGGGAAGGAGGTTGTGAAGATCCGAGAATTGTGGAAGATGAAAACGGAACTTATTATCTAAACTATACTTCTTATGATGGAGATAAAGCAAGGTTAATGGTTGCCAGTTCCACTGATCTTTATCACTGGAAAAAATATGGACCTGCTTTTGCAAATGCAGGCAATGGAAAATATTTAAACTACTGGAGCAAGTCGGGTGCGGTGGTAGCTGATTTCAAAACCGGAACACCTGTAGCAAAAAAAATAAAGGGGAAGTACTGGATGTACTGGGGAGATACAGATATCTTCCTTGCCAGCTCCGATGACCTGGTTAACTGGACACCGGTAGAAAAAAATAATGGAGAGCTGTTTCCTGTATTTGGTCCCCGGAAAGGAAAGTTTGATAGCGATCTGGTAGAGCCGGGCCCGCCGGCAATGTTTACAGATAAAGGAATCGTTCTTATTTATAACAGCCGTAATGTACAGGGAAAAGGAGATACCAGCCTGGCCGAAGGCACTTATGCTGCATCTCAAATTTTATTGGATAAAAAAGATCCCGGAAAAGTAGTTGACCGGATGAAAAGTTATTTTTTAAACCCTGATAAGCCTTATGAAATATATGGGCAGGTAAACCAGGTTTGTTTTGTGGAAGGACTGGTGCGGTATAAAGGAAAATGGTTTTTATATTACGGAACTGCCGACTCTAAGATTGCTGTGGCGGTAAAATAAGCCTCCAATTTAAACGGTGCAATTGTACACCTAATAAATGTCGTTTCCTCTTTTAGCAAATTTGCAACTACTAAGATGATAACTCCATTAGTTTTGTTATGAATCTGTGTATTTCATTAGCCTGTCAACACATTTTCAAATTTGCACATTAACTTCGCAGCATGTCAATTGAAGTAAATAACCTTCTTAAAGTTTATGGTGAACAAAAGGCGGTAAACAATATTTCTTTCAAAATAAATAAAGGTGAAATTGTAGGATTTCTGGGGCCAAATGGCGCTGGTAAATCCACTACGATGAAAATTATTACCGGCTATTTGCAACAAACCGGTGGCAGTGCATTTGTTTGTAATAAAAACGTAGCAGATGATCCCATTAAAATAAAAAAAAAGATCGGGTACCTGCCGGAATTAAATGCCTTGTATTACGAAATGTACGTAAAAGAATATCTCGAATTCATTGCGGAATTACATTCAATAGAAAATAAACAACGGGCCATAGAAACCGTTATTGAAACTGTAGGATTAAAGCTGGAAGCAAAGAAGAAGATCGGCCAGCTCTCCAAAGGATATAAACAAAGAGTGGGACTTGCAGCCGCACTGATTCATGATCCGGAAGTTTTAATCCTGGATGAACCCACCAGCGGGCTGGATCCAAACCAGCTTGTAGAAATAAGAGAAGTGATCAGGCAACAGGGGAAAAATAAAACTGTTCTTTTTTCCACCCATATCTTACAGGAAGTAGAAGCTATCTGCGACCGGGTAATTATTATTCATCAGGGAAAGATTGTGGCGGATGACAAACTGAGTAATCTCCAGGCAGGAAACGCTAACCGGCATGTGGTCATTGTTCAGTTCAAAGAAACAGTTGAAAAATTTTTACTGGAAAAAATAAAAGGCTTGTTAACGGTGGAAAAGATTGATCATTCAAACAACAACCAGGTAACAGGAGTTACGTATAAACTGGAAACAAACCAGCCGGAATCTTTGAGAAAACAAATTTTTGAATTTGCCTTGTTGCATCATCTCAACATTGTTTCTTTGTATAGTGAAAACAGGAGCCTGGAAGAAGTTTTCAGAACGCTTACGCAAAAAAACGAATAGAAGTGCAAAACTTACAAATGACACTATAGCTGATGAACAGAATTACTAAAAACAGTAACCCCAATACAAACCACAAACAAAAAACTATAAACCAACCATGAGTTACATTTCAGAAATTTTTGCAAGACAGATCCTGGATTCCAGGGGTAATCCCACAATAGAAGTAGATGTGATTACAGATGAAGGCGGTTTTGGCCGTGCTGCTGTGCCAAGTGGCGCCAGTACCGGCATACATGAAGCCGTGGAATTACGTGATGGCGATAAAAAAAATTATGCAGGTAAAGGCGTTTTAAAAGCCGTGAAGAATGTAAATACAATTCTTACACCTGCTTTGCTCGGATATGATGTGGCAGATCAAACCGGCATTGATGAAATGATGATCCGGCTGGATGGCACCGCTAATAAAGGAAAATTAGGCGCCAACTCCATCCTGGCTGTTAGTATGGCCGTTGCAAAAGCCGCCGCAGAAGAAGCAGCC
>DATDPZ010000184.1:0-2045 GCA_035292525.1 Chitinophagaceae bacterium
AACTCGCAATCGGGTTCAAGGACGCCAATGGCATGACCGGGTTTTGTAGTTTGCCTTGCATTTATTAGCAAGCTACACTTTACGTCATTTCTATTTTTTCCTTTCGTCAAAGGTGGTACACTCGTAATGACAGAGGCGCCGAAGTCTGGAAATCCTGCCTGCACCGCTACATCTCCGTCGTTGGCAGCTGTTCGTTTCCTTATAATAAAACTTACCGGCCTGCGTACCGGATAAAAAAAGGCGATATTGAAATTAACTACACTTTTGCAACAAACTGCCTCGTTTTTTCCAGATCAAACATTTCAGCATCCCATTTTTGTTTTTTGGTAAGGCCGAGCCATTCTTTTATTTCGTTGTGTTCAGGATGTGTTGAGTCATCTAAAATATTCAGCAGGTTTGCATAACCCCAGGGGCCGCCGCAGTCTTCAGGCGGGCAGGCGCCTTTGCCGGCCAGAAGGGTTGACCGCAATATTTTTTCATCTGTTATTTTTTCAAGTGTTACCTGGTGTACCCAGTCATCGCCAAAATCATAGATGTAAATAAATTTTTGTTTGGGCATGTTAAATATTTCATGCAGTTTTATTTTGGCGGCATTCAATTTTTTTTCATCAGCAAAAAAGGAATCATCTTCCATGGGAAGGGCAATAAGCGGTTGAGATGCATAACCCGTTGGCGAAAACTGGAACAGGTGATAATCATCCCACCCAAATGCAGCCTGTATCAGTTTATGCATGCGCAGGAAAGTAAATTGTTCCGGCACCAGCAGCCTGCGCCAGACAGGCGGGTCAGAAATATTTTTAAGCTGAATTTTAAATTGAAAAGCCATTGAATAAAATTTTTTTAAAATACCCGTTGTAGATTTGGTGTTGAAAATTAACCTGAATTATGGAATTGACAAACAAAAATAAACTGATGCAGGAGCTTGCCTTGCTGCTGATATACCTGAGTTCATGGGAAGAAAAAGCAATAACCGGCGAACCGGTTAACCGGGCCTGGAAAGGTTATGATTTCGACATTCTTGACAGCCTGATGGAAAAAGAACTGATTGATTTTTCATTCAAAGCCAGATCACTTACTATTTCTGAGGAGGGAATGCAGAAGGCCAGATTACTGTTGGAAAAATTTGTGCCAGGGCTTCCTTCAGACAATGATATTTAGTAAAACTGTATTAATTGAACATAGATTATTGAATATTGATTGTTGAATATTTGGTCAGAAGAATACTCAATATTATATAGGTGTCCTTTGGACAATGTTCGACAAACATTTTTCAAGTATAAAATTCTCAATTAAACGATATTGCCCTTTGGGAAAAAGAAATTCATTCTATAGATTCCCAGGCCAGCCATCAAATCACTTTCTCCCTCCATCTTCCGCTTTTCATATAAATAAATGAACAGATAAACAGGGAAGCCCAGTACAAAAGTTCGGAAGACCATATCCAGACCAGAGAGAAATTCCAGACATTAAAAATAAAGTAGAGATAAACAGCGTACAGCACAATAGCAATAATTTCTATATATAAATTCATTTTTGAGTTGCCGCTGCCCGTTACCGCGTTCAGCCATACGGTGGCTGCACTCATGCCCAATACGCCGATGGTCACCATCCGGATCACGGGGATGGCTTCCTCGTTAAAACCGGCCGTCTGATCATACACCCGTAGAAAAACTTCAGGGAATAAATTTATTACCAACGTAAGTGCAAAAGTAAACAGCAGGCTGAGCTTCATAATCTTGTTTACCAGGAATAATACTTTGTCTTTTTTATCCTGCCCGATAATATTACTAACCATGCTGTTGGCTGTATTGGCAAATGCCCATCCAAAAATGCCGATCAGCCCGAAAATATTCCGCATGGCATTGCTGATTGCCAGCGGCCGTTCTCCTTTGTTTTCTATCAGAATATAAAAAAATAACCAGGCTACAATGCTGATGGCCCATTGTAATACCAGGGGCGCCGATTGGCGGAATACAAGTGATGCCAACGAAATATTATACCGTAGATAAGCGAATAACGAAAATTGTTTGTTTAATTTTTTATAG
>DATDPZ010000185.1:0-6015 GCA_035292525.1 Chitinophagaceae bacterium
GCCGGGCTTGCAATGATAGAGGCTGATAACCTGCAACAGGTAAAAGGAAAATCAATACTTGGTATAATTGATGACCCTTACCGGAACGCATTTAAAGAGCTAAACCAGAATGTTTTTAAAGGGAAGCCCGGAAAAATGGAATTTGAAATAACCGGGTTGAAAGGAACTCATCGCTGGCTGGAAACACATGCTGTTCCGCTGAAAGATACAGTAGGGAAAATAACATCCCTCCTGGCCGTAACCCGTGATATCACTGAAAGTAAAAGAGCGGAGCAGGATTTATTAGAACTCACTACCCGTTTGCAACTTGCAACCAGTTCGGCAAAAATCGGAATCTTTGATTGGGATATTCCTAAAAACAAGTTGATATGGGATGAAAACATGTATCGAATATTCGGAGTGTCACCTGATAAATTCAGCGGAGCTTTTGAAGCATGGAGCGATACCGTGCATCCGGATGATATTCAGAATGGATTAGCGGAAGTTCAGGCAGCCATTGATGGAACAAAAGATTTCCATACTTTTTTCAGAATCCTTTGGAAGAATAAGGAAGTTCGTTATGTGGAAGGTCAGGCAACCATTTTACGGGATGCAGAAGGCAAAGCCACCCGCATGATTGGGGTTAATCGCGACATCACAGAACAAAATAAAGCGGAAGAGGCAATCCGGGAAAGTAATGAACGATACGAGTTTATCAACAAAGCCACCCAGGATATGATCTGGGAATGGGATTATCTTACTAAAACCGGAAGATGGGGAGATGGAATCATAAATACGTTTGGTTATTCAAAGGACAAATTGGAATATGATGAAAACTGGCTGACTGAATATGTACACCCGGAAGATAAAGAACGAATTTTAAAAAACATACAAGATCGGATTGAAAATAAATTACAAAACTGCCAGAATGAATACCGTTTCCGTTGTGCTGATGGTTCCTATAAATATGTGTTTGACAGGGGATATATCATTTTTGATAAAAACAAAAAGCCCTTTCGGATGTTTGGCGCAATAACCGATATAACGGAAAAGAAAAGACTGGAAAGGGAACTGGCAACGCAACTAATCAATCAACAGAAATTAATAACCGAAACAACTATACAGGCACAGGAAAAAGAAAAGAATGAACTGGGCAGGGAACTGCATGATAATATCAACCAGATACTGGCTACCGTAAAAATGTACCTGGGCCTGGTCAAATCGGGAAAGAAATTCAACGAAGATCTTGTTGGTAAAAGCTATGAATATGTGGAAGAGGCTATGAATGAAATCAGGGAATTATCTCATTCCCTGGTGGCACCATCCCTGGGTGAAACGGGATTGAAAGAATGCCTGCTGGAACTGGCAGAAGATACTAATATAAATAATGGCCTGCAGGTGCAGGTGTCAGTTGATGAAAAGTATTTTGAAAAAGAAACAGATAAAAACAAAGAACTGGTGTTGTACAGAATCGTACAGGAGCAATTAAACAATATTTTAAAATATGCACAGGCCAGGGAAGCGGTTATTACATTAAGCACAGATCAAGACAACCTGATTTTAACTGTTTCCGATAATGGAGTCGGCTTTAACCCTTCAGAAAAAAGCAAAGGCATCGGCTTAAAAAACATCAGCAGCCGGGTAGCATTTTATTCCGGTGTTACGAATATCATTTCTGCACCCGGAAAAGGATGCACATTAGAAGTTTTAATTCCTCTTTAATTTAAAAAAAATTAACTCCTTCGGTTGATCAATCCGGACAGGTTTATCGAAAATTTACTTTGTATATTAATGAAAACCCCTTAGTGCATTTACTATAATATACATACACTTTAAACAAAAAATATGAGTAACTTGTTTGCAATAAGAATTGAAAACTGACAGGCTCTTAATAAATACAACCCGGTAATTCTAAAGATCAAAAAATTACACTGATTTAGTGGCCCGAAAATCTGTCAACTGGTTTGGCCATGCTTGATTTTTTGTAATGGTTACAACTTTTTTTTAAAAAATAACTGAAAACGAAACAATTGAAGCCATCCAACTATATCACCAAAGCTGCAAGTATATTTATTATTACTATAACCGGGCTGTTGCTTACGGGGATGCTGTTTAATATTCCTGCTCTGAAAAATATCCTTTCCGGCTTAGCCAACATGAAATTTAATACTGCAGTTTGCCTTTTATTTTCCGGCACTGCATTGCTTTTATTGAATCAAAAAAATATAGGCAGGCCCGAAAAGATCATTGCATTTCTGCTGCCCGGCCTTGTCCTGCTGATCGCTTCAATTTCCTTAAGCCAGTATGTTTTTGGCTGGAATGCCGGTATTGATAATCTCTTTTACACAGATCCAACTCCTGCCGCCCAAACTATATTTCCCGGCAGGATGCCTGTAGCCACATCTGTTCTTCTGATTTTATTCAGTCTTGTCCTTCTTTTACTTCGTCACCACAGATATCACTTTTTTATACAAATAATATTAATAACCGGAATGCTGTTCCTGGTATTAATCTTTTTGATTTCAATTACCATTATCAGCGACAACCGGGCTTCTTCAGTTATTAATAACACCCTGTTTCATAGCCGGTTTATTTTTTTGTCGCTGTATTTCGCAGCTTTTTTCAGTAACCCGCTCAGTTACCTGAAATTTTCTTTCCAGAAAAAAATAGCTTTTTTTTTCATAATGGTTACGCTGATTCTTTCCATTATTTTCTTTGCCTATCACAGAAATAATTTACGGTCAGTAAGCACGGCCAAATCAGTTGATCATACCAACAAAGTAATATTACAGGCGGAGGAAATACGAACACAGGCATCAGAAATGCAAAATGCAATCCGGGGTTTTCTGATAACCGGCGATGAAATCTACCTGCCACTTTTCATTAATGCCGCTTCGGTTATAGACGACCATATTCTCCGGCTGAAAAAACTTACAAAAGATAATGCTATCCAGCAAGCCCGGGTTGATACACTGAACAAACTTATTACCGGCTATACCAGATCCCGAAATGAACTGATCCGCCTTCGAAGAATTGCAAGCTTTGATGCTGAAAAAATTAAGCTGACGCTAAAGGAAGGGAAAGAAACTATAGATCGTGTAAGGGCATTCATTGTAACCATCCAGCAGGAAGAAAATTTATTCCTGGTAAAACGCAAAGCTGAAAACGAAAAAAACATTCAAAATTCATCAAGGGTCATTACCCTCTTTCAGTTTATAGCTGTTATGTTATTGCTGGTTGCTTTTATGGTTATTTATTACAATACACGGCGAAGAAATAAGCTGGAAAAAGAAATTAAACAAAACAACATCTTCCTCGAAACCATCCTGGAAAACATACCCAGCATGATCTTTATCAAGGAACCGGAACAACATCGTTTTATCCTGGTAAATAAAGAAACCGAGAAAATGTTCGGTATGTCACGCAAAGCATTGCTGGGTAAAAACGATTATGATTTTTTTACAAAAGAAGAAGCTGACAAATACTTTAACCAGGAAAAAGAAATTTTTACTTCCAAAAAAACACTGGAAATTCCTGCCGAACTCATCCACATAGGAGGCAGGGATCACTGGCTGCGCAGAATAAAAATACCGGTGTATGACAATAATCGTCAACCACTGTACCTCATCGGCATTTCGGAAGATATTACCGAAAAGAAAAAAGCGGAAGAACAATTAAAAGAGTACAAATATTTCTTTGATAACAGCAATGACCTTTGTTTAATTGCCAATGAACAGGGATATTTTGAAACCATTACTCCAAAAGTAGAAGAAGTTCTCGGGTATTCTAACCGGGAAATAACCGAAACTCCTTTTATTCAACTCGTACATCCTGATGATATTTCTTCCACTCTTTTGGTATATGATGAGTTAAAAGCAGGCGCCACCGTCATCAATTTTGTGAACCGCTATCGCAAAAAAGACGGAACTTATCTGTGGTTCGACTGGAACGCAAGTCCAAACCCTGCCACCGGTAAACTTTACTGCATTGCAAGAGACATCACCGAACGAAAAATTCTCGAAGATCAACTCAAACAATTTAACCGGGAACTGGAAAAAAGAGTGGAGGAAAAGACCAAAGAGGTCATTGAAAAGGAACAGCAATACCGCTTTTTGCTGCAGAATATGCGGGAAGGCATCCAGGTAATCGGGTACGACTGGAAGTATCTTTTTGTCAACAACGCTGTAGTTGAACAGGGTAAATATTCCAACGAAGAACTGCTGGGCCATACTATGATGGAAAAATATCCCGGCATTGAAACCACGGAATTGTTCCAAACGCTTCAGCGCTGCATGAAAGAACGAACCGCTACCGTTTTTGAAAATGAATTTACGTTCCCCGATGGCACAAAAGAATGGTTTGAGTTGAGTATTCAGCCGGTGCCGGAAGGGCTGTTTGTTTTATCCATGGATATAACAGAACGGAAAAAAGCGGAAAACGAAAAAATCCGTTTGCTGGATACCCTGCAAAAAAGCCTGAATGAAATTTACATTTTTAGTCCGCACACCCTGCAGTTCCAATATGTAAATAATGGCGCTTTAAGTAACCTGGGGTATGCTGATGAAGAAATAAAGAAACTGACACCGCTTGACTTAAAGCCAGATTTTACAGAACAACAATTTAAAGAATTGATAGCGCCGTTGGTAAATGGGGAACAGGAAAAGATTGTTTTTTTCACCCATCACAAACGCAAAAACGGCAGCCTTTACCCGGTGGAAGTACACTTGCAACTGATTAAACAGGAAAATCAGTCTGTTTTCCTGGCTGTTATTCTTGACATTACCGAACGCAAAAAAGCCGAAGATGAAATTGCACAAATGAATAAATCCCTTGAAAAAAGAGCTGCTGAATTACAAGCCTCCAACACCGAACTGGAACGCTTTGCTTATGTGGCCAGCCATGACCTGCAGGAGCCCCTGCGCATGGTGAGCAGCTTTATGGGGCTGCTGCAAAAAAAATACGATGATAAGTTTGATGATACAGGCCGCAGCTATATCCGTTTTGCCGTGGATGGCGCCGAACGGATGAAAAAACTCATCCTCGACCTGTTGCTCTTTTCACGGGTGGATTCACTCAAAGAACTCATGCAACCCGTAGATTGTAATGAACTGCTTGCTGAAGTGCAGCAGGATTTAATGGGAACCATTACTGAAAGCAAAGCTTCTATCCGGGTCACTTCCCTTCCTGTTGTTAACGGTTATAAAACACAGTTGCAGCAGGTATTTCAAAATTTAGTGAATAATGCTATCAAATACCGCAACGAAAAACCGCCTCTGATTGAAATCGGTTGCCTGGAAAACGAAACACACTGGCGGTTTTGTGTAAAAGATAATGGCATAGGAATTGACCCTAAGTATTTCGAAAAGATATTCATCATATTCCAGCGGCTGCATAATAAAGATGCGTTTTCCGGAACCGGTATAGGATTAACCATTGCCAGGAAAATTGTAGAACGGCATGGCGGAAAAATCTGGGTGGAATCAAAACCGGGCAAGGGCAGTTCATTTTATTTTACCGTTGCCAGGAAAATAAAAGCTTAGCAACATTCATTAAACCTTTTAAAAAAAAATATGGCAAAACATGTACACATCCTGCTGGTGGAAGACAATGAAGGCGACATCGTACTGGCAAAAGAAGCGCTGCAAGATGCCCGGATCATTAACCAGGTTTCCGTTTCGAGGGATGGTGATGAAGCATTGGATTTTTTATTCAGCAAAATAAATGACCGGAACAAAGAAACACCCGACCTTGTACTGCTCGACATCAATATGCCCCGGGTAAATGGTTTTGAAGTGCTCACCGCCATGAAAAATGATGAACGACTGAAATCCATCCCGGTGGTTATGCTTACTACTTCTTCTTCAGAAAAAGATATAAAGTTTGCGTATGAGCACCATGCCAACTGCTATATCACCAAGCCCGTGGATATGGAAAAATTTATAGAAGTAGTGCAGAAGGTGGAAGATTTCTGGCTAAGTATCGTAAAACTGCCCCTAAAGAAAAACTGAGCCGTTAGCAGCAAATCAGATGGATAGT
>DATDPZ010000186.1:0-4793 GCA_035292525.1 Chitinophagaceae bacterium
TGTAATTATTTTATCAAGTGTTTCCAGGTAAGGAGATAGCATCAGGTCGTCCGAATCTAAAAAAACAGCATAGTCACCCTTTGCCTGCTTTAAACCAAAATTTCTTGCCGCTCCCCTTTCTTCATTTTGCTTATAAAAATAAATCACCCTGGCATCCTTCCCGAAGTGGTTTTCAATTACCTGCTTTGTATCATCAGTACTTCCGTCATCCACAATGATTATTTCAAAATGAGGATGAGTTTGCCGGAGAACCGAATCAATCGTCTCTTTAATTAAATGTGCCCGGTTATACGTGGGAATGATGACGGAGAAAAAAATCATTTTAGTAATTCGTTGTATAAGGCTATGTGTTTATCCACTTTTACATTCAGCCCATAGGTTTTTATTGCATCAGCCTTTGCCTGGAGGGCCAGCCGTTCTCCTTCATCCATGTGATTTTTCAAATACAATATGGCATCTGCAATAGCTTCTGCATTTTTATAATCTACCACATAAGCATTTTTCATGTGTTCAGCCGATTGCCAGGCATAACCCGACCTTGTTAATATCTGTGGCCTTGCCGAGATCATTCCTTCAATAATATTGATCCCGCAATTTTCAACATATTTATTCACCGGGACATGCAGGTGCACATCAAAAACCTGAAAGAGTGCAACAGGATCATCAATGAATCCCTTATACATAAGAATGTCCTCCACTTTTTGTTCTTTCATCTGTTGCATGGCCGTTTCAGAATAAGAACCTTTGCTTCCAAAGACAAGAATTTTTATTCCTGCATACTGGTTTCGTGCTTTCAAAACAGCGGCAGCTTTTATAATATATTCATGGCCTTTCCAGAATTCATAACGTGAAATCACTCCCACAATGAAATCATCTTTTCTGATTTCCAGTGCCTGTCTCAGTTTTGTAATTCTTTCTTCAGAAATGTTTTCATATTCACTTTCCTTTAATCCATGATAAATGCTGAGAAGTTTTTTATCATCCAGGTGGTAATTATCTTTCAGATATTCTTTAGCGGTATCAGCCACAGCAATTACTTTTTTTGAAAGCCGGTAAGTAAGCTTATCTACCAATTTCTGTTTACCGCTGTTAAAATCATGAGCCCAGCTTGCATTCTCGCAGGTGGTGACCCTGTTTTTTTTACCACTCAACCAGGCTGCAATTTGTCCCACCATGTTTCCCAGGGGAAGTGAAGTGTGAATAATATCCGGCTTATATTTTTTTATAATTGCCCGTGTTTGCAGAATATTTTTTAAATATGATAATTTCCCTTTATGTGGTAAACTATAAACCATTACTTCCAGTTTAACCAAATCATCATAAAAAAAATTTCTACTTCCCTCACTTTTTTCTATATGTATATAAATCTGATTGATGCCCCTGTTTTTCATTTCTTCCGCAAACCAAAGCCACTGGTGAGATTTTTTAATATCTGATAAACAATATAGAATCGTCATAGATTTTTTTTATTTTTTTCAACGACCACAATAAAACAGTTGGTATCATCAGCCGATTCATAATCAGCAGCAGGCCATCTTCATTTTTCCAGCAACCCGGCGGATAGTTTCTGCGAATCAGTTCTGACAGTTTTTTGGATTTTCCTATCCAGCCGCTTCTATACCATGATTTGAGTAAATAACTATAATGATAAAAAGCGATTTTCTTTTTATCGGCTGTATCTAAAATGCTTCTATCCGGTGTAAAAGAAAAAGGAACGTAAAAAGAAAAGAGTTCTTTTTCAAAAAAACCACTTAAGGATATTTCTTTTAATACATCATCCCATCCGGCATTTTTACAGAGATTTACAAACACCCGGTTCCAGTCGCTGATAAAACTGCTTTGCTCTACATGGGATTTACTTTTCTTGTGATTCCGGTACCTGGAAAAAATCTCTTTCACCGGTAAAAACCTGCACACACAGGCCAGGCGGCAATACAAATCGTAATCCATGCCATAATGCAGGTTTTCATTTACCCTTCCTCCCACCATGTCAAGATATTTTTTTCTTACAAATGCCGATGGTTGTGAAAAGGCCATGCCTGAAAGATATCTTTCCAATGAAGGATCGCTATAGCCCCAGTCATTCAGTAAATCTCTTTTCCCATAAAAATGCGTAGTGCCGCCATGCACAAGGCCGGTGTCTTCCGTTGCTTTCGAAAAATAATCTGCCACTTTATGTAAAGTGCCGGGAGTGAGCAGGTCATCACTGCACAGCCAGTTTATGATTTCACCGCTTGCTTTTTTAAATCCTTTATTGATCGCTTCACTTTGCCCCTTATCTTTTTCACTCACCCACCAGGTAATATGCTGTTCATATTTTTTTATAATTTCCACACTATTATCTGTACTTCCACCATCCACTACAAAAAGTTCCAGGTTAGGATACTGCTGATTGATTACAGACAAAAGTGTTTCTTCCAGGTACCGGCCCTGGTTAAAAGAAGGAATGATAATACTGATACGGGGGGAATTCATTCTTAATTTTCAAAAATGATTTGTTGGAACTGCTATATTCTAATCCCTTTACTCATATATTCCGGCACGGCAATATTAAAATTCCGAAGAATAGCCGGCGCAATATCTTTTGTAGAAATATTAGTTAGGTCTTTCCCATTCATTCCATTCGCCGGATCGTATATCAGCAGCGAGCCCTGTGGAATATGATAAGCCGTAGCGCCGCAGCGATCCTGGATTTTTACATTCTCCATCCCCGAATGAAGCAATGGAATGGATTGACCCATCAGTTCAATTTTAATTTTACTTTCATCCAGGTTTGGCAAACCTATATCAAGACTGTAAAAACCATCGGCTTTCTGGCGGCTAGGGATGGACTGTCCGTTGATACGAAGTGTTTCCAGTTTTTCTTCAAACTCCTTTCTCTTATCAACATGTACCTGCACATTGAACTGCGGTACCATGGAAGGTCTTAATTCATAACTGCCGGAACCCAATTGAAAATTATCCATGAATTTTTTTCCATTGGTCACAAACAGGTCTGTATAAATTTCTCTTGCTTCCACCGCCTGCTGTCCCATGCTGGAAAGTATCCAAAGTGAGTATTCCGGATTTTTTTCAACAAACTTCAATAAACTGCCGATCATCTGGTCGGCTTTTTTCATCGTGTAAACGATCTCGCCATTATAGGTTTCAATCCACTCTCTGCCCAGTTTCAGATTCTCATAATCTTCAGGAAAAGCAGCGGCCCAGTAGCGATGTTGTGAGGAAGCCACATGATTGGTGAAGAAAGTGGCAAAATCAGGTTTCTTTGTTATTAATTGTTTATAAAAAATCTCAAACCCGATAACGGATTGGTAGGTTCTTCGGCGCACCACTTTCCATTTATTTATTTTTTCATCTACCAGTTGCCCGGCAATAGCTGCTGCGGTTTTAAAACGAAATCCTAAATCGGGAAGTTTCAACAAAAACTGAAGGGCTTCTGTTGCCGGAATTTTATTACTCACCACCCGGCTGTTTTCTCTTGCCATACTCAGGTTGAAATGCTGGAAGGTTTCCAGTTTTTTCGGAAAGCATTCGCTGCCTGCAGCAAAGGTATCAGGAACATAAAAGGAAAAATTCTCCGGGCTGGTAGGCATCGGGTAAGTGTGCAGCGAACCAAACAAACCTACTTTAATTCCCTGCTGTGACAGTATGTTCCAGATGGGAGGATATTGTTTTTCCTGGTCGTTCAGGTCCTGCCCGAAGTCGGAAATAAAATGTTTGTCGTTGGAAACACCGCGGTGAACAGTAGGCCAGGTAACCCAGGGAGAGAGATGACCCTGGTCTTCGGAGTAAGTTTCATATTTGCGGCCCTGCGCAAGTACTTTGGCCAGGTTGGATGCGGGATATAATTTGCAGAAATGGTGAATGATTTTATAGGGAACTTCGTTTAGTTCGAAGAAGATGATTTTCATAAAATTTGATTTTAATAGTAAATCTTAAACTGCTCAAGTTCGGATATGTTTCTTCCAGAAATCTGGTTCATATTTTTCCCAGGCATGACAACCAAACGGAAGCTTTTCATCATTCATTTTATAATAATAGGCCGGCTCTTTTTCAAAAGAAAAAGACAAAGCATCTTTAAGGTTTGGCACCCTGAAAAAGGGATTCAGCAAAGGGGCATTTATACTCCAGAAAATATCTTCATTGAGTTCATATTTTTTTATGACTCCTGAAAATAATTTAACGATGAACAAAGATTTTTTTACATTACGCAACGACAACCCCCCATTTCCGATTGCATAATTCTTTTTATTAAAAAACCAGTAGTTTAATTTGTAAGTGACAAAATACCACCAACTTATTTTGCTTTTTCTAGCAGCTTGCAGAATTTTTTTTTCATCTTCAAATGGCCATGGTGCCCCGATATAATCATACTTTTTGTTGATCCAGAAGTTTAGCTCATCTGAAAAAATGAAAACATCTTGCTGACAGATAAGTATGTATTTGTATTCTGAAAATTTCTCGTAAAACTCTTTTTTAAGTAAAAGTTTGTTATAATGTTGAGGTGAAATAAAATATTTATTTGCAAAACTTATAAAACCAACTGGCTGATCTATTTCAAATCCAGGTAGCAATTCCGGAAGTGAAAGCTGGAGATTTTCAGGTTTTAAAAAAACAACCGGGTGCTTTTTTAAGATAGTGAGATTATGCTTTAATGTTTTTTTTTCTGTTTCTGAAAGTTCAAATGAATACAAAGGAATCACAACAACCACATTTTTTTCACTTCCATGCATAAATATCAATTTGGTTATCCATTCCGTAAGGTGACGGGACTTCAATAAAAGGATAAGCAG
>DATDPZ010000187.1:0-3526 GCA_035292525.1 Chitinophagaceae bacterium
CTAAAACAATTAAAGAAATTGTAAAGGAAATAAACAGTTACACCGATGGAGCAACCATGAGTGCCAAAAAAGATGCGTTGGTTAATATTGGCGGTTTTCTTGCCGTAAATGACTGGGATGTTTTTGAAGAAGCAAGAAATATGGTGGTGGTGTATGAAGGTTTACATACTTACGGTGGATTGGCCGGAAGGGATATGGAAGCCATGGCCATCGGTATTGGCGAAAGCGTTTGCGATGATCATATCAGGGCAAGAGTCGGCCAGGTAATTTATTTAGGAGAAAAAATGATGGAGTTCGGTGTGCCGATTGTAAAACCCATTGGGGGGCATGGTATTTTTGTGGATGCAAAAAAAATTTTACCGCATATCAGCCAGGACCAGTTTCCGGCACAAACACTGGCCGCAGAAATTTATCTTGATGCCGGTGTAAGAACCATGGAAAGAGGTATGGTATCAGCGGGAAGAAAAACAAATGGAGAAAATTATTACCCAAAACTTGAGTTGGTACGTTTCACTATTCCCCGTCGTGTGTACACACAGGCTCATATGGATGTCATAGCTGAATCTGCAGCAAGAGTATTTGACCAAAGAAAAAAAATAAAAGGAATGAAGATGGTATATGAACCTAAGTATTTACGCTTCTTCCAGGCAAGGTTTGAAAAACTGTAAGTGGCTATCCCAGCAAATAGGCAAGGCCGTTATTAACCGGCTCACATAAATCATTTATTTTTTTTTGTTTACACATACTTTCAAAAAGGTCACGCACCACTTTATAATCATCATGAATGGGGCAGGGATGGGTGGCAGAGCATTTGCTTAAACCCAGGCCACATTGATTAAAAATATTTTTCCCATCAATCGTTTCAACAATATTGATAATGGGTTGATTTTTTTGCTTTGCAGTCATATAAAATCCTCCGGTAGGCCCTTTTGAACTATTGATAACCTGTGCTTTTACCAATGTTTGCAGCATTTTTCCAACCGTATGTTCGCTGGCATCAATAAATGCCGCAATCTCTTTAATGCCGGTTTTTTCTTCTGATTCAAATTTGGAGGCCAGGTAAATCACCGCTTTGATAGCTGTTTTACAGGTAAGGCTGAGCATATTTTATCTGTTTAAAAATTGTTTCCCTTCACCAGAAATTCTTTCCTTATTCCAGGGCGGGTCAAAACTCAATACTAACAATACTTCTTCCCCGGCAAACACAGTTTCCAGTGCCTGCTTTACGGCACCGGTTATAGATTCACCCATCGGACAGAATTGTGTTGTCAGCGTCATCGTTACATAAATTTTTTTTTCAGATTCATTAAAATCAATCTGGTAAATCAATCCCAGATCTGCCACATTCAAGCCAATCTCCGGATCCATTACACTTTCCAGCGCTGCTAATGCAATAGTGCATTTAATATTATTATTGGTTATTACGTTCATGATTTAGCAGGTTTATGTAACAATACTTTCATTACATTATAATTATAAAATACCGCTGCCAGTATTAAAAAAGAACTTGCAACACTTAATAAAAATTTGTTGGTAAAATATGCCCCGGTAATAAAAAGTAAAAATCCTGTAAGATAAGTCAGTGCCATAATTACAAATATTTTATTGCTAAATAAATCTTTTGGATTTGGGGTTTTACCCAGACCGGCTTTCAGGTGATAGACTTTATTCCATACAATAAAAGGAAGTGTTTTAAAAGTCATACCGAAAATAATAGCAGTAATCCAGCCAAAGAAAATAACAAATCCATAAGTAAGCACCATATTGTTGCCTTGCTGATCAGCTACCAGCCACCCGGTTATTCCAATCAGGAAAATTACCGGCAATAACATCATCACAACAGATAAAAGAGAAATTTTCATTTGCTCATCTACTTTTTTACGAATCCGCTGCAGGTAAGCTTGAAAACAATAATCTACAAAAAGTACAAGGGCCAGGAAAATGGCCGCTACCGGTATAAAAACAGAGATTTCCGGAAAATAAAGGAAGGAGAATAAAAAAAACAGCAGGCCACTATTAATAAGTACATAAATCAGCCACAATCGTTTGGTATTATTATATTTTGAAATCATAAACATTGGAATCAGCCTGGAGCCAACTCCTATAACTAATAACAGGAACCAGCCTGTTACACCAGTATGTGCATGCAGTGGAAGGTATTTCAATGATGCTTCTGGTAAAACCGCATAAGTAAAATTGTACACCAGTACTAATCCTAAAAAAGAAGTAAGAAATAACCACAAAGAAGCAGTAAGTATAAAAACGGCTTGTATATTTCCGGTTTTGCTTTTTTGCATGCTGATAGCAAGGTTAATTACATAACAAATCACCGACAACAATACAAACCGTCCACCCCATTTGGCAGGCCAGCCCATATCAAAAACATAAAACCCATATGACAGTAACGGAATACCCGCTGCTGCCAAAACAAATGAAAGATGTGCCAGTTTATTGCTGTACAATTTTCCTTCTATCAGTACCGGAACCAATTGATGACTGGCGCCGAGGATCACCATAGTGCCCCAACCCAGTGCCATGATATGGGTGATGGCCAATGTATGAGGCAAAAAATAATGATTGGTAATATCATCTGCAGATAAAAATAAAAGAACAGTGGCAAAAAGGAAAGCGATTGCAGCATAGCCATAAAATGGCAGCACTACTTTCCAGGAAGTGGTTTTAGTTGTTTCAGTATTTCCGGTTGTTGCAAACATATCAGTCTTTATATATCAGCAGGTGCACTTCTGCATTGCTGATCTCTTTGATGCGATAGCTGAACTGCTGTTCCTCCAGTTCGGGTAACAGGAAAACCGGAATACGTTTATGGTAAACAAACAGCGCTTTATCTTTTGGTAATGTATCCAATGCTTCCAGAATAGTATGCATGGGTAAGGGCATTTCCTGTTCCCTTACATCAATGATTCGCAAATTCCCTTTAAATCTTTTCAGTATTTCATCCCAGCCTATTAAGTAATCCGTATTATTGTTTTCAGGTATTAAAGTAGTATCACTCTTTTTATAAAAATAAGTATGCACTAATTCATCACTCACCGTTTCGGTATAAGATTCAAAACCCTGCTTGCCCAAAAGCAGTATTAAGGGTGTGGGTTCAAAACTGTTGATAAGCTTAAGCACAGTACCTTTTCCCAGCATTTTTACCTTTTGCATAATGATATTGAGCGGGTCTTTACCGGTTTCAATAACCGGCCTTACATCCAGTTCAGCCATTTTATCTGCAGCAATATTTTTCATAAATGCAGGTGCCGGTTTCTTTTCACAAGTATTTTTTTCAACGGTTGTTGTTTTATCAATTTCAAAACCCAATGGCTGCAACTTATTAAAAAAATCATCTGCAGTGCAGCCACCGAGTTTTGAAGCCATAGCAATACTGGTTCTTGCGGCTATCACTTTCCGCAATATTGGATTTCGTAGTTTTGTAAATTTGGGCGACAGGCTTACAATCGCTTCAAGCGCATCTGGATGCTGCTTTATCAGTGTGGAAATTTTAGTATTGGCGTTGATGGTC
>DATDPZ010000188.1:0-24955 GCA_035292525.1 Chitinophagaceae bacterium
TAATGATCCACGAATCGTAAAGAAAACTGTACCGGTAGAGCAAATGAGTTTTGATGAAGCTGCGGAGCTGGCTTATTTCGGCGCCAAAATTTTACACCCGGCTTCTATATGGCCGGCGCAAACTTATAATGTAGCTGTAAAATTGCTGAACACCATGCATCCTGATGCAAAAGGAACTACCATTTCTGAAAAAGCCGGTTCGGTAGGAGTGAAAGCGGTAGCCGCTAAAGATAATATTACAGCTATCAGGATAAAAAGCAGCCGCATGTTACTGGCCTATGGTTTTTTAAGAAAAATATTTGAAGTGTTTGAAAAATACAGAACCCCTATTGACATGATCACTACATCCGAAGTAGCAGTATCGCTTACCATTGACAACACCACTCACCTGAAAGAGATCCTTAAAGAACTGGAACCTTTTGGAACCATTGAAGTGGATAAAGACCAGGTCATTATTTCGGTAGTTGGGAATGAGATTTCTCAAACACCGGACATCATCAAAAAACTTTTTCTTTCCATTATAAATATTCCTGTTCGCATGGTTTCCTATGGTGGCAGCCCTCATAATATTTCTTTGCTTGTTTCTGCTGAGAATAAAACAAGGATTCTGCAGCAATTGAACAGGGGAATGTTTGGGTTGGATTGAAGAAGTTTTACAAACGTAACATTAAATGGTTGTTGGTGCTTCTAAGCCTCAAAGAAGGTTGCAATATAAACAACACCATGATCAAATCTCTGCACAACAACTCGCCACTCCCTTTTTGTAAGGGCAATCCGGCGTTTCCTTTTTTGGACAATTCTGAACAATCGGGCAATCGGGCTTTCCTTTTTTTGGACAATTCCTTAATAACGGACAATCTGTAGTTCCCTGTAACGGACAATTTTCCAAATTCTGTTCCGGTTTATCCTTTTTGGACATATTAACAGAAACAGTCATCTTTTTTGATGAAGCCTTGGTGCAGCAGGATTTTTTTTCTGTTATCCTTAAGTGCCCGGTTTTATTGTTTTCAACAGTTTGTTGTCCGGCTGCCTGAGTTGTTGTTCCAAAGACAAATAATACCGGTAAAATTATTGACAGGAAAATTGATTTTCTGAGTATCATAGTTTTAAATTATCGGGTTAATCAACTGATTAGTCAAAGTACATCCAGTGGGGGGGTGGTCGCCAAATTTAAATTAAATATTTTTTTTGTTGAAGGTTGTTACCCGTTCACCTATTTTACTTATCTCTTTCAGTTGTATAATAATTTCTTCTGATTTAAAGTTCGGAAATTCTTGCCTGATCATGTCTATTTTCTTTTCATAGCCACAGTTACCGGGACAAACATTTGTCACTTCTACAATTTTTAAAGCAAGGGCTTTCCTGCAGGTTTCGTTAAGAAGCAATTTATAGGTGGTTTTCAGTCCGCTGTTTACTGCTTTAAATTGTTCGATAATCTTTTCAGGATCTTTATTGTTATGCAGCATTTTAATAAGCCCATCCACCTGCCCCCGTACAGTGGCCAGCCGTGTTGTAATGTCTTTTGTAAGGTTTTGGGGTATCATATAGTTTATAATTTTGTTTATATTATTTTGAGATCAACTAAGAACAACAGGATGTACCTGACTGTTCAGGCGGACATTTTACGGAACCAAAGCTGCAAAAAACACAGCAATCTCCCTCTGTTGGTTTAAGCCTTACCTTACAGTTTTTACATTCATAAAAAAACTGGCAGGCATCTGTCGGCATGGTTTCTTCCTGCTGCTGTCCACAGGCAGGACATGTAATTATTGATGTTAATATAATAGTTTTTCCCATTATTCGTTAATTACAGTTTGAGAAACTACTTTGTATCCGGTGCTGTTTATGGCGGCAGCAATGCTGTCAATGGTAGTTTTGCTGTTATCAAACTTTACGGTGCTGTTTGTTTTTTCATAAGAGGTTTGAAATTCAACAACTCCGTTTACTTTTGAAAGCTCACTGTTTACATGCTCAGTACAGCTTTCGCAAGTCATCCCTTTTATTTTAAATACAGCTTGTTGCATATTGCTTTTGTCAACTATAATAACTTTTATCTGCTGCGGTTTGGGATAAAATACTTTTGCATAGTATGGAAAGGCAATAAGTAACCCTGCAAGAATAGTAATAGTAACCAAAAATGGTTTTGATTGCCAGAATGATCTTTTAGTGTCTGCTACGCATTCACAATCCACTTGTTTTTTGAGTTTCAGTTTTTTATACCAGGCAAATGAAAAAACTGCAACTGTCAATCCAATTAAATAGGGGCGGTAAGGCTCTATCCATGAAAAAGATGAAGCTAATCCGCTTGCTCCACCTAAGAAAGCCAATACTGGAGTGATGCAACAAAATGACGCTGCAACGGCAGTAATGAGACCTGCAATCCAGCTGTTACTTTTTTTTATTGTAGTTGTCATACAGGCTGTGTCAGAAAATTTTGTTTATTGATAATTTTAAAAAAGGGTTTTAGAATTTTTAAGTGTTCATAGCATAACGAATAGAAAATAGTTTGCCCTTGTTTTCTGGCTTCAATGATATTGCCATCTTTCATTTTACGTAAATGTTGAGAAACTGCAGGAATGCTCATACCTAAAATATCGCTGAGGTCGCATGGGCAGAGTTCGCCTTCTTCTTCCAGCAGGTAAAGAATTTTCAGACGTACTTCATTACCTGCTAAAGCAAGGATATGCACCAACTGAAAAAAAGATTTTGAATTTATCTTTAGTTTTTCACGGCAATTTTTGATTTGGCTGATATCAGCCAGTAATCTTATACAAGTGTCATTCGCCATTGTCAATGTTGTTTGTTACTGCAAAAATAAGTGAAGTTTACTTATTTAAGCAACTACTTAAATAAAAATTTTAAAAACAAATAAAAAAGCCCTGCGTCCGCAGAGCTATAACTTTTTTTAACCATAGGAAACTTCTTCTCCTGCTCCATTTATGGAAAGGGTTGGAGCAAGGCTATATCACCAGCATGGCATCGCCATAACTGAAGAAACGGTATTTATCCTTAATTGCTTTTTTGTATGCTTCAATTGCAAGGTCATATCCGGCAAAAGCACAGGTCATAATCAGCAAACTTGTTTTGGGAAGATGAAAATTAGTGACCATTGAATCGGCAATATTAAAATCATAAGGAGGATGAATAAACATATTGGTCCAGCCTTCAGAAGGCTTCAGTAATTTCTGGGCAGTAAAGGAAGATTCAAGGGCACGCATGGTGGTAGTGCCAACCGAACAAATGCGGTGTCCGAATTCTTTTGCACGGTTTACAATCTTGCAGGCTGTATCATCAATACGATAATATTCGGCATCCATTTTATGTTTGCTCAGGTCTTCCACTTCTATCGGCCTGAAAGTGCCAAGTCCCGTATGAAGTGTTACTTCTGCAAAACGAACTCCCTGGATCTCCAAACGCTTGATCAGTTCACGGCTGAAATGCAAACCACCGGCGGGAGCCGCTACTGCTCCTTCATGCTTGGCATATACAGTTTGATAACGTTCCCTGTCTTCTTCATCCGGTTTACGCTTGATATATTTTGGTAAGGGAGTTTCACCTAGTTTTTCCAGCATAGCCCGGAATTCTTCCTCAGAATTTTCCCAGATAAACCGAATGGTACGGCCCCGGCTGGTTGTATTGTCAATCACTTCTGCAATCAGTTCTTCCTGCTCGCCAAAATAAAGTTTATTACCCACACGGATTTTTCTTGCCGGATCTACAATTACATCCCAGAGACGGTTGGCTTTGTTCAGTTCACGAAGCAGGAACACTTCAATTTTTGCTCCTGTTTTTTCCTTGCGTCCGTACATGCGGGCGGGGAACACTTTTGTGTTATTTACTACAAACACATCTTTGTCATCAAAATATTCCAGGATATCCCGAAAGTGTTTGTTTTCCATCTGTCCGGTATGACGGTGTACTACCATCATGCGGGCATCTTCACGTCTTTTAGTCGGATTTTGTGCAATAAGATTCAAAGGAAGATCGAATCGGAATTGTGATAGCTTCATGGGCTTTATTAATTTTTTTTAAGTCAGCTGTTGTTTCATCGTGTATCGTCTCTTATCCGGAAGGTGTCCATTTGGACAACGCTTCGTTTTATAACAAAATTTCTATAAGCTTTAAATAATATCTACTGGTGACATGACCGGTATTCACTAAACCGGGGAGGGGAGATTTTTGAATCCCATCCGGCCTTACGGCGCCGGGCAGGTTCACTCAGTTTTAAAGTGGGCGAAGGTAAGTTATTTAGTCAAACCCGTTTCTTTTGTTTTTCACATTTTTCAAACTATTTACAGTCTCTTTTAGCCCCTATTATTATTTAAAACAGGGGTATTGAATTAATTTTATGTCTTCTGGCCTTTCTTACATCCTTAAAATCTAAACCAGAAACCATTTTTATCTACTTTATGAACCGATTCCTGCTATTAATCCCCATGCTGCTTTTTACTTCCTTTTCTATTGGCCAGGCGAAAATTAAAGGGAAGAAATATCCCAGTGTTTTTTGGGAGATCAGTGGAAACGGACTGAAAAAACCATCCTATCTTTTTGGCACTATGCATGTCAGCAGTAAGCTGGCTTTTCAATTGTCCGATTCCTTTTATGTGGCAATCAGGAATGCAGAAGTCATTGCGCTGGAAAATAATCCCGAGTCATGGCAGGAAGATATGAATGAGTATAACCTGGGTGCTTATGATGAATATTCACCCGGCCAAAACGGGTTATATGCAGAAATGCCACAGGATTATTTTAATATTCAATCTCTCCGGATTGGCAAATATGAAGAGAAACTTGAATTGGCTTTATTCATAAAGCCGGCAGTTATTAATAACCTTCTCTACAGATCCTTCTCCGAATCCGGAAGCGATTTTGAAGAAGACACTTACCTTGATCTCTATATTTACCAGACAGGAAAAAGACTTGGTAAGCGCATAGCAGGAGTGGAAGAATACGCAGAAAGTATGCGACTCATGGAAGAGGCTTATAAAGATGCCGCTAAAGACTTCAATAAAAAAGATAAAAGTTTTGATTATGATGAAGAGTATTCTCCTTCAAAACTACAGGATGCCTACCGATCAGGTGATCTTGACCGGCTCGATTCTATAAATAAACTTAACAGCCAGTCCGAAGCATTTGATGAAAAATTTCTATACCAGCGAAATGAAATTCAGGCAAACTCAATAGATTCTATACTTAAGAAATTCTCGTTGTTTGTTGGTGTGGGAGCCGCCCATCTTCCCGGGGAAAGAGGAGTGATAGAATTACTGAGAAAAAAGGGGTACCGGCTGCGGCCCATTTTTATGGGAAACAGGGACAGCCGTCATAAGGAAGCATTGGAAAGGGTTCGGGTGCCGGTCAGTTTTTCAACACAGATTTCCGGGGATGGATTTTTTAAAGTAGATGTTCCGGGAAAATTATTTCGCTACGAAAGCGGACTGATAGATCAGCAACAATATGCAGATATGGCCAACGGAAGTTTTTACATGGTTACCCGCATTAAAACGAACAGCAGGTTCTGGGGACATGATGTAAACATGGTAGCAAAAAAAATTGATAGTGTTTTATATGAGAATGTGCCTGGTAAAATTTTATCTAAAACAAGAATCAGCAGAAATGGATACCAGGGATTTGATATTACCAATCGAACCCGGAGAGGAGATTTTCAGCGTTACCATATTCTCATCACCCCCTTCGAAGTTTTATTTTTCAGGATGGGTGGTAATGGTGATTATGTGCGGGATGGCGATGAGGCAAAAAAGTTTTTTAACAGCATCCGGTTAAAGGAAGAAAAAAATGGCGGGTGGAATAGATTTCAACCGGCCTATGGTGGGTTTCGTGTGGAATTTCCCAACCAACCTCATGAAAGTATTGGCCGTCTGATGCATTATGAAGCTGTAGATAAATCAACCAACACGCAATTCTCAGTTTTACGAACCGATATCCATAACTACTATTTTGCAGAAGAAGATACTTTTGATCTCAACCTGATGGATGAAAGTTTTGCTTCATCTGAATTTATCAGCCAGCGGTTAGAAAGAAAGCAATTTATTTTTAAAGGATTTCCTGCGCTGGATTGCCGTTACCTGCACAAAGACGGATCTGTTTTCATTAACCGTTACATCATTCAGGGCCCGCATTATTATACACTGGTCACTAATGGTAAGAATGAAAACGAGAGTATGAATCGCTTTTTAAATTCATTTGAGATAATACCACTTGTATATAAAGAACTTTTACAAAGAAAGGATTCTGTCCTTTCTTTTTCGGTTGTCACTACCTGGTTTCCGGATTTGAAAAAAGAAAAGAAAGAACTGGTGGATGAATATTCTTATATGGAAGAACAGAGAAATGAAGAAGAATATGCAGATGAAGAAAATTATAAGAGCCGGTTATTAAAAAATGACACAACTGGAGAAGCCATATTTATAAGATTTTACCGGTCACCAAAATATTTTTATACCGAAGACAGCACTTCCATTGAAGAAAATAAAGAATGGATGGCAGTTTCCGGAGATTCTTCCTGGATGATCAGAAGCAAAAAGCGGTTTGAGATGAAGGATAAAACAAAAGTAGTGGAGATGATGGTTTCTGACAGCAATAGCAGTCGTGTCATCCGGACCAGGTCATTTTATAAAAATGGGATTGGGTTTTTGTTGATGACCCAAACTGATACATTAACGACTCCCAGTAGTTTTATAAAAAGTTTTTTCGAAAATTTTTCGCCTGCTGATACCTTGAAAGGACATAATCCATTTATTAAAAAGTCGGCAATTTTTTTAAGTGATTTTTTCAGTTCCGATAGTGCAATCAGAAACAGGGCGGTACTTTCTGTAAACCAGGTAAAGTTTGATTCCACTGATCTGCCGATGCTGGTTAAAGCCATTCACTCATTTAACTGGAGTGAGAAAAATTACCTGGCCAGGAAGATCAGTTTCATCAATAAGCTGGGCAATATTGCAAATAAAGAGAGTGCAGACCTGCTGATAAAAATATATCATGCAGCTGATGATACCATTCAGATTCAGAATGCAGCCATTGAAGCTTTATTGAAACAGCGGAATCAATATGCGTATAATTTATTCAGGGAAATCATCATTACTGAACCACCTGTAATAGATCAAGTGATCAGCAACTATACTTTTAATCCGCCAAATTCTGTCTTCAACCCGGCAAGTGATAATTTGTCAGGCATCAGTAATGGAAATTTCCTGGATGAATTGTATGATTCACTATTGCTGACCCGGACTATCCTTCCGGATATGCTCAACCTGTTAAACCTGGACGATTATAAATGGCCTATAATGCGATTATTGAAAACGATGCTGGACAGTAACCTGGTACAGGCTAAAGATTACGAATCTTACTTCAACAAATTTTATATCGAAGCAAGACAAGCGGCAAAAAAACAGGCTATCGAAGAAAAAAAATCGGCTATAGAAAAAGCAGAAGCAGATAAGAAAGTAGTGAAAACAGTCAACTATTTCAATAAAAACGATGCAGATAAGGGAAATGAATCGTTGATTGTTTATGCCACATTACTTCTTCCGTTTCAACATAGTAAACCTGGCGTTACGACAATTATTAATGAATTATTATCGTCCGGAGACAAGAGATTAAAATATAATACATTTCATCTGTTGTTAAAAACCGGGAGTGAATTTCCGGATTCATTATTGAATTATTTTGCCGGGCAGGATGAGTATCGTTACGAATTATATGCAGACCTGAAAGGATTGAATAAGCTGGAAAAATTTCCCGCTATGTATAACAACCACCGGGACCTGGCCCGAAGTAAATTACTCTCCTTATCGGTTTTTTCTAAACCGGACTCTTTGTTGTTTATTGATAGTTTGCCTGTAACTTTTTATAATAAAAAAGGGTTAATTTATTTTTATAAATACAAGCTGAAAAAGGACGATTCATTTTGGAAACTGGCTTCAGCAGGTTTGATTCCGGTAAACAAAACTGATTTTCTTTTTGATGATGAAACGGGGATGGGAAAAAACTCAGGCACATCGATGAATTTGAACACCGGGTATTACCAGGAGAAAAAATCTGAGTTTACAGAGTTTGCAGACATTAAGTTAAAAGAAGATGAACCGATAAAAGAGCAACTTGAAAAGCAACTTAAAAAGATTCTTTACTCCAAAAGGAAAAGCGGTGTTTACTTCTATTCAGAAACACCTGATTTGTTTGATGCAATGTCCCGGAGGCAACTGGGGTTTAAACTTTAATTTAAAATCGAAGATGCCTTACAGTCATTCCACGATTGATCAATTGTTTTAATGATTCAATACCAACTTTCAAATGCATATCTACAAATTTTGAAGTAATTTTTTTGTCACTGGCCTGGGTTTTTACACCTTCAGGAATCATCGGTTGATCACTTACCAGCAGTAAGGCCCCGGTAGGAATTTTATTATAAAAACCCACGGTGAAAATTGTTGCAGTTTCCATATCAATAGCATAAGCTCTGATTTTGCGCAGATAATTTTTAAAAACCGTATCATGCTCCCACACCCGCCGGTTTGTTGTATAAACGGTTCCAGTCCAATAATCCACTCCAATATCTCTTATTGTTGTGGATACAGCTTTTTGTAAAGCAAAAGCCGGCAATGCTGGCACTTCTGGAGGGAAATAGTCATTGCTGGTACCTTCCCCGCGGATGGCAGCAATAGGTAAAATAAGGTCACCGAGTTTATTCCTTCTTTTCAATCCACCGCATTTTCCTAAAAATAAAACAGCTTTTGGTTCTATAGCGGTTAAAAGATCCATGATGGTGGCTGCACTTGGACTTCCCATACCAAAATTAATAATGGAAATATCGCCGGCTGTTGCGCAATGCATGGGTTTATCAAGACCTACCACTTTTACTTTGTTCCAGGCAGCAAAAAGACTTACATAATTGCTGAAGTTGGTTAACAAAATATATTTACCAAAATTTTCCAGTTGTTTCCCTGTGTATCTGGGCAACCAGTTCTGAACGATTTCTTCTTTTGTCTTCATGCCTGCTAAATTAATCATTTACTTTTGAAGAATGATAGAGGTGCATTACCCACTGCCACCATTCAGGATAAAAAAAAAGGAAGGCAGGGATTTTATTTTTGACCGCTTACGTAAACAATGGCTGGTTCTTACAGAAGAAGAATGGGTCAGGCAGAATTTTATTCAATTCCTTGTACAGGAGATGAAATATCCTGAAAGCCTGATAGCTGTAGAGAAGGAAATTCAACTGGGAGAATTAAAGAAACGTTTTGATATTCTTGTTTACAATAAAGAGATGCAGCCCTGGATGCTGGTGGAATGTAAGGCCAAAGAAGTAGTGCTGGATGAAAAAGTAGTTGCTCAGGTGTTGCGGTACAACATTTCATTGCCCAGCACTTTTCTCATCATTACGAACGGGGATTATACTTTTGGATGGGAAAAAGCCGGGAATGAATTAAAAGAATTAAAGCAGATGCCTTTGTGGAAGTAAGGGTAGAATTTTATTACCGCATTTTCCAAACAGCCAGGAAAGTATATGAAAATAAAAAAGAGACTGTTCCTTTTTTTGAAACAGCCTCTTTAGTGAATTTATTTTTTCAGTATTAAGAACGTCCATCTTTTTTATCCATACTACGGCCAACACCATAACCAACACCACCACCTATCACACCACCAATTACTGCTCCCACAGCCCGGTTACGTTTATTAATAACTGCTCCAAGCACTGCACCCGATCCGGCACCTATTACAGCACCTTTTGCAGACTTACTCCAACCTTTCTTTTCAACGGCTTTAGCAGGGTATTCAGTTTGCGAAACCATTTTCGGACTTTGGTAATTGCCGGATCGTTTTGCCTGTGTACGACTAACTACAGGCTTTTCAGCCTCTGCTTTCCATGCTTTAAACTGAGCTAACTCTGTTGCATCTATTTTTGTTCCGGAACTGCTGTTACACGCTATTAGTACCGTAGTCACTACTGCAACTATGGCAAAAACTGATAAAATTCTTTTCATGACTTTAGGTTTTAAGATGAATAAAAAAACATTGACAATATTATAAGGCAGAAAGAGTGCCACACATTTTTTATTTGTTAACAGGCAACACAAATATTTTTTAACGGGTTAAATATTAGCTGCTTGTACTTCAGATCATTTAACAAGTCAGTGGACGTAATATTGAACAGTAAAATCATAATTGATTCAACGATCAGTGAAAATAGAAAGGACGGAAAAGAAGCGATTACTTTTTTCAAATACCAACAAAAAAAATCCCTGGTTAGCACCAGGGAAATATAAAAATTACACTGAAGGTTTATCTTGAAACCAATGTTCTCAGGCGTTCAATATTCTGCATGCCTTCATACTTAATAGGTACATAAACAGACATACCTGCTTTCTGAACCCTGGCTGATCCTTCAATTCTGACCATGGCCTCTTTCTTTTTCCAAAGATCCCTTTGGTTCTTGATCAGGCCAATCATATCTAATTTAATAATGGCAGGAACGATGAATTCAGATTTTTTTCCTACCTCTACTTTTTCCTCTACATCAAAATGCCCGAGATAAGAATCATTAATGTAAACATCTCCACGTACCGTTTTCATCTGAACACCAAAATTGTTCGGGTTATAATAAATAAGATCAATTCCTACCGTTGATTGCAGGGGGCCGGCTTTGATAAGACGCACATCACGGATGTCGCGGTATTCCGGGTCTTTTATAGATCCCGATTGACAGGAAGATAACAGGACAACGCTTGCTGCTAATGTAAAAATTACGTATTTCATGTTATTTGAGTTTAAATGTTAAAAATCATACTGACATAGTTAGTAGTCTAACTATCGGGCCATTTTTCAAGAAGCGTTGACCATTATACAGGTTTTAACAGCTTTTTAATGGAAAGTGATTTTCTTCATTACAGAGCTACAAATGTAAATGAACCCGTAACAGATTTTTTTTAAATAAATAAAAATCCCATTCCGGGATACCGGAATGGGATGGCGGCAGTTAGTATTGGTTCTCTTATGGAAATATTCCTAATTCAGAATAACTGGTAGCTACTTTATTAATTGCAACAACATAAGCTGCAGTACGCATATCAGGAATTTCGGGATTAGCATTCCATACATTCATAATTTCATTGGTAGCCGAGATCATGGTTTCTTCCAATCCGCTATATACCAGGTCCACTTCATCAGGTCCGTGCATAATAAAATCTCTATCCCGTTGATTTACTTTTTTAGTAGTCAGGTCTTCGATTGTTCCAAGAATGTGTTGATTCATGTTTTCGGTAAACCGCTTTTCCATTCTGCCATATCTTACGTGGCTTAAATTTTTTAACCATTCAAAATAACTTACGGTAACACCCCCGGCATTGAGGTACATATCCGGCACTATTAAAGTTCCTTTTTTTATAAATACTTCATCCGCCTCCGGTGTTAAAGGGCCGTTGGCGGCTTCTCCGATGATCTTTGCCTTAACCCTTGGTGCATTTTCGCCATTGATCACATTTTCCAGTGCCGCAGGAATCAAAATGTCGCATTCGAGTTCAAGAGCTTCAATGCTGGTGGCAATAGTTTTTGATCCAGGGAAATTTCTTATGGAGCCTGAATTCTTTTTATGTAAAAAAACTTCTTCCTCATGAAGTCCGTTTTCATTGTATACAGCTCCATCATGTTCTGCAATACAAATAACTTTTGCACCTCCTTCCCTGAAAAATTTTGCAGCATGATAGCCAACATTTCCCATTCCCTGTACAATCACCGTTTTTCCTTCTACTCCGGTTGGCAATCCCAGTTTATTCATTACTGAAGGAATATTACAAACTTCGCGGATACCATAGAATACACCAAGCCCTGTAGCTTCCCGGCGTCCACGTACTCCGCCTTGTGTCACGGGTTTACCTGTTACGCATCCGGCAGCATCTATCTCGCCGGGATGCATGGCTGAATAAGTATCCAGGATCCAGGCCATTTCTCTTTCACCGGTACCATAATCAGGAGCCGGAACATCTGTACCGGGGCCAATGAATTTTTTCCTGATCAGTTCAGCGGTATAACGACGGGTAATTTTTTCCAATTCGTAAGCAGAATATTTTTTGGGATTTATTTTAATGCCACCTTTTGCCCCGCCAAATGGAACATTTACGATGGCGCATTTAAAAGTCATTAACGCTGCCAGGGCCATTACCTCATCCTGGTTTACTTCTGCAGCAAAACGAATACCTCCTTTACAGGGCGTTTTGTGTTGTGAATGTTGTACCCGGTAAGCTTCTATCACTTCCACGCTTCCATTATCTCTTTTGATTGGGAAACGCATCCGGTAAACAGCATTACAGGCTTTGATCTGATCCAGAATACCCGATTCCCAGCTGGTAAATTTAGATGCCTTGTCAAAACTTTTTTCAACATCTTCAAAAAAACTATAGGTACTAATTTCAGACATAATTATGGGTTTATTTATTGATTATTTATTTTTTCCAGGTTGGTAATTTTTCTGTCAAGTCGTATAAGGTAAAAAATCAAGCCTATTAAAATTGTCAGCATAACAGCAATCACCACAAAGATTTTTCCGTTGTTTCGCATAGTGTCAGCCATTTCAGCATCCTGTGCATAAACAGCAAGACTAAAAAAAATAAAAATCAAAAGGTTGAATATTTTTTTCATGCTAACAGTTTTTTTTCTTTTAAAATTCTCAATCTGATTTTTAACGTAACAAGCCAAACGCCTAATAATGTCCAGCCGATTATTGCCGGATAAAATACCAAACGCATGGTCAGGGTTGCATCTTTAAAATTAAGCGCCGGGTTTCCTTCGCTGCCACCAGGATGTAGACTAGGCAACATTCTTGGTAATATCCAGATGGAAGGGAATAGCATAGCAAAAGCAAAAATGTTATACACAGCACTGATCCTTGCTTTTTTATCTATATCGTTAATTGAATCCCGCAGTACAAGGTATGCGGCATATACTAGTAAGGCGATAGCAGCACCAATAAGTTTGGGTTCACGGGCTAAGCTTCCAAAAGAAGTAAAGGTCGTATTTGGATCGGCCCAGGTATAACTCATCCAGATAGCCCCGGTAGCATAACCCAGCAAACCAAACACAATGCCAACCGTTGCATACTCCCTGGAAGCAATGTCGTGTACAAATTTGCTGGTCCGTAAATATTTTATTGCCTGTATTACAGAAATTGTAAACAGGATCATCATTGCAAACCACATACAAACGTGGAAAAAAAGATTTCTGATGGTTTCCTGTAACTGCGGAAGCCGGGGTACATTAACTAACAAGCCGGCTGTAAAAGTATAAACCAGTAAGACGATGCACAGTACTTTCCACCAGGATTTATGCATATAATTTTTGTAGTGAGACATTGGCAAGTTGCCTTAAAGCAGGCATCAATCTTTAAAAAGTGCAGCAAAAATAGGGCAATTCATTTAAGCGGTAAAATGAGATAAAAAACTTTTCATTTAAGCCGGTTAAAAGAAACCTTCTTTGTTTTACTATATTCAATCCTTCCATAAAAAAGGAAAGAGTATAACGGACAAAAATATGACCAGTATATCAAGTGCAATAACAAGCAAAACTGAGGCGAGAGGAATGACCGTAGAAGAGGAAAAAACAGTGCCAGAAAGTTTCATCAATAACATTAACTGTGGAATAATGATTGGAAATCCCAGGATTGCCATAATTGCTGCATTTTGCTGTGCTTTGGCCGCTATGGCTGCCAGGAAAGTAAAGACCAGGCATAAACCCCAGCCACCCAGAAATACGAGGCCGGTAAAGGGTAAGGCTTTCTGAACCGGGTTGCCAAGAAAAAGAGAAAAAAGAATCAGGCTCAGCAAACTCATGAGCAGCATCAATACAGAATTAAAAAGATGCTTTGCCAGTACAAAATCTCTGGGGCCGGCAATAGAATAAAAATAAAGCATGCGGCCACGGCTTTCCTGTAAAAAACTTTTTGCAACGGCATTGATACAGATGAATAATTGTATGACCCAAAATAGGCCGTTCCAGACATTTGCTTCCGGTTGCTCCATCGCCATGTATAATACAAATATGGTGGAGATGATATAAAGCAGAATACCGTAAAAACTATATTGCTGCCTGATCTCGAGCAGGAGATCTTTTTTAAATAAGGTCCATATCTGGTTAAAGGCACTCACTATTTTTTTTCTTTATAACAAGTCCGGCATCTTGGTTCATATACATCTTTTGCTCCCAGCATTACCTGGTCGTCATTTGGAACTTTTCTGTAACTATAGTTGGCAATATTACCACAGCGAACACAAATGGCATGCAGCTTTGTAATATAATCGGCTTTTGAAAGCAGGTTGGGCATCTGGCCAAATGGGTTTCCCAGGTAATCCATATCCAAACCAGCCACAATGACTCTTATTCCGCGGAAAGCCAGTTCATCACACACATTGACAATTTCGGTATCAAAAAACTGGGCTTCATCCACGCCAATCACATCTACGTTTTGAGCCAGTAATAATAATTTCTGAGAATGGTCAACGGGTGTGGAATGAATTGCATTTTCGTCATGCGAAATAATTTTCACTTCATCAAACCGGATATCAATGGAGGGCTTGAAAATTTCTACTCTCAGGTTGGCAATTTTGGCCCGTTTCAGTCTTCGTATCAGTTCTTCCGTTTTCCCGCTAAACATGGATCCGCATATTACTTCTATCCATCCACGTCTTTCTCCCCTTATGTTTGGTTCTATAAACATCGTTAAATGTTATAATCAATTATTAATCTTGGCAAACTGTTTGTAATTTTAAACCCGCTGATTTAGCAGAGGGAAAAGATGACACTAAAACTTTAAAAACATTTCATTAATAATTGAACGTAATGAAAGGGATCGCATCAGTGAAATCATTTTAATCTTTTAAACAGCGGCTTCAAAAGTAGTATAAACAAATGGAAAGAATCCAGTCTTTGATCAACCGACTCCAGGAGCAATTGAATCAACAAGCTAATGCTGCACAAATGCTGGCTACTATTCAATTATTACAGTCAGCGTTGACTCAATCAGCATCCGGCGCTAATAAAACGCTAGGCACTTCAAAAGTGTCTGTACTTATGCCTGCTTCGCTGCACTTCACAAAACAGGAACAGGAAATTGAATCTCCGGCTTCTGCTTATGCCAAACCCAAACCGAAGACACAAAACCAACTTGATCTTCATTTTGATCCGATGAACGAAATACCAACGTTATCACAACAGCAGTTTACCAGGGAAGTGAATGAGTCAGTTACTAAAGAGTTATCCCTGAACGACAAATTGAAAGAAGAAAAAAGAGAAGTGATGCAGGTATTGAAAGATTCACCAATCAAAGACCTGCGTAAAGCTATTGGCATCAATGACCAGTTTGTTTTTATAAATGAATTATTCCGCGGCGATGAAGCCATGTATGAACGTTGTATTAAAACAATTAACAGCTTTAATATTTTTCCGGAAGCGGAATATTGGATGAACAGGGAATTGATGGTAAAACTTGGTTGGGATGAAAACAGTGAATCGGTCACTCATTTTTATTCATTGGTAAGAAGACGGTTTTCCTGAATGTAGCGAAGAATTTTTTCTGTAGCTCCTTTGTTGGTTTGTACATAAGACCTGGCACTTTCACAACTTTCAGAATATTCTTTTTGGTCATTTAATAAACGGCACAGCAATTTTTCCAGTTCATTTTTTGTGTTAATGCTAAAACCGGCACCGGATTTTTTCAGCTCCACAGCTTCACGGAATTTTTCAAACCTGGGTCCGAAAATCACCGGCTTACCATATACTGAAGCTTCCAGTACATTATGTATCCCCTTGTCAAAGCCGCCGCCAATATATGTAATCGTGGCATAGAAGTAAAGTGAAGAAAGCATGCCAATATTATCAATGACCAGGCAGCTGGCTTTTTGATAGTTTATGCTTTGTGTTTGAAGCTGAGAGAAAAAAACTGATTCCTGGAAAAGTTCTTTCAGATCATTCAGCTTTTGTTTGTGAATTTCATGAGGCGCAATGATCAGTTTTAAGTGCGGGAAAATAGTTGAAACTTCTCTAATTAGTTTTTCATCTGCAGGCCAGGTGCTTCCCGCAACCATTACATTTTCATGACCACAGAATTCTTTTATCAGATCAACAGGCTGAAATTTTTCTGCAATTTCCAGTACCCGGTCAAACCTTGTATCACCTGCCACGGTTATTTCATTGATTTGTAATTTTTGTAAAAGCAATTTTGACCTTTCTTCCTGAACAAATAAATGTGTAAAGCAACCCAGCATTTTCCGGTGAAGACTTCCATACCATTGAAAAAACGGTTGGCTTTTTCGGAAAAGGGCTGAAATCAAAAGAACAGGTATTTTTCTTTCTTTACAGGCTGCCAGGTAATAATACCAGAAGTCATATTTCACAAAAACCGCCAGGGAAGGATTGACAATATCCAGGAATTTTTTTGCATGGAATACCGAATCCATCGGGAGATAAAATACCCAATCTGCTCCTTTGTAATCTTTTCTTATTTCATATCCTGAAGGAGAAAAAAAAGTAAGAAGGATCTTTACATCCGGATAAATGGATTTGAGTTTTTCTAATACCGGCCTTCCCTGCTCAAACTCTCCTAAAGATGAGCAATGAACCCAGGTTATTTTTGATAGGTTATTTCTGAATTCAAAGGACAGGGATTCAAAAATATTTTTTCTGCCAGCTATCCAAAGCCGTGCCTTTTTATTCCATAAAGAAAAAATAAAAATACCGGCCCGGTAAATGATTAAAAAAAAGGTATAGAAAAATAAAGCCAATGTTTTTTATTTGTACCGATTGCTATCGGGATAGCAAATGTAAAGGCAAACGAATAAACTACCCTTAATTCATTATTTTTGCGCCCATTACAGCCAGCTGTCAAAAAAAGTCATAAAAGTCAATATTGCTTCAGACGATTTTTTAACTGAATGACCTTTATGACCTGAATGACTTATTTGTCTAAAACTTATTTCCATGCGTCCAATCCAAATGGTAGATCTGAAACAACAGTATCAAAAAATAAAAGCTGAAGTGGATGAAGCAGTGCTCAATGTGATGGAAAGTGCAGCTTTTATCAATGGGAAAGCCGTTCAGGATTTTGCCGGCAACCTCGCAGCTTACCTTGGTGTAAAAAATGTAATTCCCTGTGCAAACGGTACCGATGCTTTACAAATTTCCATGATGGCCCTTGGGCTTCAACCCGGTGATGAAGTGATTACTCCTTCTTTCACTTACATTGCCACTACTGAAGTCATCGCTTTATTAAGATTAACACCCGTTTTTGTAGAAGTAGATCCAAAAACTTTTTGCATGGATCCAGACGCATTGGAAAAAGCAATTACTCCCAAAACCAAAGCAATAGTTCCGGTTCATCTATACGGGCATGCAGCCCCCATGGATGAAATCATGGCCATAGCCAGGAAGCACAGCCTTTTTGTTATAGAAGATAATGCCCAGGCCATTGGCGGCAATTATATTTCTGCTGATCGTCAAAAAAGAAAAACCGGAACCATTGGTCATATTGGTACCACTTCTTTTTTTCCTTCAAAAAATCTGGGTGGTTACGGAGATGGCGGCGCCATGTTTACCAATGATGACCTGTTGGCCGAAAAGTTAAAAATGATTGCTAATCACGGGCAGCGTATCAGGTATTATCATGATATGGTAGGTTGCAATAGCCGGTTGGATACTTTACAGGCAGCAGTTCTAAATATCAAGCTTCGTCATTTAGACGAATATATAAATGCCCGTCGGGCGGTGGCCGACGCTTATGATAAGGCATTTGCAGGTCACCAAAAAATCACTACGCCATACAGGGCGGCTTATGCGTACCATGTTTTTCATCAATATACTTTGTTACTGGATGGAGTAAACCGGGATGGGTTAAATACATTTTTGGCAACACATAAAATCCCGTCTATGATTTATTACCCGGTGCCGGGGCATAAACAAAAAATGTTTGAACAATTTAATTCAGCTTCCATATCGATGCCTGTTACAGATTGGCTTACGGAAAGAGTTATTTCATTACCTGTACATACAGAGATGGATGACGATCAGATGGAATTTATCATTTCAAAAGTTTTAGAATACATAAACCATTAATATTACTTTATGAAAATAGCAGTTATCGGCACGGGCTATGTTGGGTTAGTTACCGGAACTTGTTTTGCAGAAACAGGCAATACAGTAACCTGTGTGGATATTGACAAAATAAAAATAGAGAAATTAACCGCCGGGCAAATCACCATCTATGAGCCCGGGCTTGAAAAATTGTTTTTAAGAAATCAAAGGGAAGGCAGGTTGAAATTTACAACTGAACTTCCGGTAGCGGTAAAAGATGCAGAAATTATCTTCCTGGCCCTGCCTACTCCGCAGGGAGAAAATGGATCTGCCGATCTCAAATATATTTTAGGAATTGCAGATGATCTTGGAAAAATCCTGGATGGGTACAAAGTGATCATTAATAAAAGTACGGTCCCGGTGGGTACAGCAGAAAAAGTTCATGCGGCCATTGCCATGAACTACAAAGGGGAGTTTGATGTGGTGAGCAATCCTGAATTTTTGAGAGAGGGAGTAGCAGTAGACGATTTTATGAAACCGGACAGAGTGATCATCGGTACTCAATCAGAAAAAGCGGGAAAAATAATGGGAGATCTTTATGCCCCGTTTGTACGCCAGGGAAATCCCGTAATCTTCATGGATGAAAAATCTGCTGAGCTTACCAAGTACGCAGCCAATTCTTTTTTGGCAGTAAAGATTTCTTTTATGAATGAAATTGCACGGCTTTGTGATTTAATGGGGGCAGATGTGGATATGGTGAGAAGGGGAATTGGCAGTGATGAAAGAATAGGGAAACGATTTTTATTTCCGGGCATTGGCTATGGCGGCAGTTGCTTCCCTAAAGATGTGCAGGCTTTAGTTAAATCTTCTTCCGATATAAATTATGACTTCAGGATACTGGAAGCAGTGATCGCTGTGAATGAAGATCAGAAAGTATATTTGATCCCGGGAATCAGGAAATATTTTAATAATAACCTGAAAGGGAAAAAGATTGCTTTATGGGGTTTGGCATTTAAACCAAATACGGATGATATCCGTGAAGCGCCGGCTTTATATATTATTGAAGCCTTATTGAAAGAAGGTGCGATCATTTCTGCATTTGATCCCGAGGCCATGAACAATGCAAAAGAACTGCTTGGCGAAAAAATAAACTTTGTGCAAAATCAATACGAAGCCTTACCGGGATGTGATGCACTCCTGATAGCGACGGAGTGGAATGAATTCAGAACACCTGATTTTGAAAAAATGGCCGGCCTGATGAATCAAAAAGTGATTTTTGACGGCAGAAATGTTTTTGACCCTGCACAAATGGAAGCTCTTGGGTTCTATTATGAAAGTATAGGAAGAAAAACCATCGTACCATAATTTTAAACATGGAAAGAAAAAAAGTTTTAATAACCGGGGCAGCCGGGTTTCTGGGGTCACATCTTTGCGACCGGTTTATAAAGGAAGGATACCATGTGATTGCAATGGATAACCTGATCACCGGCGATCTTAAAAATATTGAACAACTTTCCAAACTTGAACAGTTTGAATTTATTCTGCAGGATGTAACTAAACATATTGAAATTCCCGGCAAACTGGATTTTATCCTGCATTTTGCATCACCGGCTAGTCCCATTGATTATTTAAAAATTCCTATTCAGACTTTGAAAGTAGGTGCCATGGGCACACATAATTGTCTTGGCCTGGCAAAAGATAAGCAGGCCAGGATTTTAGTAGCTTCCACCAGCGAAGTTTATGGTGATCCGCAGGTACATCCGCAAACAGAAGAATATTGGGGAAATGTAAATCCGGTTGGACCCCGGGGCGTGTATGACGAAGCCAAACGCTACATGGAATCCATCACCATGGCTTATCATACTTTTCATGGAGTAGATACCCGGATCGTCAGAATATTTAATACCTATGGTCCAAGAATGCGTTTGAACGACGGAAGAGCTTTACCTGCCTTTATTGGCCAGGCATTAAGAGGAGAAGATCTAACGGTTTTTGGCGATGGTTCGCAAACCAGAAGTTTTTGTTATGTGGAAGATCTGGTAGAAGGAATCTACCGGCTTTTGTTTATTGATCATCACCTGCCGGTAAATATTGGCAATCCCGATGAAATATCTTTAAAAGATTTTGCTGAAGAAATACTGGAACTCACCGGGCATAAAGTGAAAATTATTTACAAACCTTTGCCGGAAGACGATCCAAAGCAAAGACAACCCGATATCAGCAAAGCGAAGCAATTGCTGGGTTGGGAACCAAAAGTGAATCGTAAAGAAGGATTGAAGATAACCTATGAATATTTTAAATCATTACCTGCAACTGAACTGAATAAGGAACCCAAAAAATTTGTAAGCCAGCAGTAACGAAAGATGAATGATTAATGGAGAGTGAATCAGGGATGGTTCCTTAAACCATAAACCCTTAAATTTTTAAAATTTAAAATGTATAAAGAACTGGTCAATAAGAAAGCAAAGCTGGCTGTAATTGGATTGGGCTATGTAGGCCTGCCTATTGCCCTGGAATTTGCAAGGAAAATTTCTGTTATCGGGTTTGATATAGACAAAGAGCGGGTAGAAATGATGAAAAAGGGAATAGATCCAAGCAAAGAGATTACAAAGGAAGAATTTTCCGGTTGTACTATTCATTTTACCGCTGAGATAGAAGAACTGAAAGAAGCAAATTTTTTCATCGTGGCTGTACCCACTCCCGTAGATCAGCATAATGTTCCAGAACTCAGGCCGGTGAAAAAAGCAGCAGAGATCATTGGAAACGTATTGAAGAAAGGAGATTATGTAGTTTTTGAATCCACGGTTTATCCGGGTTGTACAGAAGAAGATTGTTTGCCAATTATTGAAAAAATTTCCGGACTTAAAAATATTTCAGACTTCAAACTGGGTTATTCACCTGAACGGATTAATCCCGGCGATAAATCACATACCCTTTCAAAAATTATAAAAGTGGTTTCGGGATGTGATGCTGAGTCCCTGGAAGAAATTGCAAAAGTGTACGGGCTGGTTGTAACAGCAGGAATACACAAAGCTTCATCAATAAAAGTAGCAGAAGCGGCAAAGATCATTGAGAATACCCAACGGGATTTGAATATTGCATTGATGAATGAGCTTTCCATCATTTTTGAAAAAATCGGGATCAATACTTATGAGGTGTTGGAAGCGGCCGCTACAAAATGGAATTTTATAAAATTCTATCCCGGCCTGGTAGGCGGTCATTGCATTGGTGTAGATCCCTATTACCTGACCTACAAATCAAGTGAACTGGGTTTTAATTCCAAAGTGATTCTTGCCGGCAGAAATATCAATGATGGAATGGCACTGTATATAGCCAGGAGGGTTGTTCGGCACATCGCAAAAAATTCAGCAGATATAAAATCGGCAAGGGTATTGGTGATGGGTGCTACGTTTAAAGAAAATGTAAGTGATATCAGGAATTCCAAAGTGGCAGATGTGGTAAAAGAACTGCAATCTTTTTCTCTCCGGGTAGATGTTCATGATCCTTTCGCATCCTCCGATGACCTGGTACAGGAATATGGATTTGGATTAACAGAGATCAATGGAACCGATTATGATGCGGTAATCATGACGGTAGCTCATGCCCCTTATGCGTCACTAGATGGCAACTATTTTGAATCAATTACCAAGCCGCATGCAGTGATATATGATCTGAAAGGAACTTTCCGGGATAAAATTAAAAACAGAACTTACTGGAGTTTATAATTATGCCTTTTTTAAAAACAGAAATTCCGGGTTTGTTGATCTTTGAACCCAATGTCTTTGAAGACAGTCGCGGATATTTTTTTGAATCTTATAATCATAAAGAAATTCAGCAGCAGGGGTTAGAAATAAATTTTGTACAGGATAATCAATCTTCTTCTCTGTTTGGCGTAATCCGCGGGTTGCATTATCAGTTGAATCCAAAAGCACAGGCGAAACTCATCAGGGTTTTGTCGGGCATCATTCTGGATGTAGTGGTCGATATCCGCAAAGGCTCACCCTGTTTTGGGAAACAATTTTCCTTAATACTTTCTGCAGAAAACAAAAAGCAGCTTTTTATACCCAAAGGATTTGCCCATGGGTTTTCAGTTTTAAGTGACCAGGCAGAGGTTTTTTATAAATGTGATGAATATTATGACAGGAACAGTGAATCGGGAATAATTTATAATGACAGCCAGTTAAAAATTGACTGGCAGATACCGGAAGGAAAAGAAATAATTTCTGAAAAAGACAGGCAGCTTCCTTTATTTGACGGGCACCAGAATAATTTTAATTATTAAATAATGGCCGATAAACCCAAAATATTGGTTACCGGAGCCAACGGTCAATCTGGCAAGGAATTAAAAGACCTGTCTGATTCTTTCCCGCAGTTTGATTTTGTATATCTTTCACGGGCTGATATGCCTGTTCATCATTTTGAACTGGTCAGAAATTTTTTTAAAACACTGAAACCAGCCTACTGTATTAATTGTGCGGGATACACGGCTGTTGACCGGGCAGAAGAGGAAAAGGACAAAGCCTTCCAGGTAAATGCCGAAGCGGTTGGTGTACTGGCTGCAATTTGTAAAGAGAAGGGTACAAAGCTGGTTCACATTTCCACCGATTATATATTTGACGGGCATGCAACTATCCCTTACCAGGAGGACTCAGCAACCAAGCCGCAATGTGTATACGGGGCATCTAAACTGGAAGGAGAAAAACAGGCAATGGCATTGAACCCGGAAGTCATTATTATCCGCACTTCCTGGATGTATTCTTCTTATGGAAAAAATTTTGTAAAGACCATCTTACAATTATTAAAAGGAAAAAATGAAATCAGTGTAGTGGAAGATCAGGTAGGATCTCCAACTTATGCTGCTGATCTTGCTGAGACGATTTTACAAATAATTGACAGCAATGAAAAAAATACCAGAAACTGGACTCCCGGAATTTATCATTACAGGAACAATGGGGTTATGAGTTGGTTTGATTTTGCCAATGCCATAAAAGAAATAAGAGGTAGTTCCTGTACCATAAAACCTGTAACAACTGCTGAATACCCGATGGCTGCTAAACGACCTGCCTATTCCGTTTTGGATACTTCAAAAATTCAGCAGGTTTTTAATATAAGGATGAAAGACTGGAAAACCAGTTTACAAACCTGTATTAATAAAATCTGAAACTGATCAATTTACTTTCCCCTACTTATTCAATTGGGTTATGATTAAATTTTTAACGTAAAAAAAAATTATTAACCTTGGCCTGATTTTTTTGTGAATAACAAACATTTGGTTTTAAAAATCTTTGCTTTAAATTGATACACTAAAACAACTGCTATGAACTTAAAATCTGCTCTAAACAGCTTTGTCTGTTTGTTTATTATTATTTTTTTCGTTTCAATAAAATCCCAGGCACAAGTAACTACTGCTACTTTAAGCGGTGTTGTAAAAGATGCCAAAGGAATCAGTATTCCTTTAGCCACAGTAACTGTTGAGTACCCTGATGCAGGTATAAGACATATACTGGTTACCAGGCAGGATGGACGATTTACACTTTCAAACCTTCGTGTCGGTGGCCCTTACAGTGTTACTGTCGAACATGTAAGTTTTCAAAAAGCCAGTACGATTGACCTTTATCTTGAACTTGGATTAAATAATACCATTGATGTAATAATGGAAGAATTGACCAAAGAATTAAGTGGTGTTACTGTATCAGCCAAATCAACCATTTTTGATAACAAAAGAACTGGTGCCTCTACTAATATTTCCAACCGGCAATTAAGAACTTTACCAACCATTTCCCGTTCTGCAGATGACTATCTTCGATTGGCACCTTCTGCTTCGGCTACCTACAATGGACTATCGTTTGCCGGACGAAATGGCCAGTACAATAATTTTTCATTAGATGGTGCAGTGTTTAATAATCCTTTCGGACTTGATGCACCTACTCCGGGCGGACAAACCGGTGCACAACCAATTTCGTTGGATGCGATTGACCAGATCCAGGTAAATATTGCGCCTTATGATGTTACACAGGCAGGGTTTACAGGAGCTGGTGTAAACACAGTTACGAAATCCGGCAATAATAATTTTACAGGCACCGTGTATGCTTTTTACAGAACAGAGGCGTTAACCGGGAAAAAAGTAGACGGAACAAAGTTTGTAGTTCCCGATCTGAGCCAGCTCCAAAGCGGGTTTGCTTTTGGAGGAGCTATTAAGAAAAACAAACTTTTTTATTTTTTGAGCTTTGAAACAGAACAGCGAAAAGACGAAGCTACCAGTTATGTAGCCCGCAATACAGGAAATGCAAATAATTCCAATACGTCAAGGGTTTTGGAATCTGACCTGAATGCAGTAAGGACCATTCTGAAAAATAAATTCAATTATGAAACGGGGCCTTACCAGGGTTTTACTCATGATCAAACCAACTATAAATGGCTGGCTAAACTGGACTGGAATATCAGCGATGTTCATAAGCTGGCTTTTACTTACAATGGGTTAGATGCAAAGAAAGACAAGCCGGCACATCCAAGTGCTATTGGCAGAAGAGGACCCGATTTTACAACATTGCAATTTCAGAATTCAGGATATGAAATTGTGAACAAACTGAGCAATTTCAGTACAGAATTAAAATCTAACTGGAAAGGCAATTATGCAAACAAATTGAGAGTGGTTTATACAACTTTCACCGATCAGCGAAATCCGTTCTCTGAACCCTTCCCGGTTATAAATATTTCAAAATTCAATACCCGTTATATTGTTGCCGGACATGAACCTTTTTCCATTCACAACCGTTTGAACCAGGATGCGTTCCAGGTAACTAATGATTTTAATATTTATAAAAAAAGTCACAATATTACAATCGGAGCCTCATACGAAAGTTTCAAATTTGAAAATTCTTTCAACCTG
>DATDPZ010000189.1:0-2557 GCA_035292525.1 Chitinophagaceae bacterium
GAGCTTGTGATTATTATGATGAATTTGAAAAAAATAAAATTATTATACCGGCGATAGTTAAAAATGCTTCATATGCCTTTGACGAAAGAAAATTTTATTCAAACGATAAAACATCCATAATCCCAACAAATGATAAATATCTCTTGGGGTTAATTAATTCGAAACCTGCCGATTATTTTCTCAAATCAATCGCATCCACAAAGCAAGGGGGGTATTTTGAATACAAACCAATGTATGTTTCAAAGCTTCCAATAAAACTGATTGATCTTGAAAATAAAGGCCTGCAAACTCTTCACGATGAAATTGTAAAGCTGGTGAATACCATGCTGCAACTGCAACAGCAAAAACAACAGGCAACATTAGCCAATCAAATAGAGCAAGCAGACCAGCGTATTATACATACTGATAATGCAATAAACCAGAAAGTTTATCAATTGTATGATTTAACTGAAGAAGAAATAAAAATTATAGAGGAAGCATGAAAACTGATTCAAAAAAGAAAATTGCTGCTTTAAAAGAACTTGAAAAAAACAAGGCAGAAAATATTCAGAAAATGTGCATGCTTTCCTTTGAAAGATTGAAGGAACTGGATGATTATTATTACCAATGGTATAAAGATGCCAGCGAACGAGGCTTCAAAGAAAGTGCAGAAGTTAATTATAAAAAGTGGCAGCAGGTACGGGACTCAATAGAAATTAAACGGGGGAATGAAGAACAGGCTTGGGACTATTTAACTTGAAAGCAAGATTGATTATTGCGAAAACAGAATAAATAAAATTGTTTATCAACTTTTTGGGTTGACGGAAGAGGAAATAAAAATTGTGGAAGAAATATGAAAAGAAATACAAATATCAAACTAAAGGAAGCATTGAACAATGCTGAAAATTTTATAACACAGATGAAAACAATGGATGATAAAAAACTAAGTAAACACATTGACTTGTTTCGTCAACAAATGGAGATGGCTTACAGGCAGCGCAATACCGCAGCCTATGAGCTGCTGACAGAATATGAGAGGCAAACAATAATAGCCCGTATTGAAAAATTATAAAATCACCAATTACCGGAGCTTTCGTTTCTTCAGATTGCTTCGGCCTGCCAGCAGCATTTTTTATTGTTCGGTTCTTGTAAATGCAGTCCTTACAATGACGAGCACTCCGACCCTTTGAGATCTGCTTCGAACGCATGAGTCTTCGTCATTGCTTGCTGAAATGTTTGTTGAAATGTAAAGTTTATTGCCGGCAGGCCGAAGCAATCTAACTATAATTATAATCTACGCCGTTGGATGACGTGTAGGGTTGAGCTTAACCTACCAACAACACAAAGGGGAAATGTCTGCTCCCAAGAAGCATTCTTAAAAAAGTGTTTACCCGGTAGAGGAAGAAGTAAATATTATAATTTCTCCAGCATCTCCACCACTTTTTCTCTTTTCAGGATCAGGTAACCCAGCCGGTCATTACTCACTCCTTCTTTTAATTGATAGCCGAACTCCAGCTGGTCTTCTTTAACACTGGTTTCAAAATACCGGAAACTGATATTGGGATATTGTTTTAATTCTTCGCCAATTTCATACAGGTGGGTAGATAAGATGAACAATGATTTTTGTATTTTGATCAGTCCCTGAATAACGGTGAGTGAACATTTCATGGCATCCTGTACATTGGTGCCTTTAAAAAGTTCGTCGATCAGTACCAGCCATTTTTTACCGTCATTAATTTTTTGCACTGTATTTTTTACCCGCTGCACTTCATTATAAAAAAAACTTTCGCCTTTGGCAATATTGTCCACTACATTGATATTGGTGAGCAGGCCATCAAAAAGTGTAAGCTTCATACTCTGTGCCGGTACACCCATACCAAGATGAGCAAGAAAAACCGCTGAGCCCACTGCTTTTATCAATGTACTCTTGCCGGCCATATTGGCCCCGGTAAGAAAAAGAAAATTATGTTCAGGATTTAATTCTATATCATAGGCTGTTGGTTTTTTGATAAGCAAATGATATAATCCTGCAGATTGAATCAGCGGATATTCCTGGTCAACAAACTCAGGAAAATGTAATTCATAAGTTTTCATAGCCATCGCCATTGAATAGAAAGCATCGAGCCGGCCGAAAATATCAATGAGCTCCAGTGTCTGGTTTCTGTACCGGTCATGTATGTAATAACCGAAATACAGGGTTTGTGCAGTGGAAAATATTTCACCGGGTAAAGCAGCAAGCAATTTCTGCAGCGGAGTTTCTTTCAGTAATTGTTCTGCCCGTTCAATATAAATTTTAAAATAAGGCGGCAGATCACTCTTGCTGAAAAGGGAAGTCAGTTTGTTTATCCCCTTAAAAAAATCAATGAGATGACCCAATGAATAATTGATCATCCGGTAATCTTCCACGTTTAAATTTTTATACCACCAGGCGTTTAGTGAGTTGGGCTTTTTGGGAATAGGATCAAGATTATAATCAAGATATTTTTCAATAACCAGTAAGGTGCCGTTAGATATTTCAGCAGGCCAGTCATTCAGATGCCCGCCCAGGGTGCGGATAATGGTTTGGGTACCCAGAATT
>DATDPZ010000190.1:0-7377 GCA_035292525.1 Chitinophagaceae bacterium
GTATTCCTTCAGAAACAATATGATGCCCAAAAGGATGATTCCAAAAGTGAGCAACAGTTCAAGGGATAAATCCATATAGCCGGATTCAGTTTGAAATCATTTATACAATACGTTGACCGAAAGTTATAACATTAGATTCGATTCAGTGTTTTACAATTCGAATTTTTTTTTCAATGAGTATCCTTCCTGATATCAGCTTATTCAACCAAATAACTCTAAGGAGGGACTCACTGGCGAATAAGTTTTTATTATTTTTTTTTCCAACGAGTCTCCTCCCAAATACAAACTAATTCCGACAAAGAACTTTAAGGAGGGACTCGTTGGCGGATAAATTTTTATTATTTCTTTGCGACGAGTCCCTCCTTAAACACTTAAGATTGAATGCTTCCCTATTTCGGGAGGAGACTCGTTTGAAAAGTAAACTCAGCTTATATCATAATTTTTAAAGAAACTTATTATCAGACACTTATCCTTTCAAAATTTTATTATAACTCGCTACCAATCCCCGGATAAGTGAAGAACTGAACCCCTGGTGTTCCATTTCATTCAACCCCGCAATGGTGCATCCCTTGGGTGTTGTTACTTTATCAATCTCCTGTTCGGGATGACTACCTTTTTCAAGAAGTAATTGCGCAGCGCCTTTTACTGTTTGTGCTGCAATCAGTGTAGCCGTGGCAGCGTCAAAACCGATTTCAATGCCGCCCTGTATGTTTGCCCGAATGTATCGCATGGCATAGGCAGTGCCGCAGGCACCAAGAACTGTTGCCGCATCCATCAGCTTTTCATCTATCAATACCGTTTTACCTAACTGATCAAACAATTGCCGGATATAATTCAGCTGCGTTGTATTGGCTCCTGCATGTGCAAGACAGGTGATGCTTTGCTGAATGGCAATGGCTGTATTGGGCATGGCACGAATGACCGGAACAGGTTTACCAATGACTTTTTGCAGTTGTTCAATCCACACGCCGGTGATGACTGAAACCACCACATGTTTTTTTGGATCCAAAGCAGGTTTTATTTCTTTTAAAATCTGCTCATAATTGTAGGGCTTTACTGCAAGAATGATGATTTCTGCTGATCGTACTGCTTTTTTATTATCACTGGTTACCATGCATCCCTGCTCTGAAAACCGACCCAGCGTAGAAAGATTTCTCCTGGTAATAGAAATTTCTACCGGCCTGCTGAATTCGCTCAGCATTAATCCTTCAGCAATAGCTGCACCGATATTGCCTGCTCCAATGATTGCAATTTTTTTTGCCATAAAAATATTTTAATAAAAATGCCATCCCATTCAATCGGGATGGCAAACAACTTTTACAAATATCAGTAATTTTTATATGTCAGTAACAAATGATTTTATTTGCTTTAACTGTTTCAACGAAGTCCTTTTATATTGAACTCAGTGCAGAGCCGGCTTCTTCTTTTACCAAATAATTTTCAATGGCTGTATCGTATTGATCTTTCCACCAGTCAATCGTTCCCCAGAAATCACCATCAACCAGCATTTCACCACTGGTGACGAGGCCAATCCGCTCATGTGGAAAATCGCCAAGCGTTTTTTCAAATTCACCAAGCAGATCTGCTTTAACGGAAACCACTACCCTGCTTTGTCCTTCACCAAATAAATAAGCATCTCCACGTACCCCCTCTTTTGTTTCCAGCGAAAACCCCAACTCCCGGTTGAATCCACTTTCGCATAAGGTTACGTACAATCCTCCTTCACTTACATCATGTGCACTTTGCAAAAGTTTTTTGCGGATAAGTCCGGCTACTTTCTGTTGTAATTCATATTCATCTTCCAGCACAAAATGTGGTGCGGAAGAAAATTCAATTCCGCAAATTTTACTCAGGTATTGAGAAGAACCTATATCACTTGTTGAATGACCCAGTAAATAAATTACATCCCCCGCTTCTTTAAAGTCCAGGGTCATTTTATCATAGACATTCTCCAGCAATCCCAGCATGCCGATTACCGGTGTGGGATAAACAGGGCCATCAGGATTCTGATTGTAAAAACTTACGTTGCCCCCGGTAACGGGTGTATCAAATTTCCGGCAGGCATCTCCCATTCCTTTTATGACGTTCACAAACTGATAATAAACTTCAGGATCATAAGGGTTGCCAAAATTCAAGCAGTTGGTAACTCCCAGTGGCTGACCTCCACTGCATACAATATTCCTGGCAGCTTCACTCACGGCTATCATGGCTCCTTTGTATGGATCAGCAAAAACATAATGACTGTTACAATCTGTAGTGATGGCCAATCCCTTTTTTGCCTTTCCTGCTTTTTGCGAAAATCCTTTCACCAGCACAACCGACGCATCTGTTGGAGCATTTGTAGAAACATTGTTGGTACACACCATGCTGTCATACTGATTAAATACCCAGCGTTTGGAGGCAATAGAAGGAAGTTGAATTATTTTTTCAGCTATAGCTTTCAAATCCTCCGGAACCGGAACAGTATCAGGATTGAATTTTTTTATTTTTTCAAAGTAAGCCGGCTCCTGAAATTCTCTATCATACTGCGGCGCTCCACCTCCTAAAACAAGATCATGAGCCGGTAAAGACGCTTCTAATTCTCCATGCATAAAAAAATTAAGAATCCCATCATCCGTGACTTCACCGATCAAAGAACAGGGAAGATCCCATTTTTCAAATATCCGGATCACTTCTTCTTCTCTTCCTTTTATGGCTACCAGCAACATTCTTTCCTGGCTTTCACTTAAAAGTAATTCCCATGCCTTCATATTCTTTTGCCGTGTTGGAACTTTATCCAGATCAATACGCATACCCGACTTTCCTTTTGCACTCATTTCAGAAGTAGAACAGATAATTCCGGCGGCGCCCATATCCTGCATACCTATTACGGCTCCGGTTTGAATAACTTCGAGGCAGGCTTCCAGTAATTTTTTTTCCTGGAATGGATCACCCACCTGAACAGCAGGCAGGTCCTGTGCACTATCAGCAGAAATATCCGCGGATGCAAAAGAAGCTCCGCCTATTCCATCTTTACCGGTGGCACTACCCACAAACATCACCGGGTTGCCGGCTCCTTCGGCTGTTGCAGAAATTGTTTCTCCAATTTTCACAATTCCCACACTCATTGCATTGACCAGCGGATTGGTATGATAACAATCATCAAAATAAATTTCGCCGCCTACCGTAGGCACCCCAAAACAATTACCATAATGCCCGATGCCTTTCACCACCCCCGATAATAAATGCTGTGTTTTATCTTCCTCCAGATTTCCAAACCGGAGAGAATTCAATGCAGCAATGGGCCTGGCACCCATTGTAAAAATATCGCGATGAATGCCACCCACACCTGTAGCAGCACCCTCGAATGGTTCAATGGCAGAAGGATGATTGTGTGATTCTATTTTAAATACCACACCCAATCCGTCACCGATATCCATTAACCCGGCATTTTCTTCACCTGCTTTTACCAGCATGCGTCCGCCTTCACGAGGCAGCGTTTTGAGCCATTTGATTGAATTTTTATAGCTGCAATGTTCACTCCACATACCACTGAAAGCACAGAGCTCATTGAAATTTGGAGTTCTTCCTAAAATTTGTTTGATCCGTTCAAATTCCCCGGCTGTCAGTCGGAGTTGTTCGGCAGTTTTTACTGTTACTTCCATATTTTATAAAGAAAGCGCAAAGCTACAAACTGAAAAGCAAGTGAGCTGTCTAAGTTGTTAACTTTTTACCATGAATATTTTCTATTTTGTGCAGCTATAAAAATTAATTGATTGGAATACTTATTATTTGCAGGATATCTTTTCCTGTTTGCCTGGCTGGTGACACGTATTGGCTTCTTTAAAAAAACAGGGCTTACGAATGCTCAATTGGTCATCCTGTTTCTGATAAAGATCATGGCCGGGATTCTATACGGATGGATCGGCATTTATTATGGTCAGTTTGCCTACATGTATGATACCTGGGGATTCCATTATGCAGGGCTTGAAGAAACTAAAATTTTATACAACCGGCCGGCAGAATATTTCAGCAATCTTTTTTACAGCGGGTACGAAAATAAATTCGGCGGTTTTCTTGACTCTCATAATTCCTGGTGGAACGATCTCAAGAATAATATGTTTGTTAAATTACTATCCCTGATAAATATTTTCAGCTTTGGTAATTATTATACCAATGTTATATTTTATTCTTTCATATCCTTATTTGGTCCCATTGCTTTTTTCCGTGTGATGAATGATGTGTATCCCGGGAAAAAACTAATTACTCTTCTTGCCGTATTCTTAATCCCTTCCTTTGCTTACTGGACAAGCGGGATACATAAAGACGGCCTCGTGTTCCTGGCAATCAGTTTAATTGTTTATCATTTCTATTTTGGATTAAAAGAAAAAGCCTTTTCTTTTTTAAGAGTAGTTATCATTTTCATTTCATTACTGATCATTCTGTCGTTCAGGAACTATGTTTTTGTAATCCTTGTTCCTGCACTCAGCGCCTGGTACCTGGTCTATGTATTTCCAAAAAGAAAAATCACCGTTTTTTTTTCAGTCTATTCGGTTTCAGTTTTACTTTTTTTTACACTTCACTATATTTCTCCTTCATTTGATCTGCCCCAGGCAGTCATCAATAAACAAAAAGCATTCTTTCAGTTACAGGGTAATTCTTCAATTACGCCAGCTGTACTTGAACCCAGGCCATTTAGTTTTTTAAAGAATTTACCTCATGCGTTAAGCGCCACCATACTTCGGCCCTACCCGGCTGATGCCAAACACCTGCTTTCTTTAGCTGCAGCCATCGAAACGATCATTTTCCTGCTGCTGTTTATTTGTTTTCTTATCTGGAGAAAAGGCAGCCCTCAGTCAAAAGGCTTTCTCTGGTTCTGTGTGTTTTTCTCATTCTCATTTTTACTCACTATTGGATATACTGTAAACTTTCTTGGCGCAATTGTCCGCTATCGCAGTATTGTTATCCCTTTTCTGCTGGGACATATTATTTGCATGACAGATTGGAAAAGAATTTCCAATCTGGTTTTCAATAACATTAAAAATAAATCTAATATTTAATGATTAATTAATAATTCTTAAAAAATATGTCATTTCTGTAGTTTTTATTCTTTTTTTATACACATTTGTTTCAATTTATACGGTTTTTGAAAAATATTTTCACATATTTTTCCAGAATAACTTTTCTTTGCCAAAAAAAATAATTATGTCATTACGGTTTAATGCAATCAACAATCTGGTAACGGCCACTGATGTGAAGGTGGAAAGTTCCGTTCGGATAACGGCTATTTTTGGTGAAAATGTTTTTAAATCAAAAACTGCCCGTGAATTTTTAAGTGATGAAGCTTATAAAAGCCTTATGGCTTCGATTAAAACAAATCAAAAGATTGACCGTTCCATGGCCAACCAGATAGCAAATGGTTTACGTGCCTGGGCAGAAAGTAAAGGGGTAACACATTTTACACACTGGTTTCAACCCTTAACCGGATCCACAGCAGAAAAACATGATTCTTTTTTTACAATAAAAAGTGATGGCACCGCCATCGAACTGTTTGATGGAGATGCATTGATTCAACAGGAACCCGATGCATCATCATTTCCCAGTGGCGGACTAAGAGCCACTTTTGAAGCGAGAGGTTATACCGCATGGGATCCATCTTCCCCTGCTTTTATTATGGAAATCGGAAACGGGAAAACGCTTTGCATTCCTACCATCTTTGTTTCTTATACCGGCGAATCGCTGGATTATAAAGCACCTTTATTAAAAGCTCTGGAAGCATTAAATAAATCTGCTGTAGATGTTTGCAACTATTTTGACCGGAATATTACCAACATAACTGCCACGCTTGGTTGGGAACAGGAATACTTTGTAATTGACGAAGGATTGTATAATGCCCGTCCAGACCTGGTATTATGCGGCAGAACTGTATTTGGACATAGTTCGGCAAAAGGGCAACAATTAGAAGACCACTATTTCGGATCTATTCCGGAAAGAGTGTATGCCTTTATGCGTGACTATGAAACTGAATCTTATAAATTAGGTATTCCCCTTCGAACCAGACATAATGAAGTGGCGCCGGCTCAATTTGAATGTGCCCCGATATTTGAAGAAGTAAGTGTAGCTGTAGATCATAATTCTTTATTGATGGATATCATGGATCGAGTTGCCCGTCGCCACAACCTGAGAGTGCTGTTACATGAAAAACCATTTGCCGGCATAAACGGAAGCGGGAAACATAATAACTGGAGTATGGCTACAGATACGGGTGTCAACCTGCTGGCTCCCGGTAAAACACCTAAGACCAATCTGATGTTCCTGACATTTTTTGTTAACACCATCAAAGCAGTACATGACCATGCAGATATACTAAGGGCATCTATTGCTTCTGCTCAAAATGACCATCGCCTGGGCGCCAATGAAGCACCTCCGGCTATTATTTCCGTTTTTATTGGTGAATACCTGACTAAAGTTTTAAATGAGATCAAGGAAAGGGTTACAGATAAAATGGATGAAACAGATGAAAGCCTTTTGAAAATTGAGATCCATAAAAGCATTCCGGAATTATTACTGGATAATACGGACAGAAACAGGACATCGCCATTTGCTTTCACCGGAAACAAGTTTGAATTCCGTGCTGTAGGTTCGTCTGCCAACTGTGCTAATGCTATGACAGTATTAAATACGATCATGGCGGATACATTAAAACAGTTTAAAAAAGATGTGGATGCCCTGATTGAAAAAGGCGAAAAGAAAGAAATTGCAATTATGCATGTGATTCGGGAATACATTGTTGCCAGCGAAAAAGTTTTATTTGAAGGCGATGGATACAGTGAAGCATGGGAATCAGAAGCGACCAAAAGAAAGTTGCCCAATGTAAAAACAACTCCCCATGCCCTGGATGCCATGATTACTGCAAAAGCAAAATCTTTGTTTGAAAGAAATGGCATATACACTCACCAGGAACTGGAAGCCCGGCATGAAATTGAACTGGAAAAATATATCAAGAAAGTACAGATTGAAGGACGGATTATGGGAGAATTAGCAACCAGTCATATTTTACCGGCTTCTATCCGGTACCAAAATCTTTTGGCAAGCAATATAAAAGGATTAAAAGAATCCGGCCTGGCTGAAGCTTCATTTGCCAACCAGAAACAGATTCTTGAAAAAATTTCTGAACATATTAATAAAGTAAGTGACCTGGTAGAAAAAATGATTGAAGCAAGAAAAGAATGTAACAGCATTACCGACACCAGGGAAAAAGCAATTGCTTATCAAAGTAAAGTAAAGGATCCTTTTTTTGATGAAATCCGCTACCATGCAGACAAGCTGGAATTACTGGTGGACGACCGTGAGTGGTATTTACCAAAATACAGGGAGATTCTTTTCCTCAGATAATTT
>DATDPZ010000191.1:0-10272 GCA_035292525.1 Chitinophagaceae bacterium
TTCAGTTGTTACAGCCGGTTTATTGGTTCCGGTACTGAATAAAAGTGGCACATTACTTCCTGCCGGTGAAACTCTTAAATAACCAGACATTTCCTGGTGCAGGGCAGAGCAGAAGTCAGTACAATAAAAAGGGAAAATACCCACTCTGTCTGCTACCCATTTAAGTGTTTGTGTTTCTCCTGGCATAACCAGGATTTCTGCGTTGTTGGCACCTTTTATTGCAAAACCATGTGGCACATCCCAATCCTGTTCCAGGTTAGTAACATGGAAATATACTTCATCACCTGATTTCACTCCTTCAATATTATCCGGTGTCAGGTGAGAACGAATAGCTGTCATCCATACATGTACCTGGTTCCCTTTGCGCTCCACTTTAGTCTGGCCTTCACCTTTTGAAACATACGGGTGTGTATTTTCTTCTATCTTGTATATTTTTCTTTGTTTATTCATCAACAAGCTGGCAGGTATTGCTTCTGCATAGTGTGGTTCGCCTGTAGTAGGAAAATCAAGGATCAGTTTCATTTTTTCCCCACTGATGTCATAGATCTGAGCACTTTGTGTTAACTCAGGACCTGTTGGCAGGTATCTGTCTTTGGTGATCTTATTGTATGCTATAACATATTTTCCATGTGGCTTTGCTGTTGGACCGCCTGGTACGGATAAATGACCAATAGAATAATAAGTAGGTACACGATCTAGCACTTTCAAATCACTTAATCTCCACTTAACTATTTCAGAAGAAACAAACATAGAAGTATATCCATTTCCATTTCCATCAAATTCTGTATGTAAGGGCCCAAGTCCCGGTTTTGCTACTTCTCCATGTAAAGCTGCCTCATATTTAATAACCGGGATACCATCATAATCACCATCAAATGCTTTATCTGCAATTGCTTTTTGAAGTTTGGTAAAGGAGAATACAGGAATGCTGGCCGCCAGTTTTCCTGAAGCCACAATGTATTCACCGGTAGGGTCCACGTCTGTTCCATGTGGTGATTTAGGACAAGGGATCAGGTACACCATATCCGGGCAATCAGCAGGATCCAATACAAATATTTCATTTTTCATTGTTGAAGTAGCCGAATGTGAATTTTCATCATACACATTATGAGCATACTTAACAGTTTGCTTTTTTGCTTTGCCTGCTTTCAGGTATTCTTCTGCTTTTTTCCAGTTGACGGCCATTACAAAATCTTTGTCTTTTGCAGAGGCATTCACTTCTAAAAGTGTATTGGCTTTTTCGGAATTATAACAACTGAAGAAGAACCAGCCATGAGATTTTCCTTTGCCGGCACGGGAGAGGTCAAAATTTACTCCGGGAGTACGGATCTGGAAAGAAATACTCATTTCACCCGAAGTTGGATTAACGGATATAAAACTTATAGATCCTTTGAAATTTTGCTTGTAGGTATTGATAGGTACATCGCCGTTTTGATCATCAAAGGGTACACTAAAACGGGTGGCCGCTACAACGTACTCTGAGTTCTCTGTAATAAAAGGTGAAGCATGGTTGCCTGCACTATTGGGTATTTCAAGTATTTCAGATGTTCTGAATGTGGTAAGATCTATCCGTGCAATGCGGGGTGTATTATTTCCATTGGCAAAAGCCCATCGGCCGTCATGCTCTCCTTTGGTTTGAGAAAGAGCAATATGGTGTTGGTCATCCCAGGGCACAAAACCATGTGAGGTGTTGAGCATTGGTTTTGTTTCTTCGCTAAAGCCATAACCGCTTTCGGGAGATTGTGAGAATACCGGTATAATGCGAAATAAACGGCCAGAAGGAATGCCATAAACAGCTACCTGGCCATTGAAACCGCCTGATACAATGTTATAAAATTCGTCGTATTTACCGGGGGCTACATAGGATTTAATAGCATCACCACCCGCAGCAGATTGAGCCGTTTTTGGTTTGCAACTTTGCATAATAATAGCAGTAAATGCAATCCACAGGCTTAACTGAAGTGATTTAACAATGAAATGTTTCATATTTATTTATTTAGAAGTTATTGATAATTATTTTTCTCCATCATTGTTACGCATAAACTCCAGAATCTGACGGGATTCATCTGTAGATATATTCTGGTTGGGCATACGCACCAAACACTGCTCTAATAATTTTTGTGCTTCCGGATCTTTTTCCAGCATCATATCTACGTTGGTGATCATATTCATTATCCAATGAGGTTCTCTTTTCAGGGTTACTCCTTTCCAGCCGGGGCCTACTAGTCTTTCATCAGTTAACTTATGACAGGCCTGGCATTTCAGATCATAAATACTTTTACCGGTAGCTACCCAATCCTGGTTAAGCGGGGAAGTAAGCTGAACATCACTTGGTTTTACTTCGGTACCATGAGTTTCAGTTTGACTATTTGTGAGATCCTGTGCTTCTGCGGAGTTTGCATCTTTATTTTCTCCACCACCACAGGCGATAAAAATAAATATGCCGCTGACAAAAAGGGCAGTCGTTACAATTGATTTTAGTTTCATAATGATTTTTTTGATAAGTATTTTATAAAAGGAGTTGAATGTCTTTTATAGCCCAAAAATATCGGCAGCCATTAAATGACTGTATGATATCTGTCAAAGTCTGTCATGAGGTTAATCAATGAGAAACCCGGGTCACCCGGATATTTTTGAACAAATTAAAATGGCATGTTCTTTTCAAAATCTTTCGGATATGCTTTAAGAGGTATATTATATATAGCACTGATGCAGGACGAAAAACGGAAAGTACAAATTGATGAGATTGCCGTTAAATTATCAATTCCCAGGCATTTCCTGGGAAAAATAATGATGGAACTGGTAAAAACAGGATTATTGCATTCTACAAAAGGACCTTATGGAGGTTTTAATTTATCGGAAAAAACATTGGCTACCCCTTTAATAAAACTGGCAGAAATAACCGGAGACATAAACCAGTTTAACATTTGTGTACTTCAGATGCGGAATTGCGATGGTGTCAATCCCTGTCCGCTTCATAAAGATGTAGATGCCATCAAGGATAATTTACAAAGTCTGTTTACCCAAACAACCATTGCCGATCTGTTGACAGAAGACAAAAAAGATTTTATTAAAAGTATTGCTACTATTTAATGAGTGTCAGGAAGCAGGCTGATGCAAGTCATTACTTTCTTTTTGTGTAAAAACTATGTTGCATCTGATTTTTATCTAAGAATTAAACTATGAATACAGCCAGTCAGCATTTTGATTCATCAACTTTCATTTCTGATTTCGTTACCCTTGATTACAGGGCTGCTGATATTTTTTTAAAATATAATATTGATTTTTGCTGTGGTGGAAAACAACCACTGGGCCTGGTATGCGAAGCAAAAGGATTGGAAACGGAAACTGTACTGCAGGAATTAAAACAGGTAATACAGTTTACAGCCTCCAACATGGTATTAAAGTTTGAGGACTGGGACCTGGATTTCCTGGCAGATTATATTCTTAATATTCATCACAGGTACCTGGAAAAAGCCCTGCCTGTGTGCAATGAATATGTGAACCGTTTTTTATTTGGTCACCGAAAAAAATTTCCTGAACTGGCAGAATTGGAGAAGATCATGAAAAGAATGATGAAGGAGATTCCCCCTCACATGAAAAAAGAAGAAGAGATCATTTTCCCTTATATCAAACAGATCTTTCATGCCTGGCAGCATAAAGAATCTTATGCCAGTTTATTAATCCGTACGCTAAGAAAACCCGTGGAAGAGGTTATGCAGGGTGAGCATGAATCTGTAGGCAAACAACTGCAAAGAATGAGAGAAATAACCAATAATTATCATTTACCACAAAATACCTGCATCACTCACCGGGTTACATTTTTAAAACTTCAGGAGCTGGATACTAACCTGGTACAGCATATAGATCTGGAAAATAATTTTCTTTTTCCCCAAGCCATTAATATGGAAAAAGAACTATTGTTTCAGGAATGAATTATCTTTCCAGCCGGAGTTTACCCATAATTTTTAATTAATAAAATTGGTTTATCTGAATGCTTGGCCAGGCACACATGACCTCACTTTTTCAAAATGCAACAGAAGGGATTCTGTTGACCAATTCCAAAGGACAGATTATTCTTGTCAATCCGGCAACTGAAAGATTATTTGGTTACACATCAGAAGAGTTGAAAGGTGAATTTATTGAAATGCTTCTTCCCGGAGATGTGCGGGACAGACATATTGGAATGCGGGATGGGTTTTATAAACATCCTCAAAACCGTGAAATGGGTTCAGGAAGAGATCTTTTTGCCAGTAAAAAAGACGGATCCGTTTTTCCGGTTGAAGTCAGCTTAAGTCATTATAAAAAAGATGGCGAAACATTTGTCATTGCTTTTGTTGTTGATATCAGCAAGCGAATGGAAATGCAGGAGAACCTGGTTAAAAAACAAAAAGAACTGGAGCAGGTAACCAGCCAGATCCGGAAAATGAATACCGAACTGGAACATAAAGTAGATGAACGGACTTTTATTTTAAAAGAGGCCCTGGAAAAGCTTGAACAATCTCAGAAAGAATTAAAGGAAGCACTGGATAAAGAAAGGCAACTGAATGAGATCAAAAGCCGGTTTGTATCAATGGCCTCACATGAATTCAGAACACCTTTGAGCGCCGTATTATCTTCTGCTTCTTTACTTTCAAAATATATAAAGGAAGAGGAACAGGAAAAAAGAGATCGCCATATCAACCGGATCAAAAATTCAGTAAAACATCTTAATGATATTCTTGAAGACTTTCTATCCCTTGGCAGGCTGGATGAAGGCAGGACAGGTGCAGATCCTTCATCATTTAATGTAAAAGAAACAATTGCAGAAACAATTTCTGACATGAAATTGCATTTAAAAGCCGGCCAATTTTTCAGTTTTGAATTTGAAGGAATTGAAACTCAGCATACCGATAAAAAATTATTAAAAAATATACTGATCAACCTTTTGAGTAATGCTATCAAATTTTCCGGAGAAGGCACAGAAATTAAATTAAAGTGCCATGCTGGGGAGGAAGATACATCCATCTGTATCATAGACCAGGGAATTGGCATATCCGAAAAAGACCAGCAACATTTATTCAGCAGCTTTTTCAGAGGCACCAATGCTAATAATATACAGGGTACCGGGCTGGGTCTGCATATTGTAAAAAGATATATTGACTTACTGGGTGGAACTGTAAATTTGCAAAGCAAGCAGAACATAGGCACCAGGATCGAAATAAAATTTCCAGGAAAAAATTAAACAGTTATGAAATCGATATTAGTTATTGATGACAACAAAGACATCAGGGAAAACACGGCTGAGATCCTGGACCTGGCAGGTTATAAAACCTATACAGCCGAGAACGGGAAAAAAGGTGTGGATATAGCGATGAAAGAAAAACCAAATGTCATTGTCTGTGATATCATGATGCCGGATCTGGATGGATATGGTGTTTTACATTTATTAAAAAAAAATACAGATACTGAAAATATTCCTTTTATTTTTTTAACAGCTAAAACCGAAAGAAGTGATTTCCGGAAAGGTATGGAAATGGGTGCTGATGATTACATCAGCAAACCTTTTGATGATATTGAACTGCTGAATGCAATAGAAACCAGATTGAAGAAAGCAGCTATTCTGGAAAATAAATATGCTTTCTCGCAGCAGGGGATCAGCCAGTTTATAAAAGATATAAAAGAAACAGGGCTGATACAGCAACTGGCCGATCAATACAATATTGAGACCTATAATAAAAAGCAGATACTTTACCAGGAAGGGAAAAGACCCCGTTTTTTATTTTACCTGGTGAAAGGGAAAGTAAAAGGCATAAAAACAAACGAAGACGGGAAAGAATATATCACCGATCTTTTTAGTGACGGCGCTTTTATTGGTTATCCGGCTTTAATTGAAGATAAAAACTATGACGACAGCACATTGATCCTTGAAGAAGCCGAAATCATGCAGATACCCAGGGATGATTTTCATCAAATGATCTTTGGCGATCTGAACATTGCCACAAAATTCATCCGCATCATTACCCAAAATGTTAAAGAAAAAGAAGATCGTCTCTTAAGTCTGGCCTATAGTTCATTGAGGAAACGGGTAGCAAAGGCGCTGGTTGATATTCATGGAAAATTCAACGAAGATGGAGAAAATAATCCCATAGAAATTTCAAGGGATGATATTGCTCATTATGTTGGTACGGCTACTGAATCACTTATCAGAACCCTAAGTGATTTTAAAGCGGAGAAACTGATCATAATTAAAGAAGGAAAAATTGTAATTACAGAACTGGAAAAATTAAAAAACCTTCTTTATTAATATAAAGACCCCCGTCTTACATTTCTGCTGACGGGGGCTATGCCTCTACTCACATCCGGTTAACTCACCGGGATACTTTTTACTTTCTTAGGTTCTTTTACTTCCATTTTAGGAATGATGATTTTTAATTCACCATTTTTGTAAGCCGCATCAATCTGGTTGTAGTTGCAATTTTCCGGAAGGGAAAAACTCCTGCTCCAACTGCTGTAATTGTACTCCCGGCGATTATACCGGTCGTTATTATCTTTTTCCTCTCTTTCATGTTCAGCACTGATAGTAAGCATTTCATCAAATGCTTCTATTTTAAAATCTTTTTTCTCTAATCCGGGAGCCGCTATGCTGAGTTTAAATTCCTTGTCTGTCTCCGTTACATTTACGGCCGGAATGTTCATTACCTTACCAAAATTGGTAAATTCATCCAGGGGAGCATTAAATAACCGGTCCATCCAACCCGTGTCAAATAAAGTGGGCCAGGAAGTTCTGGGTTTGTCAACTGCTTTTGTTTCCATATTTATAATTTTAAAGGATGAATAAAATTGTTAACTGCAGCAATGTCGCATATAATTTTTCCGGAAAAAATGATACAGGTAAGAATTGAAGTTGATTTTAATCAGGAAGTTTTACTCATCAAAAAAATCTTCCCTGTCCCTTCTTTGATTTTTAGCAGGGCGTCCGGTTTTGCTTAATCTTTTTCCGGTGGGAAAACTGTTGACTGTAACAGGAGATTCAAGCCGGAGAAGCTGTAATCTTTCTATCTCTTCTGCCGGAGTAGTATCAATATAATTTTCGACTGCTTCGGTATTAACCCCTCTTTTTTGCAGCAGCCGGGTTATTTTTATCCTCCATCTTTTGGTTTCTGTTCTGACCTCATACTCATCATTTATTTGTACCTGTCTTGATGGCTTTACTTTTAAAGCATTGAATTTTACTCTACCGCTATCACAGGCTTTTGTTGCCAAACTTCTTGTTTTAAAAAGACGGATGGCCCATAGATATTTATCCAGACGAAGTTTTTCTTTTGCTGCCATGAATCAAAATTAATAAGTGGATTTTCAAATGTGGAAAGTCCGGGGAACACAACGATCACAACGAATGACACAAAAAACACTACGAGAGGAATTAATTAGTACTCTTTGTGTCCGTTGTGATTTTTTTGGTGTTCTTTGTGTTAATTAAATTTTCCCCTAAAGTTTTATTTGACAAGTGGAGATTTTATAATGGTAAATGTTTTTCCCAATCTTGCCAAAGCCCTGTCTTTTTCAAAAGTTGTTAATGTATTAAGTACTGGTTCTTTAAGTACCTTCCCGGTTTTATCTATTACGCCCCATCCACTACCATCATAAAAAATAAATACTCCGTTTTCGCCGGGAAATATATTGTTATAACTGATGTCTAAGACGATTGTTCCGGATTTGTCAACTATTCCCCATTTTGTTCCTGATTTTACTCTTCCATATCCATACTTAAAACTTTCTGTACTGTCATAGATTGGTTTCACAATTGTTTCTCCCTTTGCATTTAGAAATCCCCATTTACCTGCTTCTTTAACAGCAAACATACCATCTGAACAAAATTTTAAAGTTTGTGCATTCTCCAGCCTTTTAACTATTTCACCTTTTTTATTTATTATTTCATAGATTTTATCATCCTTACTGATGATCGCTACATCCTCCCAAAAAAGATAAGCTTTCCATGCCGCGATACTGAATGCTTCTTTTAACAGGGTATTGATATAATAATAAGTATGGGGAGCATCTCCATGTCCTTTAATCTTACCTAATGCAAAGCCAGATCTGAATTCAAGCAATTCATCATATTCTCTTGGCGGATCTTTCAGGTTTCCGCTTTTATCCACAAAAAAATATTTTCCATTATTTTTCATCAATCCCCATCCATCCCTGAAACCATAGAGGGTATCATATTTTACGGGTAGAATCATTTCATTTTTAGAAGTAATATAACCAGACTTGGTTTTGCCATTAATGGTTTGGGATACTTTTGAAATGCCATCAATAAAGGCAGTAAATCCTGTATAGTCAGGTGGTATGATTTTATTTCCATTTATATCCAGGAATCCATAAACAGTTCCTGTTTTTGATTTATACCCGGCAATCCCATCAGAAAAAGTATAAATACCATCGCAATCGTCTATAGCTTTTAAAACTTTTCCGGATTTATCAATGAGTGCATAAGGATTTTCGGTATTCTCATAAACTGCAAAACCGTCTTTGTCAAAAGTTTTGAAAGTTGTACCCGCTTCAGTTAAAAGACCCAGATCAGTTCCTGTTTTATTTATATAATGGTATTTTGCATCAGTCATTTTTACCCAGGCACCGCCGGCATTATCAAAATTTGTGGCGTCTAAAAAAACAGGATTTAATATCCATTTTCCATTTTTATCCATATAACCATACCTTGTTGTTTCAGGATCTTTGGCATAAACAAGGTGATTATAGAAGGAACCCGGGGTTTCATATTTTATCGGGATGACTTCATTCCCTTTTTTATCAATAAAGCCATAAATAGAACTTAAAGTGCTGGTTGGTGATTTTTTTCCAACTTTTGCCAACCCGTTATTTTCAAAATCATACGCATTATCGTATTTGGCAATTATAACTTCATCGCCTTTTAAATCAAGGTAGCCGTATTTATTATTCACTTTGCACAATACCATTCCATTTTTGCAACTATATAACGAAAAAACTGATTTTGTTTTTTCAAAAAGCCATTTGCCGGTTATATCAATTACGCCATATTGTGTACCCTTTTCAGCAACCAGCACTTTATTTGTTGAAGAATAGGCAAGATAATTATACTCGGCGGGTAATAATTGTTTTCCGTTTTTATCTATCAGTCCCCATTTACCATTTTGTTTTATAGTTACCATATTGGTATCAACCCGGATATCTTCATAAACTGTTGGAATCAGCTCCTTGTTCTGCAAAGTGAGCAACCCATAATATTTTTTACCAGAAATTGTTTTGGTAACCAGCACAAAATTTCCAAACTGAGTATAGGGAGAGAGAGATTCATGTTCAATTGGAATTATAATTTTGCCTGCTTTATCCACCAGTCCGGATTTTTTGTCTTTAATAACTTTTACATAACCATTTTGAAAATAAGGAATAACTGCCACCGTAGCAGTAATACTATCTAAAGAGTAAATGGCGGGTATTACTACAGTACCATTTTTATCCATATAACCAACCTTGCCTTTAAAGTCGAACCCGAACATTCCACTACCACTGTATTCAAGTTTGGAATAATTAAGATTTGATGTTACGACAAACGCCTGTTTTACCTGCGCAGATATGAATACAGGAGTCAGCAGCAATAGATAAAAGAATTTCATGTTGATGGTTTTTCAGGTTTAAATAAAAAAAACCTTACGTTATTTATGTAAGGTTTTCATTTGCAGATTTACCACTTTTTTATCTCTTTGAAAAATGTTTATGAAAATGGGGAATGGTTTCTATTCCCTTATAATAATTTGCCAGGTTAAATTTTTCATTCGGACTGTGCAGGTTATCGCTATCCAGGCCAAAACCCATAAATACGATTTTGATGCCGAGTTCCTTTTCAAACAAAGCGCTGATGGGGATACTGCCACCACCACGTACCGGAATGGGGTCTTTACCAAAAGTGTCTTTAATAGCTGCTGCAGCTGCTTTGTAGGCTTTGCTGTCCACCTGGGTCAGGTAAGGTTCACCTCCATGATGCAGAGTTGCTTTCAGATCTACCGTTGCCGGGGCAATTTTATGCAGGTGATTGATCAGCAGTTCGGTTATTTTACGACTGCTCTGATTGGGTACCAGTCTTGCTGAGATCTTTGCATATGCTTTGGAAGGAAGAACTGTTTTTGCGCCTTCGCCGGTATAACCTCCCCATATTCCATTAACTTCAAGGGTGGGCCGGATGCCGGTTCTTTCATTGGTGGTATAACCTTTTTCACCCCATAATTCAGTTACTCCCAGGTCATCCATAAA
>DATDPZ010000192.1:0-13698 GCA_035292525.1 Chitinophagaceae bacterium
CTCAGATAGCTGCTCAGTCTGCTGTTGAAAAACTGGGGATTATTAATTCCGATTCCATATCAGAAGAAGCAGAGTAAGGATTTATTTTTATTATAATTCCTCCGAAGGAGTCCTTACGGACATACAAAGTTCAATCAATACTCCATTGGTAGATTCAGGATGAAGAAAACAAACCAGTTTATTATCAGCCCCGGGTTTAGGTATGTCACTAAGCAAAACAAATCCTTCTTTTTTTAATCTTTCCATTTCAGCTTCTATACTGTCTACTTCAAAAGCTATATGATGAAGTCCTTCTCCTTTTTTTTCAATAAACCTTGCAATAACTCCATTTGGGTCTGTACTTTCCAAGAGTTCAATCTTGGTCTTTCCTGCATTAAAAAAAGCAGTATTTACTTTTTCTGATTCCACTATTTCAGTTTTATAACAGGGGCTATTCAATAGTTTTTCAAATAAAGGCAAAGAGGCTTTTAAATCTTTAATTGCTATTCCGAGATGGTCAATTTTTTTCATCATTAATTTATAATAAATCTAAATATCAAAGTCTAAGTTATTAAAGAAGAAAGGGTTAATATTTTTTTTGTTCTTGTATGACTAAATAAATACATTGCACCCGATTTTTAACATTTCTTTTAATAATTCCATAAAACTATTCTTGCATGAGAAAATTATTATTTGTTACATTTTATGTAACATGCCTCTGGGTTGCAACTGCTGCTCAGAGTTTTAAAGTGAGTGGTAAAGTTACGGATGCTGGTGGCAATCCACTCGCCGGAGCTTCAATCAGGGAAAAGGGAACTAAGAACGGAACCGTTGCTGATAATACAGGTTCTTTTTCTTTAAATGTTTCTCCTGGAGCAAAATTAAGAATTACCGTTTCAGGTTATGAAGAAAGAGAAGTTACAGCTGAAAATAATCTGAATGTTCAATTAACGGTTCTTACAGGCGAACTAAGTGAAGTAGTGGTAACTGCATTGGGAGTAAAAAGAGAAAAGAAAGCATTGGGCTATTCGGTACAGGAAGTAAAGGCAGAGAATTTAACAGTTGCCAAATCTTTGGATTTAAGTTCCAGTTTGGCTGGAAAAATTGCCGGTGTACAATTAGTAGGTTCTCCAAGCTCTACATTTGATAATGCTGATCTTCTGATTCGTGGGGTTACCGGACTTGGCCCGCAATCACCAATTTTCGTTGTAGATGGTACTATTACAAATCAATCTGCAGTCCTGATGGATAATGTAGAAAACGTATCCGTACTGAAAGGACCAGCGGCAACAGCACTTTACGGACAAAGAGCTGCAAATGGGGCGGTAGTTGTAACTACTAAAAAGGGTACAAGGAGAAAAGCAACAAGTGTAGAAGTGAATCTTGGAGCAACTTTTGAAAAATTGGCCCTGATACCTCCCTATCAAAACGAATATGCCGGGGGTTATTCTTCTGCGTATACCAGCATTACTACATTAGGTGCTGGTTATCTGGATGCTCAGGGTTTTTATCTTTTTAAATATAATCCTGCTATTCATCCGGCATCCTGGTCTTCTTTTAACGGTCAACGTATGCTTGAATACGGAGCTGATGAAAGCTGGGGTCCTAAAATGGATGGTTCGATGTACAGAGCCTATTATAGTTGGTATCCCGGAGCAGAATTTGGCCAGTTAAGCCCATTAACTCCTCAGCCTAATAATGTAAAAGACTTTTTTACAACGGGTTTAAATCTGAATAACAGTATTGCACTTTCTTCAGGTGGAGAAGCACATAATTTCAGGTTGACATATGGTAACCAGGACAGAACGCTGATTGTTCCCAATGCCAGACGCCAACAGCATCAGCTGGGAATAAATGGATCATATGATATTGGGAATTTCATTGTACTCAGCAGTGATATTTCTTACACAACCAGCGATACGAAAGGAAAACCCAGGGAAGGATACAGACTGGATGGTTTAAATGTTACACAGAATTTTAACCAATGGTTTCAACGACAACTTGATTTGAAAAAAATGAAACAATACCGGGAGCCCGATGGAAGTCTTAATTCATGGAATATTGGTGATCCTAATTTTTCAAGCAGTTTAGCAGTTTATGGCCGTCCTCAATATTGGGATAATCCATATTTTGTTCTCCAGGAAAATTATGGTACAGAAAACCATAATCGGTTAGTGGGTAATATTGGTGTGAACATTAAAATTACTAAAAACCTGAACCTGCAATCTTATGTAAGAATGAATTCTTATACCAATGAAAATGATTTCCGGATAGCAACCGGTGGACTTAACCTGGATGAATTTTCAATTTCACAGAACCAATACAAAGAAATGAATTATGAATCCAACCTGATGTATAAAAATAAGTTTGGTAAATTTTCAGTGGATGCAATGGCTGGAACTAATAAACGCAGAGAAAACTATAATGCATTGAGTACATCTACAGCAGGAGGACTCAGCTCACCTAACTATTTTGACATAGCCGCTTCCATTGCCAGGCCCAATATTACCCGTAGTTATCAACTTAAAGTAGTTAATAGTATTTATGGTAAAGCATCAGTTGGGTACAAGGATATGATTTATGCAGAAGCAACTTTGAGAAATGACTGGTCTTCTGCTTTGCCAGTAAAAGAAAATTCTTACCTGTATCCATCATTCAGTACCAGTTTTATTTTTACTGAGTTACTGAGAACAACCAGTGTTTATAACTGGCTGACTTATGGCAAACTTCGTGCATCTTTTGCATCAGTAGGTTCTGATTTAGACCCTCACCAATTGGATATAGCTATTAATAACGGCTCATTTTATGGAACAAATCCTTCAGTTACTATCGGTAACCAGTTCAGAGGTGGTGGTATTAAACCTGCTTTAACCAAAGCATGGGAAGTAGGTACCGAATTACGGTTTTTCAGAAAATTTGGATTGGATGTAACAGTATATCAGAACAACAATACAGACCAGATTTTACCTGTTGATGTTTCTTCTGCAAGTGGTTTTACCACTGCTCAGATTAATGCAGGTAATATTGTTAGTAAAGGAGTAGAGATTTCTTTGAATGGGACACCTATAAAAACAAAAGATTTTTCTTGGGATGTAAGTCTAAACTGGGCAAAGAATTCAAATGAAGTAAGAGAGTTAGCAGAAGGCATTAATACTTATTTGTATGCAACTAACAGGTACGATACCCGTTTGGAACATAAAGTAGGTGGACAATGGGGTACTTACTATGGCCGTAAATGGAAAACAAATGCTAATGGCGAGACCATTATTCTTTCAAATGGCTTACCTGATTATACTCTTAATGAAGAAATAGGTCAGGTGTTACCAAAATGGACCGGAGGTATGTTTAATACAGTACGGTATAAAGGATTTGATCTTACTTTTTCTATTGATTTCCAGGACGGAGGTTTGTTTTATTCTGAAACCCGCAATTTCAATTCAGGAACAGGACTTTCTGAAGAAACAGTTGGTGTAAATGACAAAGGATTTGACTGGAGAGATTATCCAGGGTCATACACACTGGCCGGAGGCAATACAGGAAATGGTGGAATCAGAATTCCGGGAGTTTTTGCAGATGGTAAAGCCAATAACAGATATATCAGTGCCCGTGGATATTGGTACACTGCTCGCCAAAGGGATGCCAGAAATGTATTATTAGATGCTTCCTATATAAAACTCAGAGAAGTAAGGCTTGGGTATAATATTCCTGCTTCTCTTATTGAGAAATCAAAAATTGCAAAATCAGCCTATATTGGAGTTATTGTTCAAAATGCATGGTTAATTTGGGCAACAACGAAAAAATTTGGTGTTGATCCTTCTGAACTGGAAGTATTCTATAGAGAAGGGGGACAGTTGTCTTCTACCCGCCAGATTGGATTTAACCTTAAAGTTATATTCTGATAATCCTATTTATGAATACATTATTAAAAATAAAAAATATGAAAAAAATCTTCATCCTTTTTGCAGCTGTTGCTATGCTCTATAGCTGCAACAAGTTTAATGAAACAAATATTTCGCCGGCATTATTAACACAAGCTTCTACCAAAGCATTACTTACAAATTCATTGCAGGCAATGAGTGGCCTTAGCTTAGGTGTTAATGCTTCTTCCCGGCTTGGTGCTTTATATGTACAGCACTTGTCTGAGGGGCCCTATCCCGGAGCTTCTTTATACAATGACAGAAACTTGTCATTTGCCAGCTTTTATACGGGTCCTTTATATGACCTGGAGACGATTATAACTTACAATAATAATGATGCTAAATCAGCACAGGGCAATGGTTCAAAAAACAATCAAATAGGAGTTGCCAGAATTTTAAAAGCTTATTATTATTTGCTTGCGACTGACCGATGGGGAAATATTCCATATTCAGAAGCATTAAAAGGAAATGAAGCTTATTCACCTGTATATGATGCTCAACAAAGCATTTATACCGCACTTTTCAAGGAGTTTACAGAAGCATCCGCACAAATAAATACAAGCGAAACAAAAGTAGAAGGTGATGTTTTATTTAATGGGAATATGGCAGCCTGGAAACGCTTTGCCAATACGATGCGGATGGTAATGGGACTTCGGCTTTCCGCAAAAGATCCTGCCAAAGGTAAAACTGAATATGCTGCAGCTTTGGCAGCAGGTGTAATCAGCAGTAATGCTGAAAATATTGCTTACAAGTTTATTTCCGGCGATCCTAACAACTCTAACCCCTGGTACAGCAATTATGTATTAAGTAATAGAAATGATTATGCTATTAGCAAAACTTTGACGGATTATATGTCCCCCAAGAGCGATCCCCGCTTACCAATTTTTGGGGAGGTCTTAGCTGGTAACGTGGTAAAGGGTTTGGAGTATGGAAGAAATGCGGCAGTTAATATTCCAGCTGCCTATAGCAGAATTGGTAATTTTTTCCGTGACCAGGGAGCTCCAATGCCACTTTTAAATTATGCCCAGGTATTATTTATGAGAGCAGAAGCTGCCAAACTGGGTTATGAAGCCGGTGGTGATGCAGCCGCAGCTGTTTTCTATCTTGATGCAATAAAGGCTTCATGGCAACAATATGGTGTATTTAACCAGGCTGCTTATGATGCATATATTCTTTCACCTGGAGTAACTTACGTCCCGACGACTGGTCATCGTCAAATTATGACTGAAAAATGGGTTCATATGTATTTGAATAGCTGGGAAACCTGGAATGACTGGCGCCGTACCGGCTTTCCGGTACTGACTCCTGCACAGGATGCAATTGACCCCAGAGGAATTCCCAAAAGACTTGGCTATCCTACGAATGAAGTTTCTCTGAATGGTGATAATTATAAAGCTGCTGTAGCTGCAATGGGCGGTACAGATGATAATTATGCCAAAATGTGGTGGCTTCCTTAATATTTTGAATATTAATATGACTTTCATATTGCCGCCTCAGTAAATTTATACTGAGGCGGTTTTTTTATCAGATATAATCATTAAAAATAACTATACTTTTATCTTTTTTATAATGAAAAATTTTTGGGGAAATTCTATTTACAATATCTCCGCTGACTTTAATTTTGATATTTATATTAAAGCCCGGCATCTTAATCACAATAAATCGTTGATAAATTGGAAGAAATCAATTTTCGATTTCGGTAAAATAAAGCTGACAGATCAAATTACCCGTTTCATATAGAAGCTTTTAGATTATTTTTGTAAGTCAGAAACGAAAACAATCAATTTTAGATTATGTTGAATTTTCCAATTTATTTAGATCACAATGCAACAACCCCCTGTGATCCAAGAGTAGTGGATGCAATGATTCCCTATTTCACAAAAAATTTTGGAAATGCGGCAAGCCGTAATCACCCGTTTGGCTGGGAAGCAGAAGGAGCTGTGGATAATGCCCGGGAACAAGTGGCAAAACTTATTGGCGCCGATCCAAAAGAAATTATTTTCACTTCCGGCGCTACTGAGGCCGACAACCTGGCCATCAAAGGTGTATTTGAAATGTATGCTTCAAAAGGAAATCATATCATCACCTGCAACATTGAACACAAAGCCGTACTGGATACTTGTAAGCATATAGAAAAAGAAGGCGGCGAAGTTACTTATCTGAAAGTAAAACCAGATGGGTTAATAGATTTGCAGGAACTGGAAGCAGCCATCAGACCAACCACCATACTTATTGCCATCATGTATGCCAATAATGAAATTGGTACCGTAATGCCCATGAAAGAAATCAGTGTGATTGCAAAAAAACATGGCGTATTAGTTTTTACAGATGCTACACAGGCCGTTGGTAAAATACCGGTAGATGTAAATAAAGATGGTATTGACCTGCTGGCCATGACAGCCCATAAAATGTATGGGCCCAAAGGAATTGGTGCATTATATGTAAGAAGAAAAAATCCAAGAGTGAAAGTAACAGCCCAGATGGATGGTGGTGGTCATGAAAGAGGAATGCGCAGCGGAACATTAAATGTACCCGGCATTGTCGGTTTTGGAAAAGCCTGCGAGTTAGCAATGCATGAAATGGATGCCGATGCAAAAAGACTTATTGTTTTAAGAGATAAATTAGAGAATAAATTATTGGAGCTGGAAGAAGCCTACCTGAATGGCAGCAAACAGCATCGCTTGCCTCATGTTTCTAATATTTCTTTTAAACATGTAGAAGGAGAAGGATTACTGATGGGCTTTAATAAAGATATTGCTCTTTCTTCCGGTTCTGCCTGTACATCTGCCTCCTTAGAGCCCTCCTACGTTTTAAAAGCTTTGGGGTTGGGAGATGATCTGGCACATAGTTCGCTTCGGTTTGGATTGGGAAGATTTACATCAGAAGACCAGATAGACTATACGATTGATGCAGTTTCAAAAACAGTTATCAAATTAAGAGAAATGAGTCCGCTTTGGGAAATGTATAAGGAAGGCATAGATCTGAGTACAATTGAATGGGCTCATCATTAAATATTTTATATTGAAAATTGGTTCATGGAATATTTTAAGAAACAAAACAATATTATATCATACATCAAAAATCTTAAATAATCATGGCATACTCAGAAAAAGTAATCGATCATTATCAGCATCCTAAAAACGTAGGAACGCTTGATAAAAGTAAAAATAATGTTGGCACCGGACTGGTTGGAGCCCCCGAATGTGGTGATGTCATGCGTCTCCAGATTGAAGTAGACGATGCAACCGGTATGATCAAAGATGCCAAATTTAAAACATTTGGTTGCGGGTCGGCTATTGCATCTTCTTCTTTAGCTACCGAATGGCTGAAAGGGAAAAGTATAGATGATGCTATGAAAATTGACAACATGGAGATCGTAGAGGAACTTCATCTGCCCCCGGTAAAAATTCATTGCTCTGTATTGGCCGAAGATGCCATTAAAGCTGCAGTAAATGATTACCGTAAGAAGAACGGTATGCCCGAGGTGAAATTTGAAGAGAGTGTAGTACACTAAGAGAAGCTATGAGCTGTTAGTTTTTAGCCGCGAACAGCTAAATGCTAACTCCTAAAAGCTAATTTTTATGACGGCAACTGATAATAGTATTTACATAAGTGACAAAGCAAAAGCCAAAGTACAGCAACTGATGGCAGATGCAGGTATAAAGGAAGACCCCACCTATTTCGTAAGAGTGGGTGTGGTGGGTGGGGGCTGCTCCGGGCTTAGTTACAAACTAGATTTTGATAATGAGAAGAAACCCATGGACCAGGTTTTTGAAGATAATGGCGTGAAGCTGGTGACGGATCTGAAAAGTTTTTTATACCTGGTGAATACCACACTTGATTTTTCTGACGGATTAAATGGAAAAGGATTTTATTTCAGCAATCCCAATGCAAGCCGCACCTGTGGATGCGGAGAAAGTTTTGCAGTTTAATTTTGTTAAAGGACGGTTAGAAAAACCTGCCTGTAATGAAAGCCCTTCTGATCAGAAGGGTTTTCAGTTTACACAACTTTAAGTTACAGAGCGAAATTTGCAGATTGTTTCCCTTATTTTGCATCAACTATCCTGTCTATGTTTTCAGTTTGTAAAAAAGAACTTCGTCAGTTTTTCAGCAGCCTTACCGGTTATATAGCCATAATCGTTTTCCTCCTGGTCAACGGCCTGGTACTTTTTGTATTTGAAAACAACATCCTTGATTTTGGTTATGCCACCCTGGATCGCTTTTTTCAATTAGCTCCCTGGATTTTATTATTACTGATTCCTGCTATTACCATGCGCAGCTTTGCCGATGAATTCAAATCCGGCACTTTTGAAATATTACAAACCAGGCCGCTCAGCCGATGGCAAATTATTTTCGGAAAATACTTTGGAAGTTTAACTGTTGTTTTAATCGCATTGCTGCCAACTATAATTTACTTTTTTTCAATCCAGCAACTTTCCTCCAGCGAGGGGATAGATACCGGTGCAACCATCGGATCTTATATAGGGCTTGTATTTCTTGCTGCTGTTTTTGTAGCCATCGGTATTTGTACCAGCAGTTTTACCAATAATGCAGTGATTGCTTTTATTATTAGTCTTATTACCTGTGCCTTGCTTTATTACGGGTTTAATGCCATAAGCCGTTTACCTGTTCTGGGTAATGGTGCAGATTATTATGTGGAGATGGCCGGCATTGATTTCCATTATAGGAGTATAAGCAGGGGAGTAATTGATACAAGGGACCTGGTATATTTTCTGAGTGCTGCCGGATTATTTCTTGGCATTACTAACCGGAATCTTTTAAAAAACTAACCCCCGGATGAAAATTGCTATTAATAAAATATGGAGTTCAGCATACTGGTGGGTTTTCTTGTTGTTTTTCATTGTTATAATTAATCTGTTGGCCACATTTTTTCATGCCCGCTTTGATCTTACCAAAGAAAGAAGATATACACTTAGCCGGGTCAGTAAAGAATTACTGCTTTCTCTTGACAAGCCGGTAATGATTGATGTTTTTATCGAAGGCAAAACATTGCCGCCGGAAGTAAGAAGGTTAAAAAGTACAATTACTGAATTCCTGGCTACTTGTAAGGAATTTGGGAAAGAAAATATTCAATACCAGTTTATCAATCCATACGATGGGTTGAACGATTCACTGCAACAAAAGATGGAGGATTCCTTATATTATTATTTTGAACTTTATCCTTCTATTTTAGATGCTCCCGATAAAGTGGGAGATAAACCTGAGATAAGCAAAATAATTCACGGGGCAGTGGTTCGGTACGGCGATACCACAATGGGAGTAAATTTTATTAAGGGTGTAAAAAACTATGGTACCGAACGGGAACAAAGAGCTGCATTATATAATGATATCGAAGCCAGGCTGGAATACAGTTTTATGCATTCCATTCAAAAAATAACTGCGAATGAAAAGCCCACAATTGCTTTTGCACTGGGCCATGGACAGCCCTGGGGATATAATGTTAATGATGCAGTTATGTCATTAATAAAAAATTACAGATTTGATACGATCAATATAAAACAGGATCCATTCATACCATCTTCCATCGATGCCTTGGTTATTGCTAAACCCACACAGCCATTTACTGATGATGATAAATTAAAGATTGACCAATATGTAATGAGGGGCGGTCATATTTTGTGGATGATTGATAATATGTATGCAGAGTTTGACAGTTTGTATAAGTCCAATGGCTTTATAGCATTTGATCGGGGCTTAAACCTGGAAGATATTTTATTCAGATATGGTGTCCGCATTAATCAGAATCTTTTGCAAGATGTGCAATGCGATAAATTGGGACAAATGAGCAGCAACCCGGATAATCCCCAGCCCAGGTTAGTTGACTGGCCATTTTTTCCTGTGTTGAACGGTACCAGTCATCCCATTACTAAAAATCTTGATGGCGTGTTAACGATGTTTCCTAATACCTTAGACACGGTAAAAGCAGAGGGTATAAAGAAAACATTTTTATTAAAGTCATCCTCAAATGCCAGAACATTACAGGCTCCGGCTAAAGTTGATTTTGAGTTTTTGCAAATAGCCCCGGACATTAAATTATTTACCATTAAAGATACAGGGGTAGCCATTTTACTAGAAGGCTATTTTCAATCATTATATACTTCGCGTATTTCCAAACCAATGGCAGATTATCTTCAATCAATGAATGTGCCTTTCAGGACTGAAGTAGAACATCCGGGTAAAATGATTGTGGTAGCAGATGGTGACATTGCATTGAATCAGTACAATCCTCAAAATGGTCCTTTGCCAATGGGTTATAATTTTTATACCCGCTATACATACGCCAATCATGATTTTTTTATCAACGCAATTGAATACCTGGTTAATCCATCTGGTATCATGGAAGTAAGAGCAAAAGATTTCACCTTACGGTTACTAGATCCGGTAAAAGTGACAAGTCAAAAAAACCGGTGGCAATTCATCAATATTGCTGTCCCCATACTGCTCGTATTATTTAGCGGATTTGTTTACCAGCAAATCAGGAAAGGAAAATACGCAGCATAGCCTTTTACTTTCATTTATCTTTACGCTTCTTTAAAATAAACGAATGACTACAGAACAGGTAACCTATCTGGTATTTGGGATAGTAATTGTATTGGCTATTATTATTGACCTGGGCGTATTTACCAAAAAAGGAGCCACTATTACCCTGAAAAATGCTTTATGGACCAGTATCTTCTGGATTGCACTTGGGTTAGCTTTTGGAATTTTTGTTTGGTTTGAAAAAGGACAGGTATCTGCCCTGGAGTACTATAGCGCCTACCTGATGGAAAAGAGCCTGAGTATAGATAATATTTTTGTGTTTGTACTCATTTTCGCTGCATTTGGCATTAAGGAAAAACATTATGGCAGGGTATTGTTTTTAGGTGTACTGATGGCTGTTGTTTTCCGCATCATTTTTATTACTGTAGGCGTAGCTTTAGTAGATAAGTTTCACTGGATACTTTATATTTTTGGTGTATTCCTTGTTTATACCGGGTATAAAATGTTTATAGCAACACATGAAGAGGAATTTGATCCGCATAAGAGCAAAGTGTATAAAATCATGAAAAAATATTTACCGTTTGTTCCTCATGACGGCGGTGGCAGGTATATCATCAGGGAAAACGGGAAGCGGGTTTATACAACTTTATTTGTAGTGGTCATCATGCTCGCAGCAATTGATGTTGTTTTTGCCGTGGATTCAATTCCGGCTGTCATGGGAATTTCAAGAGACAGATTAATTATTTACACGTCCAATATTTTTGCTGTGCTGGGTTTACGTTCACTGTTCTTCTTGTTGCGTGGAGCGGTCAGTAAATTTGATTACCTGCAACAGGGTATTGCCATTGTACTGGTCTTTATCGGTTTGAAAATGCTGGGTGAACATTGGATTGATCAATGGATAGATAAAACTATTCAGGTATTTATTTCGCTGGGTGTGATCTCCACATGTATATCGGGTTCTATTTTCTATTCTATTTTTATAAATAAAAAGGGGATACCTCCGGAGGTAGAAGAAAGTGATTTCAGTAAATATTAATTCATATTTATGGCATAGTTATTTTGAACTACCTGATCACTCATATTGCAAAGATCTTAAATGCCGGGAACTTCATATATAAGGATACGTCTGTTGAATACCTGCTCTTTGACAGCCGCAAAGTTTTTTTCCCGGCATCTTCCTTGTTTTTTGCTATAAAAGGTGCAAGAAGAAATGGTCATAAATTTATTCCTGAACTCTATAAAAAAGGAGTTAGAAATTTCGTAGTAAGTGAAATGATTCCTGACCAGGATCTACCAGAAGCAAATATACTGGTGGTGGATGACGGGCTGAAAGCTTTACATAAACTTGCCTCTGCTCACCGTCAGCTTTTCAGGATACCTGTGATCGGGATCACTGGCAGTAATGGAAAAACGATTGTTAAAGAATGGCTGTACCAGTTGTTACAGGAAAACTTCAATATTGTTCGCAGCCCCAAAAGCTATAATTCGCAGATAGGTGTACCACTAAGTGTTTGGGAAATGAACAGGGAGCACAACCTGGGTATTTTTGAAGCAGGCATTTCGCAGATGAATGAAATGGAAAAGTTGCAGGAAATTATCCGGCCTACCATTGGTATTCTAACCAATATTGGCGAAGCACATAGCGGGGGTTTTGAAAATGCAGATATAAAAGCAGCCGAAAAAATTAAATTATTCAAGGACGCCGGACTTATTATTTATTGCAGCGATGACTGGATGGCAGAAAAAGCAATCGTGATACAGCATGAAGCCGGTTATCACAAAACCGGTAAATATCCGTTTAGTATTTTTTCCTGGGGACGAATAAGAAAATCAACCCTGCAGGTGTTGAAAGTGGAGAAAGGGCTTTCAGAAACCAGGATCATCGCTTTTTACCAAAAAACAGAAGTGAGTATTGTAATCCCATTTACAGATGATGCGTCTGTTCAGAATGCAATTACCTGCTGGTGTGTGTTGCTGTACCTGGGTATAAAAGACATACTCATCTCCCGGAGAATGAAATTGCTGCAACCGGTGAACATGAGGCTCGAATTAATAAAAGGAATTAACCATTGTACCCTCATCAACGATAGCTACAGCGCAGATCTCAGTTCACTGCGTATTGCTTTGAATTTTTTACAACAGCAGGGTGGTATATCAAAAAAAACATTAATCCTCTCTGATTTTTTTCAAACGGGTTTAAAACAGGAAGAATTATATCACCAGGTTGCAGCAGAAATAGCCCAGTATAAGATTGACAGGGTGATTGCTATTGGATTAAATATTTCAAAACACCTCAAGCTGGTTCAAACCGGGGTAAATAAAATCAACAGGATCCGTTTCTATTCATCCACCGAAGATTTTATAACCCGGTTCAGTATTTCAGACTTCAGGGACGAAACAATACTGGTAAAAGGTGCCAGGCTGTTTCATTTCGAACGCATCATTCAGCAACTGGAGCAAAAAGTGCATCAGACTGAACTGGAAATAAACCTGAATGCAATCGCTCATAATCTAAATCAATACCAGCAGTATCTTTCCTCGTCTACCAGTATCATGGCTATGGTAAAAGCCTTTGCCTATGGAAGCGGAGGAGCAGAGATCGCCAACAAACTGCAATACCTTAAAGTGGATTATTTAGGCGTTGCCTATGCCGATGAAGGAGTAGAGTTGCGCAAATCGGGCAACACGTTACCCTTGATGGTGATGAATGCTGAAACATCAACATTTGATGTGTTGGTAAATAATAACCTGGAACCAGCTATCTTCTCCATCACCATGCTGAAAAAACTGGATAATTTTTTGAAAAAAGAAGGGATTAAAAACTACCCGGTGCACCTGGAACTGGAAACAGGAATGAACCGGCTTGGTTTTGCAAAAGATGAATTGAGCCTGCTGGCAAAAGAATTATCTGCTTCATCCTCTTTCAGGATTAAATCTGTTTTTACACATCTTGCAGCCAGTGAAGATCCGGCACAGGACACATTCACTCGTCAGCAATTTGAACATTTTACAATTGCATGCAGGGATTTACAAAAAGCACTTGGTTATACTTTTCTTTGTCATATTGCTAATTCAGCCGCCATACTCCGTCATCCGGAAATGCAACTGGATATGGTGCGGCTGGGCATTGGCCTCTATGGAGTAGATAGTGCCATATCCGGGAAGATCGATCTTCATCCGGTGGCGAAATTAAAATCAACAATTGCCCAGGTAAAACTGTTGAAAAAAGGAGAATCCATAGGGTATAACAGTATTTCAGTTTTGGAAAAGGATTCGGCGATTGCTACAGTTAGCATTG
>DATDPZ010000193.1:0-5379 GCA_035292525.1 Chitinophagaceae bacterium
ACTGTTCCGCTTTTTGCTGATTTGAGGTATGAATTTGGAAGAAAGAAAAATAATTTTTTTGCTTATGCCGATGCCGGTATAAACTTTAGCTGGATACAGGACCACTTTATTGACAACCCATCCATCTGGAATGGAAATACAAGCAATAGTTTTAAAAATGGAACGTATAATGATATTGGTTTGGGATACAATGTAAAAATGAAAAAAGAGAATGCCCTGGTTTTATCATTGGGTTATTCATATAAAAATCTAAAAGAAACAGAATCCTACATTGATTGGCGAACCTCTGAATTATTGAAAAGAGAGAACAACTATAATTTAAGAAGGATCATGCTGAAAGTTGGCTGGCAATTTTAAGCGTTGTTTTTTATGAACTTCAGGTTTCTTTGAATGCCTTTGTACTTTGTTCTTTTTAAGGGACTATGTTTGAAAATATTTTTAAAAGACTCTTCACTCATCTCTTCCCATTCAGCGCTGGATAAATTCAGTATTTCGGGAATTGGTTTTAAGGCAAGCTCATCATGTGGTTTTGAAAACCTGTTCCAGGGGCACACATCCTGGCAGATATCACAACCAAAGATCCAGTTCTCAAATTTTCCCTTCATGTTTTCAGGGATAATCATTTCTTTTAATTCAATAGTGAAATAAGAAATGCACTTACTCGCATCCACTACTTTATCCGGAAGAATTGCTTCTGTCGGACAGGCATCAATACACCGGGTGCATGTGCCGCAATAATCTTTTGCAAAGGGATCGTCATAGTCCAGTTCCAGGTCCGTGATCAATGTGGCAATAAAAAAGAAAGAACCTGATTTATTATTAATAAGATTTCCGTTTTTCCCCACCCAACCCAGTCCGCTTCTTTGTGCCCATGTTCTTTCCAGTACAGGGGCACTGTCAACAAACCCTCTGCCATTTATTTCTCCTATAACAGCTCTTGCACTGGATAAAAATATTTTTAACTTTTCCCGGATCACTTCATGATAATCTTTTCCCAAAGCATACTTGGAAATTTTGGGGGCTTCTTCTTTTTGTTTTTCTGCCGGGAAATAATTAAGAAGTAAAGTGATGACTGATTTTGCACCGGGCACCAGTTTACATGGATCCACCCTCTGGTCAAAATGATTTTCCATATAATTCATGTTGCCTTGCATGCCTTTGCTCAGCCAGTTTTCCAGTCGTCTTGCATCATCTGAGAGAAATTCTGCACGGGCAATTCCGCAATAGTCAAACCCAAGTTGCCGGGCTAAAGACTTAATAAGTTTTGTATGCTTAAGTTTATTCACTTTTTTACTCCTCCAAATGCAACCTGTGAAAAGCTCTGTGAATTGCCGGCGCCAGAATAACGCCGATATTGGTAATAAAAACTACTCCGCTGAAAAGTGCATAGAAAGAAGAAAACCATTTTCCGCCTTCAGTTTTTATTTCTACAACCGGACCCATCCCACTTAAGATCATTGATGCGTTATGTAATGAATCAAGCCACCCGACACCAGCTGCGTAATGGTATCCTGTAATGCCAATCAGCAAACAGACAAACATTATAACAATGGCAATCACCAGGTTCTTAAATATCCGTTTATAAAAAGTTTTTAAGGGAACTATTTTTTCTTTTTTATGTTCATACATGAATTTTCCTTTTAAGTAAAACATTAAGTTATGCAAGTTCATCGTTTTTATTAATAATTGTATCAGTTAAGTTTATATATTCATATTTCAAACAAACTGAATATGGGCCAACTGGCAATCAAAGACATTCTGGTCTTTCTTTTTTATTTTATTATGGTGGCAGGTTATGGTTATTGGATTTACCAGCGAAGGAAAAACACACATAATAATTCAAAAGATTTTTTTCTGGCTGAGGGGTCACTTACGTGGTGGGCAATTGGTGCCTCACTGATTGCTTCTAATATTTCTGCCGAACAATTTATCGGGATGAGCGGAGCAGGATTTGCTCTTGGTATCGGCATCGCATCTTATGAGTGGATGGCAGCTGCCACCTTAATTATTGTTGCCATTTTTTTTATGCCACTTTATTTAAAGAACAAGATCTACACCATGCCGCAATTTCTCAGGCAGCGGTATGATGGCAGGGTGAGTACTATTATGGCAGTATTCTGGTTGATGCTATATGTGTTGGTAAATCTTACTTCAATAATTTATCTCGGTGCATTGAGTTTACAACATATGCTTGATGTTCCGTTTTTTTATTGTGCCTTAGGGCTGGTCATTTTCGCAATCTTTATAACACTGGGTGGCATGCGGGTAATTGGTTATACCGATGTGATCCAGGTTTTCTTTTTAATACTGGGTGGATTGGCTACAACTTATCTTGCATTGGATCTGGTTTCAGATAAAGTTGGAACAGGTGCTGGTGTATTGGAAGGATTGAGTTTGTTACAGGAAAAAGCTCCGGACCATTTTCATATGATTTTTGAAAAAGGAAAATATGCTGTACATGATGGACAAGGAGGAATGCAGGATCCCTGGGAACAATTGCCGGGCCTTGCTGTACTTATTGGTGGATTGTGGATCGCTAATCTGAGTTATTGGGGATGCAACCAGTACATCACACAGAGGGCTTTGGGAGCCGATCTTCCTACTGCAAGAAAAGGATTATTGTTTGCCGCATTTTTAAAAATGCTGATGCCGGTGATTGTCGTGTTGCCGGGTATTGCCTGTTATGTATTATATAATCAAAATGCATTTGATGTAATTACTGTTGGATTGACTGAAGGAGGAATTGTAAAACCAGATAATTCATATTCTATTTTACTAAACTTATTACCGTCAGGATTGAAGGGTTTAGCTTTTGCAGCATTAACGGCTGCCATTGTTGCATCACTGGCAGGTAAAGCCAACAGCATTTCCACTATTTTTTCTTTAGATATTTATAAACGGTTTTTTAATAAAGAAGCAGAGGATAAAAAATTAGTTTCTACAGGAAGGTGGGTGGTGATCGTGTCCTTTGCAGTTGCATTGGCAATTGCGCCTGCATTAAAAAGTTTCGGACAGGGATTCACTTATATTCAGGAATTCACGGGATTCATTTCACCTGGAATTCTTGCCATGTTCCTGATGGGCTTTTTCTGGAAGCGATCAAATTCAAACGGAGCACTTTCGGCCACTATTATCAGCATACCGCTTTCTGCTGTACTTAAATATGCTATTCCTTCCATGCCGTTTTTAAACAGAATGGGAGTTGTATTTTTGGCCTGTACAGCGCTGATTATTTTATTTGGATTATTAGATCCTGATTCCAGGGAGAACCCCAAAGCTATGCAGGTAGAAAGTTCAATGTGGCGAATGTCAACATCATTTTTAATTGGTTCAGTAATAGTGATGTCTTTGCTGGCTGCTTTATATATTGTTTATTGGTAAAATGAAATAATAAAATAGTTTACTGTAGCAATTTTAATAGAGATTACTACTCAAATCTGAAAATGATAAAAAAAACAATGGAATATGGCAATTGGGAAAAAAGATGGCACCCACTTCGTCGTGAATGGGTGGTCTATGCAGCGCATCGGAATAGCAGGCCATGGAATTTTGAGAAAAAGGAACCCGGAAAGCCGGTACCTGACTATGATCCGGATTGTTATTTGTGCCCGGGGAATAAGAGAGTAAATGGAATTCAGAATCCTGCATACGTCAATGTTTTTGTTTTTGAGAATGATCATCCGGTTGTTGGATTGGATGCTCCAGGCATTCCAAATGAATTTCAAAATCAACACGGCGGGTTATATAAAAAATCTGAAGCTGCTGGAATAGCCAAAGTGGTATGTTACGATCCAAAGCATAATGTGACATTGAATGATATCAGTGTAGACAAAGTATCTGAAGTTTTTAAAGCATTAAGGGAAGAAATGATTTTTTTTCAGCAACATGAAAAAATCAAATCAGTACTGATCTTTGAAAATAAAGGGGAGATTGTCGGTGTTTCCAATCCTCATCCTCATTGCCAGATATATGCAGTTGATTTTACATTTAATGTTATACAAAAAGAAATGGCTGCGGCTGAAGAATACCGGAAATTAAATCATCGGAATATTTTCAGTGATATCATTGCAGCTGAACAGAAAGATGAGATTCGTATCATTTCAGAAAACAAACATGCTATTGCTTTCATTCCTTTCTTTGCAAGGTTTGCTTATGAAACTTATGTATTTCCGAAAAAAAGACATGCAACACTTATTACTATGAGTGATGAAGAGCTGGAAGGGTTGGCAGAAGTATTCCAATCAGTCACCAAAAAATTTGATGCAAATTTTCGAAGCAGTTTCCCTTATGTATTGGCATTTGCACAAGCACCTGTTGATGGCGAAATTTATGAAGATTACCATATGCATCTTATCATCTGTCCTCCGTTACGTCAGCCTGGGTTAATGAAATTTCTGGCGGGCCCTGAAACCGGTGCCGATACATTTATGGCAGATACAATGCCAGAAGAAAAAGCAGCGGAATTAAGAAGTATTCAATTATGAATAATTTTTTTTCAATTACTGAACCAGTTTTTACTGCTTCTGCACCCGGCAGGCTGGATGTGATGGGCGGCATTGCTGATTACAGCGGATCACTTCTTCTTCAAATGCCTGTTAAGGAGATTACTACAGTTAGCATACAGGAAAGAAATGACAGCCATGTTAAGTTGAAAACGCAACTAACAAAAAATAAATATGCTGATTTTGAGATAGACTTTTTGCTTCTTAAAGGAAAATCTTACAGTGAAGCTGCCAAAATTATTAAAGAAAAGCCTGAGGGAAACTGGGCGTTGTATTTACTTGGGTGTTTGTTGGTGTTGGAAAAGGAAAAAAAACTTTCACTTAACGGATTAAATATTTTTATTGAATCTGAATTGTCATGGGGAAAAGGTGTTTCTTCTTCTGCTGCGCTTGAAGTAGCTTTGATGAATGCGTTGGATAAATTATATAATTTGAATTTGGAAAACCTGGAACTGGCTGTCCTGGCGCAAAAAGCAGAAAACCACGTGGTAGGTGCTCCTTGTGGCCTCATGGATCAATTAACAACTCACCTCGGACAAAAAAATAAATTGCTTCCATTGATCTGCCAGCCACATAAAATTTTTGAACCAATCTCTGTTCCAAATGGAATTTCTTTCAGTGGTATTGACAGTGGCGTACGCCATGCTGTAAGTGATGCATCGTATAGCGATGTACGGGCTGCAGCTTTTATGGCTTATACCGTTATTGCTTTACAAAACGGAGCCACGGTTGAACAATTAATGAAGGCAAGGCAAAGCGGTAAATGGGATGAAATTCCTTTCGGGGGCTTTCTTGCAAATATTTCTGTTGTAGTTTTTGAAAAATCATATGCAGATATTCTTCCGGATTCAATGACGGGGAAAGAGTTTATTGAAAA
>DATDPZ010000194.1:0-17028 GCA_035292525.1 Chitinophagaceae bacterium
ATGAAAGTGTACAGGATAAGCTTCGGCCCAGTCTTTCTTACTTTTTGATAAATGCAGATCCACCAAATCGCCGGGTACTGCTCTTTCAATAAAGATCACTTTACCATCTACCCTTGCCAGGCTTTTTCCTTCTGCTGCATAATCCTCCACCAGTACTTTTTCAAGAATAATATTTCTTTTTTTTCTTTTCACGGCGCAAAAGTAGCCCCAATCGCCAAAGGCAACAATAAATCAACAATACTAATTTCAGATCGCTGCGCAACTAATTACCTGAAATAACCCTCTGGTAATATAAATTTCCTTTAACGCAGCTTTAAAGAGTCTACACTTGACCAGCAACTGTTTTTGAATAACTTTACATGTTCAATACCATTACTCCATGAAGCGAATTTTCTTCTTTTTGATTTCTGTTTTTTTCTGTCATTTTCTGTATGCTCAATCAGGCAAGTTTGAACTGAAAGTCACTTTCAAACCTTTTAAAAACCAATATATTTATCTTGGTTATTATTTGGGAAAACAAAAACCCATTGTTGACTCCGTATTGCTGGACAGTAACAGTTATGGTGTCTTTAAAAAAAATAAAAAAATTGAAAAAGGAGTTTACCTGATTGGCTATCCCGGTAAATCAGGTTATTTCGAAATCCTGATTGATAAAGAACAAAAGTTCTCTGTATTTGCAGATACAGCCAACCTGATGAAAACCTTACGATTTGAAGGTTCCCCGGATAATGATTTGTTTTTATTTTATCAAAATTATACCGGAGATAAAGCAAAAGAAATAGAAATAGCTAAAGCCGGACTGGCAGCTGCTAAAACAGCTGCTGATTCTGCTTACTATAAGGCAGAAATAAAAAAGAAAGAAAATGAAATTTTTAAAAACCGGAATGATATTATTGCTAATTACCCTGATGCCACTATTACAGCCTTGTTAAATGCAATGAAAGACCCGGAGGTACCCAAGGCAGAAAATCATCCCGGCGGAAAATATGATTCCACTTTTGCCTACCGGTATTATAAAGATCATTACTGGGATGATACTTATTTCTATGATGAACGACTGGTACGCACTACATTTTTTGAAGAAAAACTGGACCGGTATTTTGAACAATTAATTGCACCCGATCCCGATTCCGTGATCAAAGAACTGGATTGGATGCTGGCCTATGCATCTATCAATGAAGAAATGCAACGATTTCTTCTGGTAAAATTTGTGAACCGTTATCTCAACATAAAATATTTATGGGAAGACAAGGTGTATGTTCATTTATTTGAAAAATATTTTTCGCAGAAGGAATACCCCTGGCTGACTCAGGCCGGTAAGAAAACTATCTTTGACAGGGCCTACAGTTTAATGGCTAACCTCTTTGGCACCCAGTCTGCAGAAATTGAACTGCCTGATAGTACAGGTAAACAAAAAAAGCTGTTCTCCATTACAAATCCTTATACCCTGGTTGTTTTTTGGGATCCCACTTGCGGGCATTGCAAAGAAACACTGCCAAGAATTGATTCAATTTACCGGGCAAAATGGAAAGCCTTAAATGTAAAAATCTATGCAGTTGCAAAGGAAACTGACGGTTCAAAAAAAGATTGGCTGAAATTTGTCAGCGATCATCAACTTGTTGGGTGGGAACATGTCTATTATTCCAAATCAGCGAATGACGCCAGGGTAAACAATAATATTCCAAGTTATTTCCAGCTTTATGATGTGCAATCCGTGCCTACATTATATTTACTGGACAAAGACAAACGGATCCTTGCAAAAAAAATGCCTTTTGAACAAATAGACCAGGTACTGGATCATAAATTACAGGGATTGTAAACCTTCCGATTATGAAAAAAACATTTCTGCTTTTTGTTGCATCAGCTGCCATTACAATTTCAACAGTAGCCCAAACACTGTTTACTTATGGCAATAAAAAAACTGAAGTGAATGAATTTCTGCAGGCTTACAAAAAAGTGTATCCTGAAGGTTCTGATATTACAAGCAAAGAAAAATCAGTTCGTGAATACCTGGAACTCTATATTAATTCCAAATTAAAAATTCAGGAAGCGTATGTCAGAAAATATGATACCCAACCGGAATTTATTGAAGAGCTAAACAACCTTCGCCAGCAGGTAATGGAAAATTACATGACGGATCCGGAAAGTTATAATGCCCGGCTGAATGAAGCATTTGAACGAAACCAGAAAGACATACAGGTACAACATATCTTTATTCCTTACAAAACTGAAAACATTGTTTCTGATTCTGTACAGGCAAAATCAAAAATCAACGAAGCGTATAAAGAGTTGACCGCTGGAAAGCGATTTGAAGAAGTAGCTTTGAAATTTTCTGCTGACTCTGCTGTGGCCGGTAATAAAGGACATCTTGGATTCATTACTGTATTTACACTTCCTTATCAATTTGAAAATATTATTTACGGATTAACACCTGGAAAATTTTCAATCCCATTCAAATCGGATTTTGGATACCATATTTTTAAAAACATTGGCGAAAGAAAAGCGGTGGGTAAAATAAAAGCTGCTCATATCCTGCTGGCCATTCCAGCCGGAAGTGATGAGGAATTTAAAACTCAAAAGGCAAATCTGGCAGATTCGTTATACCACCGGCTGTTGCAGGGGGATGATATGGCGGTGCTGGCCCGGATTTTCAGCAATGATTATATTTCTGCAGCTTCGGGTGGTTTGATCCAGGAGTTTAATGCAGGCACTTATGATCCACAATTTGAAAACAGCATTATCGCCCTTTCCAAAGACGGAGACATCAGTAAACCATTCCTTACCGCTCATGGTTATCACATTGTAAAACGAATAGGTTTTACAGCACCGCCGTCAGAAAAAACCAAACAGCACCTGGATGAAATAAGAATCCTGCTGGATAAAGATCCCAGGGTGGATTTGACCAGGGATTTATTGATTCAACGAATCATGAAAAAAGCAGGATTAAGACAAACAGAAATAAATTTAGAAATGCTGGGAGTATATATTGATAGCCTTGCCGATCACAAACCTGCACCGCCGGGTAATACTTTGAATAATAATATGACCCTTTTCAAAATAGGAGAAGTAGAAAAAAATATCGGCGACCTGGTGGCTTTTGCACAAACCAACCGCTGGCTTCCAAATTTTACAGGCGTAAAGCCCATTTCTCAATTGATAAACGAGTTTAAGCAGTTAACCGTTCTTGACTATTATAAAAAACATATGGAAGAACTCAACGCGGATTTCAAAAAACAAATGAGAGAATTAAAAGACGGAAATCTTTTTTTTGATATCATGATGAAAGAAGTCTGGAACCGGGCACAAACCGATACTGCAGGCCAGTTAAAATTTTATAATCAGCACCTGAAAAAATATACCTGGGAACATAGTGCCGATGCTGTTATTTTTTATTGCAGCAACGAGGGAACTGCCAACGGATTAAGGGAAGTTATTCTGTCTAACCCGGCGGCATGGAAACAATCCGCTGAGAATTTCAGCGATCACTCAACTACGGATTCAGGCAGGTTTGAGCTTTCAAAAATTCCGGGTCTAAAAAGTGAAATGGCATCAGCAGGTATGGTTACCCCTATTGAAAAAAATAAAGACGATAACAGTGCGGCATTCGCATATGTACTGAATGTATATCATCAGCCTGCTCAAAAAACTTTTGCAGAAGCCAAAGGAGAGGTAATCTCTGATTACCAGGAAGAACTGGACAGGCGATGGGTAAATACACTGAAAAAGAAATACCCGGTGGTGATTAATCAGAAAGTGCTGAGTAGTATTCTCAGGTAAGGTTAAAAGTATTCCGGAATTCCTGCAAAAGCTACAACTCTTTTACCACGTTAGCCACCACATGTTGTTTTCCTAAAGTATAATAATGTAGAACCGGCACACCGGCAGTTTTTAATTCTTTTGATTGTGCCAGCAACCATTCGCCACCCACTTTTTCCACTTCCTCATCTGCTTTGCATTTCAAAATCTCATTAGCGAGTTCTGTAGGTATATCTACATAAAATGTTCTGGGAATAATGGTTAGTTGCTTTTTGCTGGTAATTGGTTTTAGTCCCGGAATAATAGGAACTGTAATTCCTATGGCACGGCAATTCTTTTCAAACTCAAAAAAAAGTTTGTTGTCAAAAAACATCTGGGTCACGATGTATTCAGCACCAGCATCAACTTTCTTTTTCAGGTACATCAGGTCAGTTTGCAGGTTGGGTGCTTCAAAATGTTTTTCAGGATAACCTGCCACACCCACACAAAAAGTGGTACTGTTCGTTCCTTTTAATTCTTCTTCCAGGTAAATCCCTTTGTTGAGATCCATTACCTGATTTAAAAGATCCAGAGCATATTTATGCCCGTCGGGTTCGGGTTCAAAGGAAGTTTCGTTTTTTGCCGCATCGCCACGCAACACAAGCACATTATCAATACCCAGATAACTTAATGTTAATAATGCATCTTCTGTTTCCTGTACAGAAAAACCACCACAGATCAGGTGAGGAACCGTATCTACATTATAACGGTTCATGATGGATGCACAGATAGCTTCGGTACCGGGTCTTTTACGAACAATTACTTTTTCAAAACGTCCATCATTTCTTTTTTTAAAAATATGTTCGCTGCGGTGGTAGGTAACATTAATATAGGCCGGCTTAAATTCCATCAACGGGTCTAAATGATTATAAATTCCCTGGATCCCCCTTCCCTTCAATGGTGGCAAAATTTCAAAAGAAATCAGCGTTTCCTTTGCCCGGGTGATGTGATCGATTACTTTCATCGGTTTATTTTAAATCCCGATCATTATCGGGACGTGCAAATCTAAGCAGGATGTACTCATATCGCAAATAGAAGTTAAAGCAATTCGTATGTCAGCAGTATTAACTATTCAACCCTTAATTTTGCTCACATGTCAGTTACCATTCAAACAAAAGACCTGGTAAAGCGTTATCGCCAGCGAACAGTAGTGGATCATGTTTCCATTGAAGTAGGACAAGGAGAAATAGTTGGATTGCTCGGACCCAATGGTGCCGGCAAAACAACTACTTTTTACCAGGTAGTAGGATTAATAAAGCCCGATGAGGGCCATGTATTCCTGAACGAAGCAGATATTACCAAACTACCTATGTATAAACGGGCACAAATGGGAATTGGGTATTTACCACAGGAAGCTTCCGTGTTCCGCAAACTATCGGTGGAAGATAATATCCTGGCTGTACTGGAAATGACAAAGCTGAACAAAGCAGAAAGACACCTGAAGCTGGAAACGTTATTAAATGAATTCCATTTACAACACGTAAGAAAAAGTAATGGCGATGTAGTGAGTGGCGGAGAAAGAAGGAGAACTGAAATAGCCAGGGCTTTGGCCGTTAATCCGAAATTTATTTTACTGGATGAACCTTTTGCCGGTATTGATCCCATAGCCGTGGAAGATATCCAGGCGATTGTTGCAAAACTTAAATATAAAAATATCGGTATCCTGATTACGGACCACAACGTTACAGAAACACTTTCTATTTGTGACAGGGCTTACTTACTTATTGAAGGAAAAATTTTCAAACACGGTACTGCGGAAGAGCTGGCAGATGATGAAGATGTAAGAAGATTATACCTGGGAAGAAATTTTGAACTCAAAAGAAAGGATTATCTCCATGAGGAAGCAAAAGCATCAGATGTTTAATCTGCCGGGTTTTCTTTTGTCAAATAACTTTATCTTGCTGACTCACACATGAAGCTGTTCAGCCCCGCAATATCATCCCTGGCCCGTATGCGGATGTGGCGCATTGATGCCTGGAAAAATAACCCGGTAAATGCCCAGCGGGAAGTATTACAAAACCTGGTCACCTCTGCTCAATACACTGAGTTTGGAAGAAAATATAATTTCTCTCAACTTTTTACAGTTCGTACATTTAAAGATGCAGTACCCATTCATGAGTATGAAGACATGAAGCCTTATATCGAACGGATTATGGCTGGCGAACAGAATATTTTATGGAATACGCCTGTTAACTGGTTTGCCAAAAGCAGCGGAACCACCCATGAAAAAAGCAAATTCATCCCGGTAAGTGATGAAAGCCTGGAGGATTGCCATTACATGGCTGCCAAAGATGTGCTAACCATGTATTATAACTTTAATCCCGAATCTGAACTATTAACCGGAAAAGGATTGGTGATTGGCGGCAGTCATACCATTAACCAGATCAATCCGGAAATTCAATATGGAGATCTTAGTGCCGTTCTTTTACAAAACACTCCTTTCTGGGGTCATTGGTTAAGAACCCCCGATCTCGATATTGCCTTAATGGATGAATGGGAAAACAAGATTGAAAAACTGGCAAACAGTACCATCAGGGAAAATGTAACATCCGTTTCCGGGGTACCCACCTGGACTTTAGTGCTGCTCAAACGCATTTTAGATATCACAGGTAAAAAATGTATTACTGAAGTATGGCCTTCGCTGGAATTATATATGCATGGTGGTGTTTCATTTACTCCTTATAAAGAACAATTCAGAAAACTAATAGGTAAAGACATTCACTACCTGGAAATGTACAATGCCAGTGAAGGATTTTTTGCCGCATCAGATCACCCCGGCGAAGAAGGTATGTTACTCTTTCTTGATCATGGCATTTTTATGGAGTTTATGCCCGTAAGTGAATATGGAAAAGAAGATCCTGTGACCATTGGATTGAAAGAAGTGGAGACGGGAAAAAATTATGCATTAATTATTTCTACAAACGGAGGACTGTGGAGGTATTTGCTTGGCGATACCATCCAGTTTACCTGCCTGACCCCTTACAAAATAAAAGTTTCAGGGAGATTGAAACATTTTATCAATGCGTTTGGAGAAGAATTAATAATTGACAACACAGATAAAGCCATAGCGGCAGCCTGTAATAAGACGGAGGCTGTTGTATCGGATTATACTGCTGCACCCATTTATTTTTCTGATACTTCCAACGGAACACATGAATGGCTGATTGAATTTGAAAAAGAACCAGCATCCCTTGAAGTTTTTACAAAAGAGCTGGACGATGCCCTTAAAAACATTAACAGCGATTATGAAGCCAAGCGATATAAAGACATCGCCCTTGGTATGCCGGTTTTACATACATTAAAAAAAGGAACATTTGCCAACTGGCTGCACAGTAAAGGGAAACTGGGTGGTCAGCATAAAGTACCCCGTCTTTCAAACGAAAGAATTATACTTGAGGAAATATTATTGATGAATAAAATTATCCCATAAAGATTCGCCGAAGGCGTCCTTTGAAGACAGATCGAAAACCCAATAAAATTAACTTTGTTCATAAAAAAAATTAATTATGAAATTGCTGGAAGGTAAAGTTGCTATTATTACCGGCGCTGCCCGCGGAATTGGTGAAGCCATTGCCATTAAGTTTGCTGAGCACGGAGGGGCTATAGCATTTACTTATATAAGTGACAGTAGCGTAGAGAAAGCGGCTGCACTTGAAAAGAAACTGCAGGGCATGGGTGTAAATGCCAAAGCCTATAAAAGCAATGCAGGCGATCTCTTACAATGCGAAGCTTTTGTAAATGATGTGCTGAAAGAATTCGGCAGGCTGGATATATGTGTAAACAATGCAGGCATTTCAAAAGATAATTTACTGATGCGGATGAGTGCTGAACAATGGGAGGATGTGATCAGGGTAAACCTGAACAGCGTTTTTTATATGACGAAACAAGTGATCAAACCCATGATGAAAGCAAGAGATGGCGTCATTATTAATATGAGCAGTATTATTGGTGAAATGGGAAATGCAGGGCAGGCTGGTTATGCCGCCTCCAAAGCAGGCATCATTGGCTTTTCAAAAAGTGTAGCAAAAGAACTGGGCAGCCGGAATATCCGTTGTAATGCAATAGCGCCGGGTTTTGTGGAAACGGATATGACCAGCTATTTAAAAGATGGTGAAGCAGCTGATAAATATAAAGCAGGAATTCCTTTGGGACGATTTGCATCTGCAGAAGATATTGCCAACACCGCTTTGTTTCTTGCATCCGGTATGGGTAATTATATAACCGGGCAAACAATCAGTGTTTGTGGTGGGTTGAATATTTAGTTTAGAGAAAATCCCGATAGCAATCGGGAGAAAGAAAGTGAAAAAGAGTTTTGCGAAAATTTTCTTTGCGGCTCTTTTTCACTTTCATCTTCTTAGTGTGCTGATGATTCACAAATTCCTTTATAATAAATAATTCTGTAGAATAAATGCAGCTGCCCCAGCCAGGTACCCGATAACAGCCAGCCAGGATATTTTTTTTACATACCAGAAAAAATCAATTTTCTCCATCCCCATTGCCGCTACACCGGCTGCCGAACCAATGATCAGGGCGCTGCCACCTGTACCTGCACAATAAGCAAGGAAAACCCAGAAATAATGATCGGTTGGAAATTGTTCCATACCATACATGCCCTGGGCCGCAGCCACCAGTGGTACGTTATCTACAATAGCAGAAAGAAAACCAATGGAGATAATTATGATGTTGACATTGCCGATTGTTTTATCCATCCATATTGCAAGATCTCCTAAAATACCTGTGGATTGAAGCGCTGCTACACTCAATAAAATACCCAGGAAAAATAAAACACTGGAAGTGTCAATTTTTCTCAACGCATGATTGACAGAAAGGAATCCTTTTTCTTCTTCATCTTTTTCATGGTGAATTAATTCTGTGATCACCCACATCATTCCCAGGCCAAATAAAATACCCATGTAGGGAGGAAGATGTGTAATGGTTTTAAATATCGGCACAAAAATCAGGGAGCCAACACCTACCCAGAAAACCGTATTTCTTTCTTTCTTGCTGGTTGTAAAATTGATGTTGCGTTGTGTGTCTTTTACCGGTTTTATTTCTCCTTTAAGTTTTGACGCAATTAAAAAAGTAGGAATCAACACACAGATCAAACTGGGAAGAAATATTTTAAGAATGATGCTTCCGGTGGTTATCTGGTTTCCAATCCATAACATAGTTGTGGTGACGTCACCAATTGGAGACCAGGCACCACCAGCATTGGCAGCAATCACAATCAACCCGACAAAAAGTAACCGTTCTTTTTTATTGGGTATCATTTTTCGCAGCAGCGATACCATGACGATGGTAGTAGTTAGATTGTCCAGTATCGCAGAAAAGAAAAATGTAAACCCGGAAACCAGCCAAACCAGTTTTTTTTTGCTCCTGGTTTGAATTTTTTCTTTTATCATTTCAAACCCGTCATGAGCATCAATCAGTTCAACAATCGTCATGGCGCCCATCAGGAAAAAAAGAATGCCCGATAATTCGCCCAGGTGTTCAAGCAGGTTTTCTACAACCAGGTGTTTGTTTCCTGTAAACAGTGCAAAAACAGACCAGCAAAGTACTCCTGTTAACAGCGCTGTGGCAGCTTTATTGATCTTGATAGGATGTTCCAGGGTGATGGCTACATAACCTAAAACAAAAATTACAGATATTAATAATATCATTGCTTTTACAGTTTATTTGTATTGCTCTCCTATCCATTTTATGCAATCCGAAAATGATTCGAATATATTATCATTTTTTACTAACCCCGGAATTAAGTTGATACTTTTCATCCGGATCCTGGGTTGTTCCTGTAATCCGGTCAGCAATACTTCTTTCCCTTTTTGTTCCAGATCAAGTATGGAATCTTCCAGAGCATATAATCCGGACTGATCTATAAACGGCACTTTTTCCATTCGTATGATTATATATTTTACATCGGGGAGTTTCCTGACCAATGACTGAAACCCGTAAGCAGAGCCAAAGAATAAAGGCCCATCCAGGTGTTTTACAAATACTTCTTTTTGCAGATGCACCGGAAGAAATTCATCGATCCAGGCTGTTTCGGGTGTATCCTCGTACAATGATTTCATCTTAGTGCTTTCTTCCACTGCATCACCCATTTTTTTCATAAATAAAAAGGAAGCTAATATCATTCCAATACCTACTGCAATCAACAGATCAAGAAAAACAGTAACCACTAAAACCAGGACCATAATTGCTGCGTCTGCTTTGGGTACTTTATTAATATGTTTAAATCCTTTATAATCCAGGATACCAATTCCCACGGTGATCAGAATTCCTGCAAGCACTGCTTTGGGGATTAAGGCTGCATATTTTCCGGCGCCTAATAAAATAATCAACAATACTACTGAATGGATGACACCCGAAATTCTGTTTCTTCCGCCACTACGGATATTTACCATTGTACGCATGGTGGCTCCGGCACCCGGCAAACCAGCAAAAAGTCCTCCAATAGCATTTCCGATTCCCTGGCCAATTAATTCTTTATTGCTGTTGTGTTTTGTTTTGGTAATGTTATCTGCTACTACGGAAGTAAGTAAAGAGTCAATAGCTCCCAGTGCTGCTAATGTAATTCCCGCTTCAAGTATTAATAAATACATACTGGAATCAATAGTAAATAAACCTTCGATTTTTAATTCCGGAAACCCGGTAGGAATATCCCCGATTACAGGAACATTTTTACCCATAAAAACAGATAAAATGGTAATCGCTAATAAAGCAACCAGTGCACTTGGAACAGCCTTTGTAATTCTTGGAAACAAATAAATGACTGCAATGGTAAGCGCTGTATAAAAAAGTGCCCAGGTGTTAATATTCTCAAGAGCCGGAATAATTGTTTTTACAACATCGATTGTCGTTCTTGGTGATGCCTGGCCCATGGCCGGGAACAGTTGCAACAGGATAATGATAACTCCTATTCCGCTCATAAAGCCGGAAACAACCGGGTAAGGAATGTATTTTATCAATGTGCCGATTTTTAAAAATCCCATTACGATCTGGAATAATCCTGCTAATACAAAACTGGCAACAATGGCAGGTAAAGCAGATGACAGATTGCCTCCGGCATTTGCTATAAAAACAGTCAGTGTGGCCGCGGTCACCACCGTCATAGGCCCGGTAGGGCCACTTATCTGTGAAGGAGTACCTCCTAAAATTGCTGCAAAAAAACCAAGAAAGATAGCTCCATATAATCCTGCCTCAGCGCCAAGACCTGATTGTACGCCAAATGCAAGAGCTAATGGTAAAGCCACAATACCGGCAGTAAGCCCACCAAAAAAATCTCCTTTAGTGAATTTAAAATATTTCATTTTTATCTTTTTTTAAAAAATAATTAATTAAAAATAACAGCCCCGGATTATTTTAATTTTTCAAAATTTTTATTTCAAAGCCTTCTTTTCTGCTTATTTATTTTTTAATAGCAGTCATAACAGTTAAAAAATAATGTAATCTTTTTTTTAAAAAGATTTTATCCCCAGGATTCGGGAGGAGGTGAAAATAATTCTAAATGGTCCGGAAAAAATAAATCAGACCGGTAACCTGGCTTTTTTTTCAAAAAACCAAATACCGGGTGTTCAATCTGAATGGAAGGAAAAATACTTTCTGAAAATGTTTCAGCTTCGGATTCAATATTTTCTTCGGGATCCTGTAAATTATTACTAAGATCTGCAATGAAAAATCCGGCTTGCAGCATGGAGTCAACTCCTGCAGTTTTTTGTAAATCAAAAACAGGAAAATTGCCGGCAAGGTATAAGCATACAAAAGCAATAAACAAAACAGCCTGTAGGGGTCTATAGTTTATTTTTTCTTGTTTTTTCATTTCAGCCGGCGAAGATAAATAAAATGAAACAGATCTGTAACCTGAATAATTTAATCTAAGAATCTCAGCCTTTCCTGTTTATTTTAAATTTTTCAATAGCATTTCTTGTGTATTCACTTAGTATTAACCGACCGCTGATCTTTGCCCTTTCTGTCAGCAACTGATCCCAATGCTCTGTTCCTTTCCAGAAAATTTTTTTCATTTCCTTCATAGCTTCAGGGTTTGCATGTGACAGCGAATTGGCCAGTCGTTTAATTGAATCATCCATTCCATCCATTGAAGGATGTAATTCTGCAAACAAGCCTTTTCGTCTTGCCCAGTCAGCGTTGCGCCACAGGGAAGCATCTATTGCTAATTGTGAAAATGCGGATAATCCGATTTTTCTTTCTACTGCCGGCCCTATCACAAATGGCCCAATGCCTATTGCCAGTTCACTCAGTTTTATTTCAGCAGTTTCATAAGCTATTGCATAATCTACTGCAGCTGCTAACCCTACACCACCCCCAACGCATTTGCCCTGAATACGTCCGATAATAAATTTCGGGCAACAGCGCATTGCATTGATGACATCAGCAAACCCGCTGAAAAATGCCAGTCCTTCCTTTTCATTTTTAATGGATATCAATTCATCAAATGAAGCACCGGCACAAAAAGTTTTTTCGCCTGCTGACTGAAGAATGATTACCACCGTATCCGGATCTTCTCCGGCATGCTGAATGGTTAAAGTAAGTTCGTGCAGCATTTTTGCAGGCAATGAATTGCTTTGCGGATGAAAGAATTCTATTGTAGTAATTCCCTTGTGTGTTTCTGATTTTACGTATCCGTTTGACATAAAACAATATTTTGTTATTGATTTTGTTTTGCCACCATTGTCAGAATCGTCGCCACACCAGTAATTTCACCGGTTTCATCAATCATCTCTACCAGCCATTTTACTATTCCTTTTTCAATATCATCGCCTCTTTTTATATCCTCCGGCTTATCTGCAATCCGTTTATCATTTAATAATTTTTCTTTGCAGGTAAAACGGATATGAATTTCAGAACCAGGATAAACCGGTTTTGTAAATCTTAATTCATCAATGCCGTAATTAAGCAACACTGGATTCTTTTCATACCCATCAACAAACAAACCGGCAGCCATGCTCATAACGAAATAACCATGGGCTACCTGCCGTTCAAACATGGTACCTGTAAAATCTGTTGTTTTTATATGTGCATAGAAATGATCTCCACTCAGATCAGCAAACCTGTCAATATCTTCTGAGGTGATCGTTCTTTTCTCCGTAATGAGCTGATCTCCTATCTGCAATTCTTCAAAATTTTTTTTAAACGGATGATTGCCCGGATCTTTTCCCTTTGCATATTGCTGGTAAATACTGGTGATAGCAGTAATTGTTGTTGGCGATCCCTGGATGGCTGTTCGCTGCAAATAATGTTTTACACCACGTAGCCCACCCATTTCTTCTCCGCCACCGGCACGGCCCGGACCACCATGAATCAGCAAAGGCAGTGGTGATCCATGCCCGGTACTTTCTTTGGCGCATTCATTATTTAATACCAGGATTCTTCCATGATGGGTAGCAACACTGATTACATATTGTTTTGCAATAGAATAATCCGCTGTTACAATTGAAGTACACAAACTTCCTTTACCCATTTTACTTAACTCAATGGCTTCTTCTGAATTTTTATACGGCATGATGGTACTCACCGGGCCAAAGGCTTCCACTTCATGTACTTCTTTTGCAGCATGTGGTTTATCGTTCATTAAAAGAATGGGAGAAAGAAAAGCTCCTTTCTTTGCATCAGCATCTACTACTTCAACACTGTCCAAAGAGCCATAAACGATTTGAGAAGATGCCAGTAATTTCTTTACCTGAGCCTTTACTTCCTCTCTCTGACTTTCCCCGGCAAGGCTTCCCATTCTTACTTTTTCATTCAGCGGGTTTCCTATTGTAGTTTGTGCCAATGATTTTGAAATTGCTTTCCATAAATCTTCCATTTTATTTTCGGGAACAAAAATTCTCCTGATACCGGTACAGCGTTGTCCGGCTTTCAGTGTCATTTCTTTTCTTACTTCTTTTACAAAAATGTCCCACTCGGGTTTATCGGGTGTCACGTCTTCGCCAAGTACTATACAATTCAAACTGTCTGCTTCCATATTAAAAGGAACATTCTCGCTTAAAATTTTTTTATTTGCTCTCAGCATCTGTCCCGTGGATGCGCTACCGGTAAACGTAACAACATCCTGCGAAGAAACATGATCCAGTAAATCGCCGGCGCTGCCGCAAATAAGCTGCAATGCACCATCCGGTAAAATTTTACTTGAAATAATTTCTTTTACTACCGCCTCAGTTAAATAGGAAGTAACGGTGGCGGGTTTTACAATGGCTGGCATACCTGCCAGTAAATTCACGGCAATTTTTTCAAGCATTCCCCAAACAGGAAAATTAAAAGCATTGATATGGATAGCCACCCCTTCTTTTGGCACCAGTATATGCGTGCCCATGAAAGTATTGTTCTTACTTAGGTTATGGCTTTCCCCATCAACCCAGAATGTTTCATTGGATAATTTTCTTCGGAGTGATGCATTGGCAAAAAGATTTCCGATACCGCCTTCAATATCCACCCAGCTATCTGCTTTGGTGGCTCCTGTTTTATAACTGATGGCATAAAATTTATCTAAATGGTTTCTCAGGTGAAGCGCCAAAGCTTTCAGCATAATGCCCCGCTGGTGAAAAGTCATTTTTCTCAACGCAGGATTTCCTTTTGTTCTTGCATATTCCGTCATAGCTTTAAAGTCAAGCCCCCTGGTAGTTGCTGATGTAATAGCTTCTCCCGTTACTGCATTATACAATAATTGACCCTCCCCGTCTCCGGTAATCCATTTTCCTCCGATATAATTTTCAAGTTTCATGAAAGTTTTCTGTTTTAAGATGGATAAAGGTATTTGAAAAAATATACTGAACTTTACAAATACTAAAAACTTTCAAGTGAAACTGATTCTTGTCCTTACTTTTCTGCTGGCTATAGTTAAAACAGAATGTAATAATAAAAAGGGTAGTTGTATAGGCGAACCTATAAAAGACTGTGCCTGTATTCAACTTTATAAACCGGTATGCGGTTGTGATGGGAAAACCTATGGAAACGCATGTGTGGCCGGATGCGCCGGAATAAAAGAGTGGAAAGAAGGAGAATGCCCGACTAAGTAATGAGACCGAATTGTTTTAAATGATGAATCACATGCTTGTGATGCAGTTGTATCCATTCTCCAAAATTTAGTTCTCCAAAAACAGGATGTAATATTTTTTTCTCCGGATCTTCCTGGAAACAGGTAAAGAATTCGCCGATAGATTTTTCCAATGCCTGAAGGGCTTCCTGCATATTTGCAAATCTTAAAGGCAATGGTTCCTCCGGTATATATTGTTGCGGTGCTTTTGTATTTTCCCTGAATTCTTTTTCACTCAGTAAAAATTCCCTGTATTTCGGTAACTGTTCAGCGGGTGTCACTAAGGGTAAATGAATTCTGCCGGAGGAGGTTTTAAAAAATAATGAAAGGTGCTCCACCATTTGTTGTCCATTCATTTTTCCCCATTTACCTTTTGCCTCAGATAAAAGTCCTTCCAGTAATGGAAGTATTCCTGTTTTAACAAATATGTATTTTTCCTGGTTCATATCCCGGGCTTAGTCATTTAATTTTGAGGCCATGGCTTTATCGATAGCCCGCCTTAATGCAGCAAAAATTTCATTCACATCACCCTCGCCGGCAATCGTTTTAAACTTTTTTGCCTTTTTATAATAATCCGCCACCGGGGTTGTTTCGTTTGTATAAACTGCAAATCTTTTACGGATCACTTCTTCATTAGTGTCATCACTGCGTCCACTGGTTTTACCCCGGTTCAGTAATCTTTTTACCAACTCATCTTCTGTTACATCCAGGGCAAGTACGATGGCTATTTCTGTTTTTTTTAAAGCCAGTAATTTATCCAATGCACTGGCTTGTGCTACCGTTCGTGGAAACCCGTCAAATAAAAATCCCGGAGCTTTTTTATGTTTATCAAAAAAAGAATCCACCATGCCAATCACTACTTCATCCGGTACCAACTGGCCATGATCCATAAATTTTTTTGCTTCAATCCCCAATGGGGTTTTATTAGAAATTTCTTCACGAAGTAAATTACCGGTAGATAAATGAAACAATCCGTATTTTTCTACAAGTTTTTCCGACTGAGTACCTTTTCCGCTTCCGGGTGGACCAAACAGGATCAAATTAAACATAAGTACTTATTAACCTTGGGTGAACGACAAATATAAGGCTAAGAGATGAAAAGGTTGATGATGTGGTTAAGGTTGAGACTGAGGCTTAAACTCCTTTAAAGCAATGTTAAGCATTGTTGTTTGTCGGTTTTCAGACAATCCGGCCAATATAAGATAACGTAGATTTGTAATACAAGAACGATCATCATGAAACAGCTATTACTAATCTTATCGGTATCCATCATAAGCCTGCAATGTGACGCTCAAACTTCTACCAAATCAAACTCAAAAAAAATGGAAAATACAGAAAAGAAATCTAACCTTACAAAGGAAGGAAACCCTCTTTATTCTACTACTGACAGTTCCAAAGTAGAAATGTCTGATGAGGAATGGAAAAAAATATTACCTGCCAACATATATCAGATAGCCCGTATGAAAGGAACGGAAAGACCCTGGAGCAGTAAGCTGGAAAATTTTTATGAAAAAGGAACCTATTATTGTGCAGCCTGTGGCAATCCTTTATTTAAAAGCGATACAAAATTTGACAGCGGTTGTGGCTGGCCCAGCTTTTATGAGCCCATCAGTAAAACCAGTATTATTTACACTCCTGATAATTCTATGGGAATGAAAAGAACAGAAACCCAATGTGGCAGGTGCGAAGCACATCTTGGGCATGTGTTTGAAGATGGTCCGCCTCCAACAGGACTACGTTATTGCATCAATGGAGTGGTATTAGATTTTGCTGCTGCTAAGGAAGCAGAGAAGAAATACAGGGAAAATAAAAAATCTGAACAATAGTATCATTCTCCTGCTTTTTATTCAGTCATTCAAATATGGAATCCCCTGTGGAAGAAAATGTAGTTAAGAGATTATCCCGATAGCTGTCGGGAGAGAGAAGGAGAAAAAGAAACCAGCTGAAAAACTCCTTGTCTCTTTTTCTCTTTTATTCTCTAGAATGCACCACTCATCCAATTTTTTTCATTACTCCCTGTTTTTAAGTAAGTTTATTTTTTTAAAACCCACACACAATGAGAAAGTTTTTATTACTCAGCACTTTTAGTGCTTTACTTTGCTTTATAACCTCTGCCCAGAAAATCAGTCTTGAACAATTTAAAAACTGGAAACCCCGTAATATTGGTCCGGCAGGTATGAGTG
>DATDPZ010000195.1:0-10043 GCA_035292525.1 Chitinophagaceae bacterium
TTTAGACATACAATTTTGGGAGCGCAAAGATAAGTGGATCAACCCTAATAATGAAAAAACCGGGTTTTTTTTTCCCGGTTTTTCCTAAAAGATTTCATCCTGGGCCAAAATCAGCCACTAGTATGGTTTTCAGACCCTTTCGAGGGGGACTTTTGTCATGGAATTATGAAGATTTTGAAGTTCATGAACAGCAATATGGACGTTAAAATGCCTTCGGTCTTCCCTGTACCACATTTCAATTTTTGAAAAATCGCCTGCTTTCGGAGTTACAAGCCGGAAAGCTCCTTTTTTATACTTGTCTGCCCCGTCCAATGATTCTTTTTCAAATCCAAATTTCATCAACTGGCTTTCATCCAGGGCTAAGGGGAAAACGTCCTGGGGTTGATACCAAAATTCCTGGGTGCCATTATCTACGAGAATCATATTCTCTTCATGGTTGGTTTCTACCACTATTCCTTCTCTCAAAAGTCCATCTTCGTTCACCATGACTATATCATTAGCTTGTAAATGCCCGAGTTTTACCATAATTGAAAATTTTGATATCCGAATATAAAAAAATTATATCATCCTTTACCTGATATTTTTCTTACTCCCTATTCCGCCCAACTCATAATATAACTTACATTTTCTATATCTAATGCTTCTTTTGTCAGCATCAACGGACGGAACGTGTCCACCATCACAGCCAGTTCTTTGGTCTCTTTAGCTCCGATACTTTTCTGTACAGCGCCGGGATGTGGTCCGTGAGGAATACCCGCAGGGTGCAAAGTGATCATTCCTTTAGTCACATTTTTACGGCTCATAAAATCACCATCTACATAATAGATCACTTCATCACTATCTATATTACTGTGATTATAAGGAGCAGGAATAGCATTTGGATGATAATCAAACAAACGCGGTACAAATGAACAAACTACAAATGCATTTGTTTCAAAAGTCTGGTGTACCGGTGGTGGCTGATGCACCCGGCCGGTGATAGGTTCAAAATCATGAATAGAAAAAATAAAGGGATAGCAACAACCATCCCAGCCAACTACATCAAAAGGATGTGTACCATAATGCAAACCATATAACATTCCTTTCTTTTTTGCTTTGATCAGGTAGTCGCCTTTTTCATATATGGTTTTCAGGTCTTGTGGCGGACGGATATCCCTTTCACAATACGGAGAATGTTCCATCAGTTGGCCGTATTTGCTAAGGTATTTTTTGGGAAACCGCAATGGTGTAAATGACTCCACAATAAACAAACGGTTCTTGTCATCCCTGAATTCAATCTGATAAATAGTACCCCGGGGAAGTACAATATAATCACCATAGCCAAAAGGCAACCCGCCATATTGCGTATGCACCGTGCCGCTGCCTTCATGTACAAAAATCATTTCATCAGCATCTGTATTTTTATAAAAATAATTTTTCATGCTTTCCTGAGGAGCCGCCAGTACAATATGGCAATCCATGTTTACCAACACTGGTATCCGGCTTTGTAAAAAATCTTTTACAGGTTTTACCTGGAAACCTTCGAAGCAACGATGCTTCAGCATTTTCTCTTCGGCAATTGTGGGTGAAACATCTGATTGGGGTTCAGTTTTGATGATTTGTGTGGGCGGATGACAATGATAAAGCAAAGAATAATCATCACTGAATCCTTCTGTAGAAAATAATTGCTCTGCATACAAGCTGCCATCGGGCTTACGGAATTGTGTATGACGTTTATGAGGAATTTTTCCAAGTTTATAATAATGCGGCATGTTTATTTAAGATTGAAAATTGTTAATTGAATATTTAATTGACAGCATCAGCGCTACTATTGTTCTCTAATTGTATATGGACGAATTTCCCCCGGATCCTGTTCAACAACAACATTACTCAATAATTTTCTTCCTGATAGTTCTAATGTGGCAGGAAAAAAAATATTCCCCCGTCCGAACGACTGCCCTATTGTGTCATGCAGGCAGCCTTTTTCTTTTATCAAATCAATATAAAATTTCTATGAAATGACATTGCCAAATTTACAATTAAATTCGTTTCACGAATGATAAGAATCGGATTGATATCAGATACACATGGATTTCTTGATGAAACTGTCTTTACACATTTTGAAAACTGTGATGAAATATGGCATGCGGGTGATTTTGGAAATATAAATTTGATAAGTCAATTAAGTAATCGTTGGCCGGCCCGGAATGGTCAGACCAGTTTTAAAGGTGTTTATGGAAATATTGACGGGCAGGATATCCGGGCAAGGTTTCCGGAACAATTAGTCTTTATTTGCGAAGAAGTGAAAGTCATGATGCGGCATATTGGCGGCACGGCACCCAGGTATAATCCTGAAACAAAAAAGGAATTAGCCATTCACCAGCCACAATTATTCATCAGCGGACATTCTCATATTCTGAAAATTTTTTATGATGATAAAATAAATTGCCTTCACATAAACCCTGGTGCCGCCGGAAAACAGGGTTGGCAAAAAGTGAGAACAATCATCCGTTTTGCAATAGATGGAAAAGAGATTAAGGACTGTGAAGTGATTGAATTGTACCCCCGTTAATAATTATTCTTTTACGACTTTAAATTTTTGTGTAGCTTTTCCATATTAAAAACTCATTTATGAACGAGCAACAATCACGACGCCACTGGTTAAAAACAACGGCTGCTCTGGCAGCTGGCATCGGCCTTTCACCCCGCCTTTTTGCAGAAACAAAAAAAAGCTATACCCCTGGTGATACCATCTGGCTCAACAGCAATGAAAACGCTTATGGCCCATCAGCCGCTACTCAAAAGGCGATGATGGAAGCCCTTTCAATTTCAAACAGGTACCCGGATGAGATTCTTCCAAAGTTAAATCGCCAGATAGCAGAATTTTACCAGGTAGAAAATGAAAATGTGTTGTTGGGAGCCGGTGGTTCAGAAATCCTTGCCCTTGGTTCTTTACTGGCTGCATCTAAAAAGGGGAAAGTAATTGCTCCTGATCCTACATTTCATGGATGGTATAGCCAGGCAGTATCTTTTGGCCTGCAATTTACCCGTATTCCGCTGGCCAATGACCGCAGGATGGATTTGCAGGTTATGATGTCGGCAATAAATGATGAAACGAGATTAATGTATGTATGTAATCCCAACAATCCAACCGGTACATTTTCAGACGATACTCAGTTAAGAAATTTTGTAACCGAATGCAGTAAAAAAACTTTAGTACTGGTTGATGAAGCTTATACAGAATTTGCCAATCTTTCTTCCCTGAAAGACCTGGCTGTCAGCAATCCGAATATCATTATCATGAAAACTTTTTCTAAAATTTATGGACTGGCCGGCGCCAGGGTTGGCTATGCAATTGCACATCCTGATACAATAAAAAAACTGGCAGGTTATCAAACATGGCAGGGAGTAAATGTAAGTGTCGTATCTGCAATAGCTGCATCGGCTGCCTTAAAAGACCAGGCATTTGTAAATGACTGCAGGCAAAAAACCAAACTGGCAAGAGAAATGTGCTACTCCACATTCAAAGAATTAAAACTGGATTATATTCCATCTCATACCAGTTTTATTTTATTTAATATAGACAGGATCGGCCCGGCATATCCTCAAAAGATGCAGGCAAAAAATATCTATGTACAATACCGTGATCATTTTGGTGGTAAATGGTGCCGGGTAAGTATGGGCACCCTGGAAGAAATGAATTCTTTTTGCGTAGCCTTAAAAGAAATTGCCTGATCAACATTTTTATACCCCGGGAAACCAGGCTCTGCCAATACCCTCTCTAAACGGCCAGGGTATTGTTACGAGAATTATAATCAGGGCTATTAAATAAAACCAGAATGCAGGTTTATAATTCAAAGCTTTTGCTTTTCCTCTTGCAATTGTTATCAGGATGATAGCGATCAGCATGCCGGCAAAATGTTCTACTGCCCAAAAACGGGTAACGCTGTCTTTCATCACTTCAGCAAATCCGGAATTTTGAATCAACTTAAAACCCAGGTGGCCGGAATACCATTGGTAAAATCCCAAAACAAGTGTGCTGTGTGCAGCAATCATTAACCACAGGCTGCTTTTCCTTACCCCCTGTTTATTGGTACATGCCTGGAAAATGGCGATAAGTAAAAGTAAAAGTATTACCCAGCGTAGTACATTATGAAGATGAAGCAGTCCGTTATACATAGTTTATTTTTTAATGATTTTGGTTTGTAGTTGGCAAACAAAATTAGTGGAATAAAAACGATAAACAACAAACCACAAACCGGAAACTATTCCACCCAATCTGCAATAAACACATTGGTATCACGGGTGCCGCCATTGTTGCGGTTGCTGGAGAAAATTATTTTTTTACCATCCGGACTAAACATGGGAAAAGCATCAAACCCTTTATCGCGGCTGATTTTTTTCAATTCCGTTCCCTGTTCATTCATGGTGTACAGGTTAAAAGGGAATCCTCTTTTATACTCATGATTACTTGCAAAAATTATTCTCTTGCTGTCCGGCATATACGCAGGCGCCCAATTGGCCTGTCCAAATGAAGAAACCTGTTTTGCATGGCTGCCATCTGCATCTGCAATCCATACTTCCATATTGGTGGGTGCTACCAGGTTTTCTGCCAGCAATTCTTTGTATTCTTTTATTTCTGTATCCGTTTTCGGGCGGGAAGCTCTCCAGATAATTTTTTTTCCATCGGGACTAAACCATGCCCCGCCATCATACCCGATCATATTAGTGATCCTTTTTTCTTTCCCTGAATTCAGATCCATTATATAAAGTTCTATATCGCCATCCTTAGTGCTGGTGTAAATCATCTTATTTCCATCAGGAGAAAGGGTGGCTTCCGCATCATAACTTTTGCTATCTGTAAGTTGTTTTACAATTTTACCATCCAGGTCAGCCATAAAAATATCATAGCTGTTATAAAGCGGCCAGATATATTTATTACCATATTTACTTCTGTCAGGTACCGGAGGACAGGTATCTGCAGCCAGGTGAGTGGAAGCATAAATAATGTGCTTCCCGTCTTTTGTAAAAGTGGCACAGGTGGTTCTTCCTTTTCCCGTGCTTACCATTTTATATTCAAACTTATCGCCATAAGCAGGAACTTTGCCAACAAATATCTGGTCACAGAGTAATCCTTCTTTTAGATTGGTTCGTTGAAATACGATCCACTGCCCATCGAAACTGAAATAGGCTTCTGCATTATCTCCGCCAAAAGTTAGTTGATGGATATTTTTAAAATGAAACTCTTCCGGGTAAAGAAGTGTATCATTGTTATTTGGTAAATGGGGAATTTGGAGTTTGAAATGATTGCTGGTCTTTGTTAAAAATGATACAGAGATTAATCCTGCCATAACGATAAGTACAGTGGCAAAATCTTTAATTATCCTCATGAAATAAAATTTATACAAAACTATTTTTAGAAACCCCGGCAAATGTCAGATTTTTGTCATTTCACCCATTACCGTTTATGAAAAATCTTCTACCGGCAATCTTTTTAGCTTTTAATTTTATTTCCTGTAATTCATCAGGTGAACATCAGGTTCAGCCTGCTGATTCACTGCAGCAGTTGCTTGCTTCCATCAGAGATTCTATCAAAAAATATCCGGCTAACCCGAAAACCAGATATAACCTCGCCATCGTATTGCAGGATGCCGGCAGGTATAAAGAAGCGGTAATTGCTTTGGATTCGATGAATATTTTAAAAGGCGATTCCACCCATCCCCGTCTTTATTTTGATTACCTGTTTAAAAGTGCTGAGCTTTTGGAACTGGCCGGAGATACTTTAGCAGCCATAAAAACACTGGAGATGTTTGTCGTTCCCGGAGAATTAACACAGGCGGGCTTACGCCTGACCAATTTGTATGCAGAAACAAAAAATCCAAAAGCTATTTTCTTTTCTGATGAAATGAAAAATAATGATGCAAGTGGCAAAGATCCTTACCCCGATTATCTGAAAGGCATCTATTATTATAATATTAATGAACTTAATAAAGCTGTAATGCAGTTTGATGCCTGTATCCGGAAAGACTACAACTTCCTGGAAGCCTATCTTGAAAAAGGCACTATCCAATTTAAACAGGAAAAATTTAATGACGCTTTAAAAACCTTTGACCTTGCTTTGCAAATCTCTAACAGTTTTGCTGATGCCTATTTCTGGAAAGCCAAATGCCAGGAAGCACTTGGACTTAAACAGGATGCAAAACTAAATTACCTGAGGGCTTACAGTTTAGACAAAACTCTGACTGAAGCAAAAGAATTTGCTGATCGAATTAATAATTAACAATTAGTAATTAATCATTGCCGGTTGTATCTTGCAATGCAAATTGATTTTCATGCCCATCATTGCCCCTTCTTTACTCTCTGCAAATTTCATTAATCTGGAAGCCGATTGTAAAATGCTGAATGAAAGCCAGGCCGATTGGTATCATCTTGATGTAATGGATGGCCGTTTTGTTCCCAATATCAGTTTTGGACCCATGCTGGTAGCTTTTTTCAGAAAAGCTACCAGTAAAATTTGTGATGTGCATTTAATGATAGAAGAACCCGGGAATTTTGCAGAACAATTTAAAAATGCAGGAGCCGATATTCTTTCCGTACATATTGAAGCCTGCCCTCACCTGCACCGGAATATCCAGCAAATAAAATCATTGGGTATGAAAGCCGGCGTGGCAGTAAATCCTCACACTCCTGTTGAACAGCTGGCAGCTATTCTTGCCGATATTGATCTTGTTTGCCTGATGAGTGTAAACCCCGGATTTGGCGGACAAAAATTTATACCACAAACCCTGGAGAAAATAAAAACACTTCGCCGGATGATAGATGATAAAGGATTAAACGTGCAAATTGAAATTGATGGAGGTGTTACACTGGAAAATGCACCTGCAATTCTGGCTGCAGGAGCAGATGTTTTAGTAGCCGGTAATACGGTTTTCAAATCTACTGATCCAAAAGCAACGATTGGAAAGTTGAAATTGTTATAGTTGTAAATATGTTTATCATTTTTTGAAAAAACTATTACCCATATTCTTCATTCCATTTATATTCATATTTATCTACTCATGTTATTCCTATCCCTGTATAACAGGTGAATTACATTTTGGACTAATTGGTTTTACTGATTCAGATGCTGACACGATGATAATAAGAAGATTTGTAAAAAATTCCGGTCAGCAAAAAGACAGTTTCTTTGTAAAAGATAATGTTTATACCAGGTATGCAGACACTTTAATAATAGTTACATCAACTTCAGCAGTTGTGCTTTCTCCCGAATACGATTATCATATTTATTTTCCCGGTCCTGACCGATTACTGAAAATATCTGGTATTACCGAAGATCAAAGAAGCATAAGAAAGAATATCGGCTGTACAAAGGAAGGTTGCATAAACAGGATAACGGGTTATACTATTAATGATATTCGTGTAAATATTATTTCGGGTTACAACAGAACTTACTTCAGGAAATAAAAAATTGTTTGAAATAAATTAATTGCATGAAATTTTTATAATTATAAAATTGCAGACTTTGATTACAGGATCATAAGAACATTGAGATTACACTGGATGTTTCTGCGAAAACTCCTTATCTTATTTTCTCTGCGTTGAAATATCCTAAGACAAAGAGAAATTCATCCACAATAGGCAAACTAAACTTTATTGAGTAATATTGTCTTCAAATCCGCTTCTTAGGAATGAACCATCCAAAGCTTTTCTTATCCTTCATCCTACTGCTTGCATATAGCATTGCTTTCTCTCAAAAAAAACCTGCTTACGTTTCCGGTAAAGTGCTTGATGAAAATGAAAATCCCTTACCCGGTGTTTCTATTACCATACTTGGCCAGCAAAAAGGAATTGTTACCAATGATTCCGGCACATTTAAAATGAAAGTAAATGCCGACCGGGCATTTGCCATTATTTTCAGTTATACCGGTTATAAAACTGAACAACGGAATTTTCTTTTAATTGAAGAGGAAGAAGAACAAGTCATCATCCGGATGGAAAGAGGCACTAAGCTGCTGGAAGAAGTGATCATTACTGATCAGCGGGAACGGACAGAAGCGGGACTAATTCGCCCCAACCCAAAATCCGTCATCAACCTGCCTGCGCCTGTCATGGGTGTAGAAAGTCTTATTAAAGTTTTTGTGGGATCAAATAATGAATTGACATCGCAATACTCTGTTCGAGGTGGCAGCTATGATGAAAATTTAATTTATGTTAATGACTTTGAAATTTTCCGTCCCTACCTTGTTCGCAACGGGCAGCAGGAAGGCCTGAGTTTTATCAACCCGGAAATGGTTCGCAATATTAATTTTTACAATGGCGGTTTTCAATCAAAGTATGGTGACAAAATTAGCAGTGTACTGGATATTCAGTATAAAAAACCCCGTCCGACCGTGTCATCCCCGTCCGTACCGGCAGGGGCGGGCGGGCGGGCAAAACGTTTTGGCGGTTCTGCTTATACCGGCATCCTGGAGCAGGGGCTTCAACTGGAAGGTTTGTCCAAAAATAATAAACTCAGTTACCTGGCAGGTGTAAGAAACCGAAGTAACCGGAATTTATTAAGCAGCCAGGAAACGCAAGGTAATTATGTGCCTTCGTCTGCCGATTTGCAGGTATTGATCAATTACCAGTTTAATGAAAAATGGCAGGCGGAGTTTTTAGGAAATATTTCCCAATCAAAATTTACCCTGGTTCCAGAATATAGCCAACTCACTTCTTCTGTCTTCTCCCCTTTCTTTAGCGCTGTACTTGGCCTGGATGTTTTTTTTGATGGCCAGGAAAGAGATCAATACAATACAAAAATGCTGGGATTGGCTACCACTTACCAACCAACAAAAGATTTGAAACTTAAATGGCTGATCTCAAAATTTGAAAATGATGAAAGAGAAAATATTGATATTGCCGGAGCTTATCTTTTTGGAGAAAGGGATTTTGATAAAGCCAAACCAACATTCGGACTCATCGTCAACCCGCTGGGTGCCGGCGTATTTCATAATTTTTCAAGAAACAAACTCAATATTGAAAACTGGAATTTCTCACATAAAGGAAGTCTGGACAAAGGAAAAAATGTAATCCTGTGGGGAATTGGTTTAGACAAAACATCCATTGCCGATAAATTAAATGAATGGGAATACCAGGACTCTGCCGGCTATGCCCTTCCTTATAATCCCAACCTGCTGCAATTAAATAAAGTGATCAAATCTACCGCTTCCCTTGACATCACTAAAATTTCCGGGTATGTGCAGGATAATTTATTGTTTGGGGATACTTCTAATTCTTTCACCTTACAAGCCGGACTCCGGTATAATTATAATTCACTCAACAAAGAATTTCTTATTTCACCCAGGGTTGGCGCCAGTTGGAAACCCGACTGGAATAATGATATTATTTTCCGTGCAGCCGCAGGTGCCTATCATCAACCTCCCTTCTACCGAGAACTCAGAAGATATGATGGCACTGTAAATACAAATGTGAAAGCACAACGTAGCTGGCAACTGGTCAGCGGGCTGGATTATAATTTCAGATCAGGTGATAAACCCATGCGGCTGACTGCCGAAGCTTATTATAAAAAACTTTCTAATGTGGTACCTTATGATATAGACAATGTTCGTATCCGGTATTTTGGTGAAAACAATGCCAAAGCCTATGCATGGGGATTAGAAACAAGATTGTTTGGTGAGTTGGTTAAAGATGCTGAAAGCTGGATCAGCATTGGGCTAATGAAAACAAAAGAAGATATCAAGGATGATTTTTATACAGAGTACACGTTGGATTCGCTGAATCAACCCACAGATAGTACTACGGTGCAGGGCGGATGGCTGCGAAGGCCGACTGACCGCTTATTAACTTTCGGAATGTTTTTCCAGGATTATCTGGCTACCAATAATAATTTTAAAGTTTACCTGAATCTTATTTACGGCACCAACCTGCCTTATAATATTCCCGGCAGCGTTAAATACCGAAACGGCGCCATCATTGATCCTTATATGAGAATTGATATTGGTTTCAGTGCCTTGTTACTGGATGCCGATCGCAGCAAACGCAGAAGCCACTCCCCTTTCAGAAAC
>DATDPZ010000196.1:0-3194 GCA_035292525.1 Chitinophagaceae bacterium
AATTCTGAAACTGGCTACCCGCCTGACTTCTCAATTTTTCAATTTGCTTTTCCACATTGTGTTGATATTTGTGGGTTTGAAATATAGAATGATAAAAATATTTTCGTTACCAGCTTCCACTCAGGAACGCAAAAACCAGAACCGACAAATTCTTTACAACTATGCCCGTTAAAAAAAAACCTTCCCGCCAGGCGGGATTACAGTTCCTTCGTCGCTTTACAAAAGAGGATGTAAATGTATATGACTCGTTTGAATACGACTATCGTACCTCGGTAATCAGAAATCCGAATGGGGAAATTGTATTTGAAATGAATAATGTGGAAGTACCCAAACAGTGGAGCCAGATTGCTACAGATATACTTGCCCAAAAATATTTTAGAAAAGCTGGTGTACCCCAACCCGACGGAAGCCTGGGCCGGGAAACTTCTGCCAAACAAGTGGCACATCGCATGGCTAATTGCTGGCGGGTGTGGGGTGAACGCAATGGGTATTTTGCTTCTGAAAAAGATGCACAGGTTTTCTATGATGAGTTGGTATATTCTATCCTGGATCAGATGTGTGTTCCCAATTCGCCTCAATGGTTCAATACCGGCTTATATGAAAGCTATGGTATCAAAGGAAAGCCACAGGGCCATTACTATGTAGATGCAAAAGATGGGCAACTGAAAAAATCAACTTCTGCTTATGAACGGCCACAACCACATGCCTGTTTTATTTTAAGTGTAAGTGATGACCTGGTAAATGAAGGAGGAATTATGGATCTCTGGGTTCGGGAAGCCAGGATATTTAAATACGGCTCAGGAGTAGGAACCAATTTTTCACATTTGCGTGGCGAAGGAGAAAAACTTAGCGGAGGCGGTACTTCTTCCGGCCTGATGAGTTTTTTAAAAATCGGGGACCGGGCTGCCGGCGCTATAAAAAGCGGAGGCACTACCCGACGTGCAGCTAAAATGGTTTGCCTCGATATTGATCACCCGGAAATCGAACAGTTTATAAACTGGAAAATGGAAGAGGAAAAAAAAGTGGCTGCATTGATCGCGGCTGGTTATCCCAGCGATTACGAGGGTGAAGCATACAGAACCGTCAGCGGACAAAATTCTAATAATTCTGTTCGTATTCCCAATGAGTTTTTTAAAATATTGCAGGAGGATGGAGATTGGGAATTAAAAGGAAGAATGGATGGCAGGATGATGAAAAAAATACCGGCCCGTGAATTATGGAAGCAGATATCTTATGCTGCCTGGCGATGTGCAGACCCCGGCATTCAGTATGATACCACTATTAATGAGTGGCATACCTGTCCGAAGGGAGGCCGTATCAATGCTTCAAATCCCTGTAGTGAATACATGTTTCTTGATAACACAGCCTGTAACCTGGCTTCATCCAACCTGATGAAGTTTTATGATACGACAACCAACACGTTTGATGTGGAAGGTTATGAATACAACTGCCGGTTGTGGACCGTAGTACTGGAAATATCAGTACTCATGGCACAGTTTCCAAGTAAAGAAGTAGCTCAGCTCAGCTATGAATACAGAACACTGGGCCTGGGTTATGCCAACCTCGGCAGCTTATTAATGGTCAGCGGAATTCCTTATGACAGTGAAGAAGCAAGAGCAATAGCCGGGGCAATTACGGCGATCATGACCGGTATTTCTTATAAAACTTCGGCTGAGATGGCAAAAGTGCTTGGTGCTTTTCCAAGATATGAAGAAAATAAAACAGATATGCTGAGGGTCATGCATAATCACCGCCTGGCAGCATATGAAGCGGACAATTATGAAGGCTTAAGTTTGAAACCACAGGGAATCAAAGCACAATACTGCCCGGCTTATTTATTAAAAGCAGCCTGCAAAGCATGGGATGATGCTGTTGAACTGGGCGAAAAATTTGGTTACCGGAATGCACAAGCTACGGTGATTGCACCAACCGGAACGATAGGTTTGGTAATGGATTGTGATACCACCGGGGTAGAACCGGATTTTGCATTGGTTAAGTTCAAAAAACTTTCCGGTGGCGGCTATTTCAGAATCATTAACCAATCTGTACCGGCTGCGTTAATGAATCTTGGTTATTCTGAAAAAGAAACAGCTGCTATTATAAAATACACTGGCGGTACAGCTTCCTTTGCCGGGGCACCTTTTATCAATCATCAGTCATTAAGTGAAAAAGGATTTATAGCCGATGAAATAAAGAGGCTGGATGCTGCAGCGATATCGGCTTTTGAAATCGGATTTGTATTTAATAAATATACACTTGGAGAAGAATGCCTGCAGCGGTTTGGGTTTTCTCCTGAACAATATAATAATAAGGAATGGAATCTGCTGGAGGAACTTGGTTTCAGTGAAGAGGAAACAGACGCAGCTAATGATTATGTATGTGGTACCGGAACAGTAGAAGGAGCGCCTTACCTGAAAGAAGAACACCTGCCCGTTTTTGACTGTGCCAACCGATGTGGAAAAAAAGGCCGGCGGTTTATACATGCCAGTGGCCATATCCGCATGATGGGCGCCACTCAGCCCTTTATCAGTGGCGCTATCTCGAAAACTATCAATTTACCCAATGAAGCATTAGTAGAGGAAATTGCAGATTCTTATTTATTAAGCTGGCAACTGGGTTTAAAAGCAAATGCACTGTACCGGGATGGATCTAAATTATCGCAGCCGCTCAGCAATAAATCTGACAAGAAAACGAAAATCGAAAAAGCAGAAGAAGAAATTCAGCATGTTTCATCCAATCTTTCAAATAGTTCAATGGGGCAACTGGATTCCAACATTGTTGATTTAAGCCAGCTGACCGTTGACGAATTATTGGAAGAAGTACAGAAAAGAGTGCAGGCTTCACCGGATACAAAACTGAAGAGAAAACTGGCAAGTATTGTGGAGCGGCGTTCACTTCCTGCAAAAAGAAGAGGGTTTACACAGAAAGCAAAGATCAACGGGCAGGCTATATTTCTTCGTACCGGCGAATACAACGATGGCACACTGGGAGAAATATTTATTGACATGGCAAAAGAAGGAGCCACCATGCGTAGTATGCTGAATTGTTTTGCTATTTCTATCTCCATCGGATTGCAATACGGTGTTCCGCTGGAAGAGTTTGTTGATAAATTTGCCTTCACCAAATTTGATCCTTCCGGATTTGTAGAACACCCCAATATTAAATCAGCCACATCCATTGTTGACCTTATGTTC
>DATDPZ010000197.1:0-3812 GCA_035292525.1 Chitinophagaceae bacterium
TGGACGAAGTGCTATAAAGAGTTTGCGTAACAGATTGCCCAATATGGATGTGCTGATTTCTCTTGGCGCCACAGCCGCATTTATATACAGTCTATACGGGACATTGACCGGCCAGGCAGAAGAATATTTATTTTATGAAACGGCCGCCGCCATAATCACCCTGGTATTTTTTGGCAACTACCTGGAAGATGCTTCCATTCAATCCACACAAAAAGAATTGAAGAAACTGGCTAAGTCACAAAAGGTAATGGCAAACCTGATTGCCTTTGATGACTTGCATAAGGAACAAATTTTTCCAATAGAAAATACGGAATTGAGAGTGGGCGACCTGATCCTGATAAAAAGCGGGGAACAGGTTCCCATTGATTGCAAAATACTTTGGGGAGATGTACAGGTGAATGAAGCCATTGTAACCGGAGAAAGCAGCCCGGTACATAAATATGCAAAGGACAAACTGATTGGCGGTAGCCTGATAGCAGATGGAACAATAAAAGCCCAGGTAACTGCGGTAGGTAACGATACCGTGTTATCCGGAATATTAAAAATGGTAAAAGAAGCCCAGGGAGAAAAACCACCCGTACAAAAACTGGCAGATAAGATCAGCGCCATTTTTATTCCGATCGTTATTGGCATTGCCGTTGTAGCCTTCATTGGCAACTGGATTTACCTGGAAGATCTTACCAAAGCGCTGATGAGAAGTATTGCCATCCTGGTCATTGCTTGTCCCTGTGCCATGGGATTGGCAACCCCGGCAGCGATTGCCGTTGGACTGGGCCGTGCAGCTAAAAACGGAATTCTTTTTCGCAATGCAACCAGCCTGGAAATGTTCAGGAATATAAAACAGGTCGTGTTTGACAAAACCGGAACACTGACGACAGGAAAGTTTGTCGTTTCCGGTTTTTCGTTTTTCATTGGCGACGAGAATGAGTTTAAGAAAATTGTATTTTCTCTTGAAAAATATTCCAACCACCCCATTGCAAAATGCATAACGGATGAGTGGTCCGTCAGGGTTCCTTCTGAGCGAATGAAGGAAGAAATTCAATGGAAGAAGATTGAAGAAATAAAAGGTCTCGGCATGAAAGCCGAAGACAAACAAGGAAATAATTATGTAGCCGGCTCTTATAAAATTGCAGAGAAGTTTACAAAAGACGACCATCACAATGTTTATATTTTAAAAAATAATGAACTGATCGGATGGATAGATGTAAAAGATGAAGTAAGACCGGAAGCAAAAGCTGTAATCAGTTACCTCCACAGCAAAAACATAAAAACAGTTTTACTCAGTGGTGATCGCCAGGCAAAATGCCAGTCATTAGTTGCTGAATTAGGTATTGATGAAGTGATCGCCGAACAAACTCCGGAACAAAAACTTCAGATGATCACCAGACTGAATGCTGCCATTCCAACTGCTATGGTTGGTGATGGCATTAATGATGCCCCGGCACTCGCAAAAGCCACCGTTGGCATTTCCATGAGCGATGCATCGCAGATTGCCATGCAAAGTGCACAGGTGGTGCTCATGAATCATGGATTGAAAAAAATGCCGATGGCATTGGGTTTGGGAAAACATACTTATATCACTATCAAGGAAAATCTTTTCTGGGCTTTTGCATACAATATTGTGGCCATTCCTGTAGCTGCATTTGGTTTCCTGACACCTACTTTCGGCGCATTGGTAATGGGACTTAGCGATGTGGTACTGGCCATTAATTCAGGAAGGTTGTTTGTGAAAAAGGTGGTGTAATTTTTTTGCCACGGAAACACGGAATTTTTATGTGATTCAATACAAGACTTCCGTGTCTCCGTGGCAACTTTTCTTTTATTAACTTCATTCTCCTACAAGATTTTTTTTGACAGATATACATAATATATTAAACCAATTCTGGGGTTTCAATTCTTTTCGTCCTCTTCAACAGGAAGTGATTGAATCTATTCTTGCTAAAAAGGATACGCTAGCTTTAATGCCCACGGGCGGAGGTAAATCTCTATGTTACCAGGTTCCTGCCTTAGTTACCGATGGATTGTGCCTGGTTATTTCCCCTTTAATCGCCTTAATGAAAGACCAGGTAGAAAACCTGCGAAAAAAAAACATTACTGCTTTTGCTATCTATTCCGGCATGAGCAGGAAAGAAGTGGTGAATACATTACAAGTAGTGGTGGACAGTAATTGTAAATTTCTTTATGTTTCGCCGGAAAGATTAGAAACTTCTTTATTTAAAGAATACCTGCCCGGGATGCATGTAACGCTGATAGCCGTGGATGAAGCACATTGCATTTCCCAATGGGGTTATGATTTTCGTCCGCCCTATTTACGTATTGCTCTTTTAAGAGAAGAATTACCCGGTGTTCCTGTACTGGCTCTTACAGCAAGTGCAACGGCTGAGGTACAAAATGATATTTGTGAAAAACTTACCTCCCCGCTAACTCCTCTTCATATACAGAGAGAGGGGCAGACTACGAATATTGAAAATTCAATTGCTAACTGGAAAATTTACCGCCAATCATTTGAAAGAGCCAATCTTTCTTACAGTGTTTTCCATATTGACTCCAAGATTAATAAAATAACAGAAATACTGACCAAAGTTCCGGGCAGCTCCATTGTTTATTGTAAAAGCCGTAAACGAACCAAAGAGATAGCAGAGTTGTTGCAACTGCAGCATATTTCCTCTGATTATTATCATGCCGGATTATCCCAGGATGACAGAAACAGAAAACAGGAAGCCTGGATCCGGAATAAAACCAGAGTTATTGTTTGCACCAATGCTTTTGGAATGGGCATTGATAAACCTGATGTGCGGAGCGTCATCCATGCGGATGTACCCGATTGCCTGGAAAACTATTACCAGGAAGCCGGCCGTGCCGGCAGAGACGGAAAAACTTCTTTTGCTGTTTTGCTTTTCGATGAGGAAGATATTTCAGATCTGGAAGGAATGGCCGAAACCCGATATCCTTCTTTATATGATATCAGAAAGGTGTACCAGTCTTTAGCCAATTATTTGCAGATACCCGCCGGAAGTGGCAGTGGAAATTTTTATGATTTTGATCTGAATGATTTTATAAAAAAATTCAAACTGAATATTCATACGGCTGTTTATGGATTAAAAACACTGGCACAGGATGGCTGGTTATCCTATAATGAGCAGGTTTTTCTTCCTGCACAGGTACGGTTTACAACCAACAGAAGAGACCTGGAAGATTTTGAAAAAACACTTCCACACTTAGACAGCGCAATCAAATCTTTACTCCGGGCTTACGAAGGCATTTTTGATTTTCCCTGTTCCGTTTCAGAATTATTACTGGTAACCCTGATGAAGAAACCCGTTGAGGAAGTAAAATCTGATTTGCAGCAGCTGCATCAACTGGGTATTATTGAATACCGCCCGCAAAAAGACAGTGCACAAATTCTGCTTTTACAAAACAGGATACAGGCTGATGACCTTAGTATTGACATGACTTCGTTTTTAAAAAGAAAAGAAAACTTTAAGAACCGGGTAGCAGAGATTATTCATTATGTAAATGAAACCATTAAATGCCGCAGCCAGGTGATCGGCCATTACTTTGGAGATGATGAAATAAAAAAATGTGGTATTTGTGACAATTGTCTTCGCCAAAAAAAATTAGTGTTGAGCAAAGAAGAGTTCAGCTCTATTTCAGCTTTGATTAAAACATTACTCCAACCCCAACCCCTGCCAACAAAAGAATTAATTCTTACTATGGGTAATATTAAAAAAGAAAAAGCATGGAAAGTGATTGATTTCCTTCAGGCAGAAAATGAAATTGAAATGGATAAAGCCGGATGGGTGAGGTTAAAA
>DATDPZ010000198.1:0-5672 GCA_035292525.1 Chitinophagaceae bacterium
TCCAAAATTTTTAAGCACCGCCGCCGCTACCACCCCCGCCGTTTCTGTTCTCAATCTTGTTTCCCCCAGAGATACAGGAATAAAATCATTTTGTAAAGCAAGTTCAATTTCCTCTTTTGTAAAATCACCTTCGGGGCCAATGAGAATCGTTGAATGGTTAAAGCCCGCCCGGATGACCCGGTCGGACGGAGGTTTAAAGGTTGAAAGGTTTTGCTTTACTGATGAATCATTACAATGAGCAATAAATTTTTGGGTATTGTCAATTTGTTGAATGACTAAATGGTTAAATTGTTCGGTTTCATGCAGCACCGGTAACCAACATTGCTGGCTTTGAAGCATGGCACTGATGCAAATTCCTTTCATCCTGTCGAAACGGAATTTTTGTTTTTCTGTTCTTTCACAGATCAGCGGAATAATTTCTGCAACACCAATCTCTGTTGCTTTTTCCAAAAACCATTCAAAACGGTTTGTGTTTTTGAGCAGCGAGATAGCGATGGAAATTTTCCGTAAGACGTGAGGCGTGAACCGTGAGTCAAGGATTTCTACAGTACAATGTTTTTTATGAGCATCAGAAATTTCTGCAGTAATCAAATTTCCTTTCCCGTCTGTCAGGTTTATCTGCTTTCCTTCTTTCATTCGTAATACCTGTACAACATGACGGGATGTATCTTCATCCAGTTCAATTGATTTTTTTGAAGCATCAAGTGAATTAATATAAAAAAAAGGAAGTGTCATAAATCATAAAAATAAAAAAGTCCGGAATCAATCCGAACTAAATTTGAAATCCGCAATCGTAAATCTGAAATCTAGAAAGGCGTTTCTTCATCCTCTTCTTCTTCCGGCAGATCATTCATCTTGCTTCCTGTTTGAATATACAGTCTTGCATTATCACCACCTTCTGTATCGGGCACCTGCTTCCATTTGCCGGGGAGACCGATTCCTGTTACGCCGCTTCCATCGTCTTCCACAAATTTCTGAATATGCAGTAAGGCTTTCAGCTTGATGGTTTCCAGTGTGCCGTTACGATGCTTGGCAATCCTGATGATCGTTTCACCTTTATTGCTTTCGCCCATTTCATTGGATGTGATGTCATAATATTCGGGACGGTATAAAAACATCACCATATCTGCATCCTGCTCAATAGCTCCTGATTCACGAAGGTCGCTCAACTGCGGAATTTTTGCACCTTCTTTTCTTTTTTCCACTTCACGACTCAACTGTGAAAGTGCAATAATAGGAACATTCAATTCTTTTGCCAGGGCTTTCAGGTTCCTGGAAATATTACTGATCTCCTGTTCACGGTTGGCATTTCGGTTTTCACCGGTTCCGCTCATTAATTGTAAATAGTCAATAATAATAGCGCCGATATTATGTTTGTTTTTAAGCCTCCGGCATTTGGCTCTTAATTCAAAAATGTTCAATGCCGGGGTATCATCAATAAAGATTGGCGCCTGTGCCAGGCGTTGAATACCTCTTGCATACAGTTGCTTCATTTCATGCTCTTCCAGTTTTCCCCTTGCAATTTTTTCTAACCAGATCTCACTTTCAGCAGAAAGAATACGCTGCACCAATTGAGAAGAGCTCATCTCCAGTGAAAAGAATGCAATCGGTGTGGGTTTGCTGGCATGCAGTGCTGCATTCCGGGCCAGATTCAGGGCAAAGGCAGTTTTACCCACCGAAGGACGTGCTGCGAGAATAATGAGATCCGTGTTTTGCCAACCGTAAGTAACCCGGTCCAGCGAAGGAAAACCACTGGGCACACCAGATATATCTTCATTTTTATGACGGAGGTCATCAATACGCTGAATGGTTTTTATCAAAACAGTATCAATGGTATCAAAATTCTTACGGAGGTGATTGTTGGTGATCTCAAACAATTTTGTTTCCGCATCATCCAGCAGATCGAATACATCTGTTGAATCTTCGTATGCATCGCCAATGATCTCTCCGCTAACTCTTATCAGCTCCCGTTGAATAAATTTTTGGAGAATAATTCTTGAGTGTGCCAGAATATGTGCTGATGAAACTACTGCATTGGTGAGTTTGGTTACATAATAGGCGCCACCTATCATGTCCAGTTCTTCCCTGGTTTTTAATTCTTCCGCTACAGTTAGTATATCGATGGGCTGATTTTTATGTGCCAGTCCCAGCATGGCTTTATAAATACGCTGGTGAGCATCTATATAAAAACATTCCGGTTTTAAAATTTCAATAACTACATCAAATGCATTCTTCTCAAGCATTATGGCGCCCAGTACAGCTTCCTCCAGTTCTTTTGCCTGTGGTGGTACTTTACCATAGATCATGGTGCTGAGATCGGAGTTAGATTTTCTTCTCTGTTTGCGGTCTTTGTTCAGGTTCGTTAATTCCATTTTTACTACTAAGCGATAAAAAGTTATTTCATTGATTATTTACCAATGACATTCGGGTTAGTGATCCAGCCTTGTTTTTGAAATGCGTTGATTTGGTTCGAACATGCTCCCTCAGTCAGTCAGCGAATATAGGATTCCATCATCCATTCTAAAAAATATTTCTTTCTGCACTTTTACCTCACAGGCTTTTCCACATTATGCTTTCTACTATCCCCTGTAATTTAAAATAAAGTATCCATCTTTTATGCTAAAATATCAATCCGGCATAAAAATTTCTTCTGCACTCAAATAATTATCTTTGCCGCTTTCCAAATCAAGCATAGTAAACATGACAATTTCATATAAATGGCTGAGTGAATACCTGCCGGTAACTATTGAACCTGAAAGACTGGCCCGGATACTTAATTCCATCGGACTGGAAGTGGAAAAATTTGAAAAATATGAAGAAATTAAAGGCGGATTAAAAGGTTTGCTGATCGGGGAAGTGATTTCTACAGAAAAACATCCCAACGCTGACAAACTTTCCCTTAACAAAGTGAGTATCGGTAATGGAGATCCTCTCCAGATTGTTTGCGGAGCTCCAAATGTGGCGGCCGGACAAAAAGTTATTGTAGCAACAGCCGGCACAACTATTTACCCGGTAAAAGGAGAACCACTTACCATGAGAGTAGCAAAGATCCGGAACGTAGAAAGCCAGGGAATGATCTGTGCCGAAGATGAAATAGGAATTGGCACTTCGCATGAAGGCATTATCGTGCTGGATCAATCTGCCATCGTGGGAACTGCTGTTTCAGATCTTTATCAACCTGTTGAAGATTGGATATTTGAATTGGGCATCACTCCCAACCGCATGGATGCGATGAGTCACCTGGGTGTTGCAAAAGATGTTTGTGTTTATCTCTCCCATCACGATAATAAAGAGATAAAGCCCATATTTCCTTTCAGCAATGGTTTTAAGGCAGATAATCTTTCTTTAAAAATTGAGGTGAACATAGAAAATAAAATTGCCTGCCGGAGATACAGTGGGTTGAGCATTTCCGGAGTTACTATCAAAGCATCGCCCAGGTGGTTACAGCAAAAATTAAAAGCCATAGGGCTGAGACCTATCAACAATATTGTTGACATCAGCAACTTCATTCAGCATGAAACCGGGCAACCCCTGCATATTTTTGATGCAAAGGAAATCAAAGGCGGTAAAGTGATTGTAAAAAACCTTCCTGAAGGAACAAAATTTATTACCCTGGATGAAAAAGAAAGAAAATTAAGCAGGGAGGATCTGATGATCTGCGATACCGATGGTGGTATATGTATTGCCGGCGTATTTGGAGGATTGCATTCAGGAGTGACAGAACAAACAAAGAATATTTTTATTGAAAGTGCCTGGTTTAACCCTCTTGATATCAGGAAAACCAGTTTTCGCCATGGATTGAGAACAGATGCTGCCACACGTTTTGAAAAAAATATTGATATCTCAAACACAGTTACTGTTTTGAAAAGAGCTGCCCTTATGATAAAAGAACTGTGTGGAGGCCTGATCTCATCTGACATCATTGATGTGTACCCTCAACCAGTGGGAAAAACAGAAGTTCCCCTGAAATTTCATTTTCTGAAAAAACTAAGTGGGAAAAATTATCATCCTGATTCTGTTAAAAATATTCTGAGCGGACTTGGTTTTGAAATTGTGAAAAATGGAATTGATGAAATAAGAGTGGCTGTACCGTTCAGCAAACCGGATATTTTCCTGGCCGCCGATCTGGCAGAAGAAATTTTAAGGATTGACGGACTGGATAATATTGATATTCCCACTGCCATCACCATCACTCCATCCGTAGAAGAAAATTATCTGCAACAAAACCTTAAAGAAAAAACTGCCAACTTCCTGGTGGGTTCCGGCTATTGTGAAATAATGACAAATTCCATTACAAATGCCGCCTATTTTTCAGAAGAAGAATTGCAACAGATGGTAAAAATGATAAACAGCCTGAGTGCTGAGTTGAATGTTTTAAGACCGTCTTTGCTGGAAACCAGTCTTGAAACAGTAGCACGAAACCTGAACCATAAAAACAATGACTTGAAATTATTTGAATTTGGTAAAAGTTATTTTACAGATGGGCCCGGTAACTACAGGGAAACCGAACAACTCTGCCTGGTCATCAGTGGTCATACCAGTGATGAAAGCTGGAATCAAAAAAGCAGGACAGCAGATTTTTATTATTTAAAAGGCGCATTGAATGCTGTATTTGAGCTTTCAGGAATAAAGGCGGAATCAATAGAAGCCGTACAGGCGCCCAAAATGAGCGATCATATAGTTTTTAAGCTAAACGGGCAGATGATTGCCGTAGCCGGTGAGGTAAATAAGAATATACTTTTAAGGTTTGGCATCAAACAACCGGTGTTCTTTGCATCCATTAACTGGGCCCTGGTTACAAACTTTATTTCACAGAAAAAAACAGTCATTAATGAACTTCCGCGATTCCCGGCGATGCAGAGAGATATTTCTATGCTGGTGCCGAAACAGCTTGCCTACGACGAAGTGGAGAAATCGGTGTATAAATTGAAGCTGGGTAAATTGCAAAAGGTAAAACTCTTTGATATATTCGAAAGTGAAAAGCTGGGTGCTGATAAAAAATCATTGGCCGTTAATTTTACCTTTTTAGACACCGAAAAAACCCTGACTGATAAAGAGATTGACGAATGGATGATCAAGATCATGGTAACATTAGAAAAAGATTTAGCCGCTGAAATTCGTAAATAGAAAAATCCCTGACATGACTGAGCCGGAAATACAGTTGAAACGAATCCAGGATAAACTGCAGCAATTACTGAAGCTGCAGACTGCTTTACTTAATGAGAACCAGCAATTGAAAAAAGAACTGGCAAAAAGCACAAAACACTCATTAATATACCAGCAACATATTGATGATCTGAAACAACAGGTGGAGGTATTGAAAATAAATTCCGGTAACTGGGATGAATCGGATAAAAAGGATTTTGAAAAACGTATCAATACATACATCAAAGAAATTGACCGCTGTATTTCTATGCTAAGTGAATAAAATTATGTGTATCTAAACTCCCGGTAATTTCGGGATACAATTTAAAATTATGGCCGAACAACTTATTCCCGCCACTATCGTCATTGCTGATCGCAGTTACCGCATAAAGATCCAGTCGAAGGATGAAGAAGTGGTGCGTAAAACCGTAAAAATAATCAATGACAAGATCATTGAATTCAAAACCCAGTTTTCCGGAAAAGATATGCAGGACTATGTAGCCATGGCATTGGTATGGTATGCTACC
>DATDPZ010000199.1:0-10012 GCA_035292525.1 Chitinophagaceae bacterium
CATTACCTTGCCCAGGAAAATGTAACCTTGATCCTGGTGACACACGACCGGTATTTCCTGGATGAAGTCTGTAACGAAATCTGGGAATTGGACCGAAGTGAGCTTTATGTTTATAAAGGTGATTATGCAAACTTCCTGGAAAAAAAATCGGCCAGGCTGGAGAGTGAAGCAGCCAGTATTGATAAAGCAAAAAATACTTACCGGAAAGAACTGGAATGGATGCGCAGGCAGCCCAAAGCAAGAACCACTAAAAGTAAGAGCCGGCAGGATAGTTTTTATGAAATAGAAAAAAAAGCAAAACAGAAAATCGGGGATTCCCGAATGCAGCTGCAGATGAAAATGAACCGGCTTGGCGGGAAAGTAGTGGAGATGAAAAAAGTAAATAAAAGTTTTGATGATACAATAATTCTGAAAGGCTTTGATTATACCTTCAGCAAAGGAGAGAGGGTGGGTATAATTGGTAAAAACGGGATAGGTAAATCAACTTTTTTGAATTTAATACTTGGTTCAGAAAAGGCCGACAGTGGCAAGATCAATATTGGAGATACGGTTATTTTTGGCAATTATTCTCAACAGGGTCTTGGTGTAAAAGAAGACATGAGGGTAATTGAATTTGTAAAAAATATTGCAGAAAATTTTCCTTTGGCAAGTGGTGGTTCTTTAAACGCCGCACAGTTTCTGGAGTTGTTTTTATTTGATCCGGAAAAACAATATACTTATATCAGCATGCTGAGTGGCGGGGAGAAAAAAAGACTGCATTTGCTTTCTATTCTTTTCCGAAATCCCAACTTTCTGGTGCTGGATGAACCCACCAATGATCTCGATCTTCCTACACTTGGTATACTGGAAAATTTTTTAAGTGATTTCCGGGGCTGTATTTTAATTGTCTCTCACGACCGGTATTTTATGGACCGGCTGGTAGACCACCTTTTTGTGTTTGAAGGTGAAGGAGTAATAAAAGATTTCCCGGGCAATTATTCATTATACAGAATGTCGTTGGCATCCGGCATACAGGCTACAAAAGAAGAAGAAAATAGAAGCACCAAGGTTTCCTTAAATCAACAATTTAAAATCTCTGATAAAAGAAAGTTTTCTTTTAAGGAAAAAAGAGAGTTTGAATTGCTGGAAAAAGAAATTGCAGCGTTAAGTAAAGAAAAAGAGAGCATAACAGAAAAACTAAATAGCGGCGGCAGTTCATTTGATGATCTGAATCAACTCTCCCTTCGCATGGGGGTTATTTCAAGGCTTCTTGATGAAAAAGAAATGCGATGGCTGGAATTAAGTGAATTAGTTGAGTAGTAAATAAAATAATTGGAGTTTTTGGTTTATTAATATGGTTTTTCTAGCTTTGCAGTATAATCCTACCCGAAGTCTAAGGAGTTTTAGACAATCATTTCAAATCCGCATCCTCGATTACCATTTTTTCTGATTAACTAACTTAAATTATTGTTTATGAAGAAACTCAACGCTTATTTACACAAACCTGATGTACAAGGAGCTATTTTGATCACTTGTATAGTTCTTGCTATCTCATTAATTACTATTTTAACCTGGGGTAAATAGTAAAAAAGCAGGTTGATGTATTGCCTTTGTAAAACTGCTCATGAAAAATTGAGTATAGAGTATTTTTCATTTTATTGAAAAAAAGACATAAGTCGTATCAATAATTTTATTCATTCCCAACCTGTTTTCAAAATTATAATGCCCGCCAGGGGCATTTTTTATTTCCGGTATTACCTCTTTGTCAGCTTCTCTGGTACTGGTTTTCAGATTTTCCTTTTTTGCTTTATCAACGCAAAGCAATGCCCACTGATTAATCCGGAATTTGTTTATGATAAAAATTGAATTAAAGGAATGATCAGTTGCATATCCTTTATAGGAGCAACCTGTACATTCAGAAAATGGGAAGCAGGTTATTCCTCCAAATAATTAAGATCTTTACCAAAAGTTTCTTTTGTAAAAGATGCAGCAACAACGGTAATGGCCATGATAATGATAGCAGCTATCCAGCCACCGGTAACATAATCTGTTACACTTCGCAATCCCTGGAACAATGGAAGTATGAAAATGGTAAGCATTCCCCTGACCATGTTTGGAATAGTAGTAGCTGCCGTCGATCGCAGATTGGTGCCAAATTGCTCTGCTCCTATTGTCACAAATATGGCCCAGAATCCTGTGCCAAACCCAAGGCCGGCACAGATCCAATACATCCCGTTAGCAGTACCGTTCCATTGCATGGTAAAAAACAAAACCATAAAAAAGGAAGTAATAAAATAAAAAAGGTAAAGGGCTTTTTTCCTGCTTTTAAACCATTGGCTGATAAATCCAATTAAAATATCCCCGACAGAAATAGCTGCATAAGCATACATGATAGCTTTGCCCGGGTCAATTTTTTCCCGGATGCCCATTTGTTTGCCAAACTCACTGGAAAAAGTAACAAGAACGCCTATTACAAACCAGGTAGGAAGCCCTATTAAAATACTTAAAGCATATCGCTTAAATCTTTCTTTATTATTAAACAACATAAAGAAATTACCCCGCTGCACATTAAGCTTTTTAATTTCATTAAACATTCGTGATTCAAAAACAGAAATGCGAAGCAGCAATAATAAAAGTCCCATTCCCCCACCTATAAAATAGCAGGTACGCCAATCAAAATTTTCTTTCATGATAAAAGCAACAACTGCACCAGTAAGCCCGATGCCTGCAACCATGGAAGTGGCAATCCCTCTTTTCTCTTTTGCTATCAGTTCGGAAACAAGTGTAATGCCGGCGCCTAATTCCCCGGCAAGACCAAGGCCTGCAATAAAGCGGATTAGTTTAAACTGTTCTGTAGTTTGAACAAACCCATTTGCAATATTGGCCATTGAATAAAGAATAATGGAGCCAAATAAAACACTGAGCCTTCCTTTTTTATCCCCCATCACTCCCCAGATGATGCCACCGATCATCAAACCGGCCATCTGCCACATAATAATACCTTCTCCATCGGTAGTAACCTGTGCATCACTTAAACCCAATGATTTGAGACTTGGAACACGGGTAATGCTGAACAAAAGCAAATCGTAGATATCAACAAAATATCCTAATGCTGCTACAATAACAGGAATAGATAGAATGCCGTAGTGTTTGTTTTTCATTTTCAGGAATGGGGTTTAGTGTCTGGTTTCTCTTTTTTTCTGCCGGTAATTACTTTAATAATAACCGGAGCTGTGGTTACCAACACAATTCCCAATACAATCAATTCAAGATGATCTTTCAGGTCGAATCCGAACTGGCTCAAAATCCATTTCTGCAAAAAATAACCGGAAAACACCATACTGAAAACCCATAGTAAGCATCCAACAATATTAAATAAATGAAATTTTTTTCTGTCCATTTGTACTATGCCGGCTACAATGGGCGCAAAGGTTCTTATAAATGGAAGAAAACGTGCTACTACAATGGCTATTGCTCCGTACTTTTCATAAAAGTCATGTGCCTGGTGCAAGTATCTCTTTTTAAAGAATACCCTGTCTTTCCAGTTGTACATGGCCGGGCCAACTTTTCTCCCTGTCCAGTAACCAGCTGCATTTCCAAGAATACCACAAAGTGATATCAGGCCAAATAAAACAAAAAGATCCACCCATTCATTTTGTACATGGCCCATACCTGTTAATTTCAGAAACTGGTGTGCTAAACCCGGATCTCCGTTTTCCATTTTATGGGCAAAAATTCCGGCAACAAAAAGCAAGGAATCTCCCGGGAAAAAAAATCCAAATAATAATCCGGTTTCAGCAAATACCACAAAAAGCAATAACCATAACCCCCCGTTTTCAATATAAAACTGGGGTTGTAATAATTGAGTCCATTGAAACCCCTCGAGCAAGAATAATTCCATAAAATTTATTTTTTTCTTATTCTAAATAGCATCGGCTGCTGCTTCATTAAATGACAATGCTTTCGTGTCATCAAATTCTCCTTCCCACCGGGCTATTACACAACTTGCCAAAGTATTTCCAATTACATTTACTGATGTTCTTGCCATATCCATTAGTTCATCAATTCCATATATCGCCATAATAGGCCAAAGTGGAAAATTGAATGTACTTGCAGTAGCAATCAGGATCACCAATGATGCCCTGGGCACTGCAGCCACTCCTTTACTTGTAAGCATCAGGGAAAGTCCTATAAGCAACTGGTGCCCAAAAGTGATATCCATACCAGCTGCCTGCGCTACAAAAACAGAAGCAAGTGATAAATATAAAGTAGTTCCATCCAGATTAAAAGTATACCCGGTAGGAATAACAAAGGAAACAATTTTTCTTGGCACGCCAAACCTTTCCATGTTTTCCATTGCTTTAGGTAAAGCTGAGTCTGAACTGGTGGTTGCAAATGCAATAGAAACTGGCTCTTTGATTGCTTCAATAAATTTACGGATCGGAATTTTTGCAATAAATAATGCTACCGGAAGTAATACCACTAACAGGAAGGTGATTAATGCCAGGTATAAAGTTATTAATAGAAGAAACAGATTTTTCAAAATATCAATGCCTAAATGACCAACAGTAACTGCAATGGCAGCACCCACACCAAACGGAGCAAAATACATAATGATGTTGGTGAACTTGAACATGGTTTCTGCCAGGCTCTCTGAAAATTCCAGCAATGGTTTTTTCTTTTGATCATTCAATAAAGCCATTGCAATTCCAAAAATGACACTAAAAACAACGATGGGTAATACATTCCCTTCATAAATAGATTTAATAATGTTTTCCGGAAAAATATCGATGATATGATCCTGCCATGTCTTTGGTGTTACTTTTGGTAATTCCTTCAATAAATCATCGGGTACTTCTATACCAATTCCTGCTTTCGAAATATTGATAAAAATAATTCCAATAACCAGTGCAATGGTAGTAACCACTTCAAAATACAACAGCGATTTCCATCCCATGCGGCCCACTTGTTTCAGGTTTGCATGACTGGCAATGCCTACGACCAGAGTAGCAAATAATAAAGGAGCAACAATCGTTTTTACCAGTCTTAAAAATATGGAACTGAGAAATTTCAGATGTTGTGAAAATGCAGGAAAGTCCAACCCGATCTCTACACCAATGGCCATCGCTACCAGTATCCAGGTAGTCAGCGATTTTTTATACCAGGCAAATAAGATCAGGGTACCTGCAAAAATCCAGCGGGTAGCCTGCAAAAAGTTTTCAGGGAACTCAATCCATTTATTTAAATGCAGAAAATGAAGAATGGCAACGACCGAAAAAGAAACTAAAACTATCAGCCCGGCAATACGTTTGTTCATCCATACGGTTTTATAGTTGTCAAAGCTAATGCTTCACTTCAATACAGAAAAGCAAGAAATGTCCAGTTATAATGTTCGAAGTGGCAGCGGTTTTGGATCTTTTAATTTATTTAAAGATTTGGCAATAATAGTGGAAATTGTACAATCGCTGGTAACATTAGCCACTGTACGAACCATATCAAGCGGCCGGTCAATTGCAAAAATTAATGCCAGCCCTGCTTCGGGAATACCAGCCTGTGCCAGTACAATTACCAGCATCACCATACCAGCGCTGGGCACAGCTGCCGATCCGATGGAGGCAAGTGTGGCCGTTAAAATAATAGCTAACTGAGCTCCAAGATCCAGATCCATTCCAAAAGCCTCTGCAATAAAAATTGCTGCCACTGCCTGGTATAAACTGGTGCCATCCATATTTACCGTAGCGCCAATTGGTAAAACGAAACTGGTCACTTCACGATCCACGCCAACATTTTCTTCTACAACTTCCATCGTTACAGGCAGGGTGGCAGCACTGGAACTGGTAGAAAATGCCAGCAACTGTGCCGGAGAAATTTGCTTTATAAACCGGAAAGGATTTCGCCTGGTAAATAAATAAATAAGTGTTGGGTAAAAAATAAAGATCAGGAATAACAAACCGATCAATACTGTAAATGCATATTTTCCCAAGGCTTTAAAAATGTCAATACTGGGTGATTCAGCAATCAAAGCGGCCATCAGTGCAAATACACCATAAGGAGCCGCCTTCATGATCAGGTCTATTAGCCGGAGAATGATTTCATTGAAACTGTCAAAAAAGTCTTTAAACGGTTTCACTTTGTTTTCCGGCAGAGTGATCATAGCTATCCCGATAAATAAGGCAAAGAAAATTACCTGCAGCATCATTTTGTTTGAAGAAGCTGCTCCGATGATATTTTCCGGTACTATATCTTCTATAAACTTTAAAGGACCACCCTCTACTTGCTTATGTGCTTCCTCCTGCTTTTCCGAAACTGCCACTCCGTAAGTATTCAGCATCTGGTTTCTTGTCTCTACAGAAATTGATTTACCCGGATGAACAATATTGACAACAGCCAAACCCAAACTGACGGCAAATACAGTCGTGATTAAATAAAATACGATGGTGCGTAAGCCCATCCTGGAAAGTTTGGTAATATCTTTCAGGTCTGAAACGCCTTTTATCAAAGACGCAAGAATCAGCGGCACGGCAATGAGCTTAAGCAAATTGATAAATATATTCCCAAACGGCTTAATCCAGTCTTTTGTAAACTGCATCCCACCTTTAAACTGTATAATGATCACTGCAAAGATGACACCCAGCAGCATTCCCATTATTATTTTTATATATAACGGAATCCGTTTCATCCTGACCTTTTCGTAATTGAATATTTATTATCCGGCAAAATAAGAATAATTATATAATTGCATCACCAAAAAATGACTTAATAAAAATTCCTTCAAAATGAATCATATTTTTAATTGTTATAAAACTATACATTAGGTAAATAACAGGTATTCAGTAAAAATAAAATACCACTCAGGTATTTTTTGCAATTACCCAACAAAGATTAATGATCATTTCAAAAATCTTTTAATTCATTTCTAAAAGAAATCACTATTTTACTGCCCGATTTACAGGATGTCAGAATTGAATTCAAATAATCACAATCAATTTTATTATGAGTTTATTTGTAAGAAAACCGATGGCTTCATTAATGAATGAGGCAGCTGAAACCGGAACACATACACTGAAAAAAACACTGGGGGCCAAAGGCCTGGTAGCATTGGGTATTGGTGCCATCATCGGCGCAGGATTATTTTCCATAACAGGTATGGCGGCGGCTAATCATGCCGGTCCGGCCATTACGATATCTTTTATTGTAGCAGGTTTTGGATGCCTTTTTGCAGGACTGTGTTATGCAGAATTTGCCTCCATGATTCCGGTAGCAGGGAGTGCATATACTTATTCTTATGCCACCATGGGAGAATTCATGGCCTGGATTATTGGCTGGGACCTGGTGCTGGAATACGCAGTTGGTGCAGCAACAGTGGGAATAAGCTGGAGCAGATACCTTGTAAAATTTTTAGATGGTTTTGGTGTACAACTTCCTGTTGAATTTACAGCTGGCCCATGGGATGGTGGTATTATTAATCTTCCTGCAGTTGCAATAATAGTTTTGATGAGTTTGTTATTAATAAAAGGCACAAAAGAAAGTGCATTTGTAAATGGTATTATAGTAGCAATTAAAGTTGCAGTGGTTCTTACTTTTATCATATTGGGATGGCAGTATATAAATAACGACAACTACAATCCATATATTCCAGATAATACCGGAAATTTTGGCGACTTTGGATTCAGTGGGATTATCCGGGCTGCGGCTATTGTATTTTTTGCCTACATAGGTTTTGATGCTGTGAGTACGGCTGCACAGGAAGCAAAAAATCCAAAGCGGGATATGCCCATTGGTATTTTAGGATCACTGGCTATTTGTACTGTACTATATATACTTTTTGCTCATGTAATGACCGGTGTTACCAGCTATACTTCTTTTGCAGGCCAGGATGGTATTGCACCTGTTGCTGTTGCAATTGATCATATGGGTACAGCTGATGCGTCTGGAATAGTGACTCCGGATTATCCCTGGTTAAACAGGGCAATAGTTGTTGCCATTCTTTTTGGCTACTCTTCTGTAATATTAGTAATGCTGATGGGACAAAGCCGTGTTTTCTTCAGCATGAGCAAAGATGGTTTGATACCAAAAATATTTTCCAGTATAAATCCAAAAACACAAACACCTGCAAAAAGTAATTTTCTGTTCATGATATTTGTAAGTTCTTTTGCTGCTTTTGTTCCGGCCCGTGTGGTTGGTGAGATGACAAGTATTGGAACACTGTTTGCCTTCATCCTGGTTTGTGCAGGCATTTGGGTCATGCGCAGAAAGATGCCTGAGTTGCCAAGGGCATTTAAAACTCCGCTTGTCCCACTGGTGCCAATACTTGGAATCATTACTTGCCTTTTCATGATGGTATTCCTTCCCATGGATACCTGGATCAGGTTACTCGTCTGGATGTTAATTGGTATGGATATTTATCTTGTTTATGGCGCTAAGAACAGTCATTTAGGAAATGGAACAGATAACAGGAAAGGAATGCGGATTGCTCGTTTTACCGGCATAACGCTTTGTATCTTACTGGCAATCGTAGGCGTCCTGCATCAATATACCGTTGGATTTGAAGCTGACAGAACTTTATTTTACTTATCAATCATATTTGCCGTTATCCACCTGGGTGTTTTTGGAAGAAAACTGGGAAGAACAGAACCTGCAGTATAATTGAACGGATATTTTACCAATTAAAACCGCCCGGCATCAGTCTGGCGGTTTTTCTTTTAAAGGCATTGCCTTAAATTTGCAGCCCTGCCTCCCCTTCTTTCCCTCTCCGAAAGAGAGGGAGGCCAAAAAAATTATTAACTCAGCTTTAGTAGGATTACTTCCATTGAAGAATAGAATTTCAGCAATACAAGAGTGCTCCGAAGATCAACTGAACCCTTCGGAACGACACGATAAATGCTTAAAGAAAAATCCGGTTTGGAACCCTAAACAAAAAACGATAAACAATAAACATCATTATGGGAAGAATTTTTGAAGTACGTAAAGCCAGTATGTTTGCCCGCTGGGATAAGATGGCAAAAAACTTTACCCGTATTGGTAAGGAAATAATAATTGCTGTAAAAGTCGGCGGACCTGACCCCGCTACTAATGCTGCCTTACGTCGTTGTTTTCAAAATGCGAGAAGTGTGGGCATGCCCAAAGACCGTGTGGAAGCTGCTATCAAAAGAGCACAGGGAAAAGAACTGGCGAATTATGATGAGATCCTTTATGAAGGTTATGCTTCACATGGTGTAGCCTTATTGGTAGAAACTGCAACCGATAATCATGTGAGAACAGTAGCAAATGTAAAATCTCATTTTACAAAAGGCGGTGGCGCATTGGGTAATAGCGGTTCTGTTTCTTTTCAATTTAAAAAAACGGGTGTGTTTAAATTGAAACCCGAGGGGCTTAATGCAGAAGATATGGAACTGGAGTTAATTGATTTTGGATTGGAGGAATTAGGTGACAGCACTGGTGAGAATGGTGAAAATATTTTAGTTGTTCGTTGCGGTTTTACAGATTTTGGCAATATGCAAAAAGCATTGGAAGAAAAAAACATTACCCCCATCAGTGCAGAATTGGAATGGATCCCAACCATCACAGTCCCTTTAAATGATGAACAGGCTGAAGATGTAAGTAAACTGATCGAGCGGCTTGAACAGGATGAAGATGTACAGAAAGTGTTTCATAATATGGGATGAATCTTGTTTAAGGGTTTAATAGTTTAAAGGTTTAATCATTCTTTAAGGGCAGACCTTTAATTTTACAAAGTGAATGATAAACCGGTTATCTTATTTGATGGCGTTTGCAATCTCTGCAGCGGCAGTGTTCAGTTTATTTTGAAAAGAGATAAAGAAAAAAGATTTCTGTTTGCATCCCTTCAATCTGCATACGGGCAAAAGCTTTTACAGCAGTTTAAACTTCCCGTTGAAAATTTCAACTCCTTTATTCTTTACCAGGATGAAAAAATTTTTTCAAAATCAACCGGTGCTTTAAAAATGTTTTCACAGCTAAGCGGATGGAAATGGGTAAAGGTATTTTGGATAGTTCCAAAATTTATCCGGGATGC
>DATDPZ010000200.1:0-4622 GCA_035292525.1 Chitinophagaceae bacterium
TTGAACCGGGTGCCAGGCTACAGAGGCGCCATTACTTCCGTCTTCACCCGGCATCTGCAGTACAATATTTTTTTTCAGCATCCGGGTGGTTTGGCTCACTGCATTGTAAGAAAAAAAAGAAGCAGAAAAGACCAGGCCAATGAGTAAGTGTTTCATTTGGGAATTTTCAATAAAGAAACTAAAAAAGTACAAGTTAATTTTTTTGAATTAAGTTTTTATTTTTCCCTAAAACTAAAATTATTTTTTTTTGAATACAGCAACATTTCTTTTCATTCCCGGTTCGCATTACTGATTCAGTGTTTTCCACAAAAGGTCTTTTAGTTCTGCAAGCCCTTTTTGGGTGAATGCAGAAATAAAAACATGAGGAATATTTTCGGGCAACTCTTTCTCCACCGCATTCATTAATTCTGTATCCAGCATTTCGCTTTTGCTTATAGCAATCAAAAATTGTTTATGCAAAAGTTCAGGATTAAATTTTTCCAGCTCCTGTACCAGAATTTCAAATTCTTTTCTATGGTTATCCGTGTCGGCAGGGATCAGGAATAAAAGAACAGAATTACGTTCTATGTGCCGGAGGAAACGATGGCCCAGTCCTTTGCCTTCTGCAGCGCCTTCAATAATGCCGGGAAGGTCGGCTACACAAAAACTTTTTCCATCGTGGTATTCTACTATTCCCAGCTGCGGATTAATAGTGGTGAAAGTATAATCCGCAATTTTTGGTTTGGCAGCTGTGATCACAGATAAGAGGGTGGATTTTCCGGCATTAGGAAAACCAACCAATCCTACATCAGCAAGAATTTTTAATTCAAGAATCTTCCAGCCTTCCACACCGGGTAATCCCGGTTGAGCATATTCCGGTGCCTGGTTAGTGGCCGTAGCAAAATTAGCATTACCCAATCCTCCTTTTCCGCCTTTTAACCAGATGATCTCTTGTCCGTCTTCCAGGATCTCTGCTTCTTTGTCGCCGGTTTCTTCATCCCGTACAATGGTGCCTAGCGGAACTTCAATAATGATATCTTTTCCATCGCGGCCACTCATATTATTTTTCATTCCACCTTCGCCATTTTCTGCCAGCACATTTTTAAAATAGCGGAGATGAAGTAAGGTCCATAGGTTCCTGTTTCCCTTTAAAATAATATGAGCTCCTCTGCCGCCGTTACCACCATCGGGACCTGCCATCGGGTTAAATTTGGTACGGGCAAAATGTTTGCTGCCGGCGCCACCATGTCCGCTTCTGCAAAAGATCCTGATCTGGTCAACAAAATTATTTTTCTCCAATTTGAATTTGATTTAATGAGCAACGAAACGCAAAGATAACCTGTCATAGATGGAAATACACAGGGATGAAGTTTATTCTGATTTTAATAATACCTGTTGTTTTATCAGGAACACAATGTTCAAAAAATAACAACTTCGATGCCCCCTCATGCGTACAGTAAAAAATTAAACAAATAAAGGCGCAGCAAAAATGGAATCCGCCTGCAACTGTTTCAGAGTATGACTATAAGGGCCAGAAAGTTTATTTATTCACCAGTGGTTGTTGTGATCAGTATATTGAACTGTTTGACAACAATTGTAATTATCTCTGTGCTCCTTCAGGAGGATTTTCAGGTCGTGGTGATGGCAAGTGCCCCGACTTTTATTCAAAGGCAACATTAATCAGGGTGGTTTGGAAAGATCCGGGATAATCCCCTTAGTCATTTACAATATTCAGGTTTCGTAGTACAATAGTTTAGGAGGGAAATAAAAAAAACGCTGGCCTTACGGGGTCAGCGCTTTGCGGTTCAGTGAAGATTATTCTTTACTGAACAACTAATTTTTGGGAAATTACTGATTTCCCGTTTTTATCTGAAACTTTTATAAGATAAACCCCCCTTGCGGTTGCAGATTTTAAAGAAATAGTTTCTACCTGGTCTTCAGCGGCCACATTTACTCCTTTTTGCATGATGAGCCGGCCCATCACATCTGTCAATTCAATATTATAATTCCCGGTAGTAATTTTTCCAAACTGAAGGGTGAACTGATCATGGGTTACCGGGTTTGGATAAATCATGATTTTTTCTGCCATCATTGTTTCCGGGGCTCTCCGGGTTACAAATTCCGGTACACTTGTTCCTGGTTTGGTTTGCAGGTAATTACTGTTAGCCAGGTCTGAACTGCGAAAAACGAATGGGGCATATTTATATTCACTGGCTGTCCAGCTTTTGGAATCTACAATGAAATAAGCTTTATCATTCACCGCACTGCTTACTAATATTTTTCCTTCGTTAGTTACCACCGCTCCATTGGTCGTAAATCCCTCCGGTAATCCTTTAATATAACCAAGCAGTTTTGCCACTTTAGTCACCGTGTTTATTTTGTACACACTGTTGCGGTTAGAAAAGATATATAAATTTCCCTCATTATCGGCCACTATATCGCCACCCCAGCTGCTGCAGCGGTTGTGAATAGAAACAGCATCATTGGCAGGATCATCTGCCAGGGAACCCAGTTGAGTAATCTGTATTTTTTTTCCTGTTGTAAATTTTATTAATGAACTTCCGTCATTGGTTATAGCATAACCCATGCCATCGGGGGCAATTACCATCCTGGAAATAATTTTTCCTTCCTCATTATGCATATTTCCAAAACCGGTGAAGGGTTGGTCGTTTATATAAAAAACTTTCATTGTTTTAAGATCAATATACCGGAGCTGATCAATGAACATAGGCGTAAAATAGATCCGGTTATTTTTTTTGTCATAGGCCATGGCTGCCACACCCGTATTAAAAGGGGTCTGCATGATGTTTCCATAACGGAGGTCCGGAGCTACCTTAAATGCATTCCGGGTGGTGGCATCATAAATGGGGACTGTGGCATCAGTACCATTTAATAATACGGGACTGTATTCTCCGCTTTTCAGATCCAGTTTGCGTAAAGCGTTCCAGCCGGAGCCTGCCTGCTGAAGATCTGTAATTGCATAAACAAAACGATCATGCTGTGCCTGTATAATAATGGTAAAGCAAAGAGTTGCCAGCAGAAAGAGGAAAGAAAGTAAATTTATTCTCATAAACAAGGTATCTGGTTTATTAAGAAAAGGAAATTTAAGTTACGAAGATTATCTGTTTGTACGAATAATTTTTTTTTGGCCGTGGACAGGTATAGGTATAAATTTTTATCTGTATAGTAAGATTATCAGAGAGTTCAGGACGGATATTATAAAAAAAATAATTTTAAAAGCTTTTATTCATGACCGTAAAAACATGTTATCTCATTTTTTGTACCGGCGCCGGGTAGATCAACCGGTTCAATAATTGTGTTCAACCCGCATTTATAAAAAAATACATTTAAAGGGTAAAAAATCAGAGAAGAGATTTTCCTGTTCTGAAACAGGTTCCTTTAAACAAGGCCACTACTTCTTCTTTTTGATTCTGTACCGTGATGAGGTAAACACCTGTACTTCTTCCGTTGTGCACTTCTTTTGCTTCAGCAGTCAGCGTGTCGCCGGTATTTACAGTTTTGGTAAAGGTGATGGTGACATCTAAAGCAACCGATAAATTGTTACGGTTATTGCAGGCAAATGCAAATGCTGAATCAGCCAGTGAAAAAGGAATCCCCCCGTGTACAATGCCAAATCCGTTCAGCATTTCTTTACGGATGGTCATGCTGATCCGGCTATACCCTTCCCTGATCTCCAGTACCTCTACTCCCATCCATTGACTGAATTCATCATGGTCGGTCATTTTCTCAACAACTTTTTGTGCCAGTATATCTGCGTCCGGTATTTGTTCCATAAGATTTTATTCTCCTTTAAAACCGGGTTCTCTTTTTTCAAGGAAGGCTGCTACTCCTTCTTTAAAGTCATTGGTGGCAGCAGCCCATTGCTGCAGCTTGTCTTCGTTTTGCAATTGTTCGTATAAGGTGTGAGTGGAAGACCACTGTAAGCCTTTTTTTGTAAAAGCCAATCCTTTTGTAGCCATCCTGGAAAGACCGTAACATATTTTCATAACCTGCTCGTCAAAAACCACATCGGGAATTGCTTTATAAATCATACCCATTCTCTCTGCTTCTATTGCCGGTACTTTATCTCCCAGCATCATCAGTGCAGAAGCTTTCTGCCAGCCAATCAACCTGGGAAGAAAAAAAGTGCCACTGCTATCCGGTATTAACCCGATTTTTGAAAACGCCTGGATGAAGGATGCTGATTCTGTCGCAACAACGATATCACAACATAAAGCAATATTGGCTCCTGCACCTGCTGCCACTCCGTTAACGGCGGCTACTACCGGTTTTTCCATTTGACGGATCTGCAGTACTATCGGGTTAAAGTGTTCTGACAAAATTCTGTTTATTCCCGGGCCCTGAGGATCCACTACTTCGGTCAGGTCCTGCCCTGCGCTGAATGCTTTTCCTGCTCCGGTAATTACCACACAGCGAACGAACCTGTCATTAGTACAGATATCCAGTTTCTCCTGCATCAACAGGGCCATCTCTCTGTTGAAAGCATTCAGTTTTTCAGGACGGTTGAGTGTAAGAAAACCAATGGAATCTTTTATTTCAAAAAGAATAGCAGGCATGATCTAATGTTTGAATGATAAGAAAACAACTAATTCTTATCAAATCTAAATTAATTAATTAATGAC
>DATDPZ010000201.1:0-4513 GCA_035292525.1 Chitinophagaceae bacterium
TGTCCGGTTGTTGATGAAGTGTACTATTAAAGCAGGTTTTTGAAATTTGAACACCAACAACAGTGTAAAAAATATTAAATTTGATGAATCAAAAATTTTTAAAGATGAAAGGAGTTACATATGTTACTAATGAAAATAACCGCAAAGTAGCTGTTCAAATCGAATTGAAATTATTAGAGAAATTCGATGAAGACATTGAAGACCTGATTGATGGTATTATTGCTGAATCCCGGAGAGATGAGGAAAGGGTACCATTGGATAAAGTAATCAAAGGACTGAAAAAAAATGCCAGACTGAAATGAGGCGGTATACTGTTGTATTAACCCGGACAGCTGAGAAAGAGTTATATCAACTTCCATTAAAGGTTATTGAAAAAAATAGTAACAGTATTAAAATCTTTGGAAGAGAATCGACGTCCCGTTGGCTGTAAGAAACTGAAAGTATATAAAACCCTTTGGCGGACAAGAGTAGGAGATTATTGAATAGTCTATGCGATTGAAGAAGTGATCATGATTGTAGATATAAGAGAAATTGGTCATCGAAAAGATATTTACGACAAATTTTAATTAGTTAATAAAACCCCGTCATCAGGGACTTTTTTATCAATGTATGTCCTTCCTATCTTTTGCCGGCGAGTCATTTACCCAACTATATTAAGAATACAAACTAAAAACTATTATTAGGGTTCATTCTAATAAATTGGGCAATAAAGTGTATCTTAAACATTCAACTTTCAATCTTAAACTATAACCAATGCCACAACCAGATATTTCCAGAGTCCCGCAGTTTTATCATAATTATATTGGCATGGTGAAAGAAGACGACCTGATGCAGGCATTTAAAACCAATACAAATTCATTCCTCACTTTTTTAGAAACAATTCCGGTGGAAAAACATGACTATCGATATGCGGATGAAAAATGGACTATCAAAGAAATTATTCAACACCTGGTAGATGCCGAAAGAGTGTTTAGCTACCGGGCTCTTCGTTTTGCAAGGAAAGATAATACACACCTGCCCGGCTTTAATGAAGTTCTTTTTGCCCGCAATGCTAAAACAGAGAAAAGAAACTGGCAGGAGTTGGTGGAAGAATTCAAAGCTGTCAGAAAAGCAACCGAGCTTCTTTTCAGTTCTTTTGATGATGAACAATTAGAGGCAGAAGGAATCTCTAACAATGCATCCATTTATGTAAGGGCCATTGGATTTGTTTGCGTTGGGCATTGTTATCATCATCAAAATATTATCCGGGAAAGATATTTGAGTTAAAAGAAAACCCCCGGATCCGGGGGCTGTTATTTAAAAAGGTTTCTTTACTTCTTCGGGTTTTTTGCCGGCTGCAATATTTGTTTGAATGACCATATCTGTTGCAATTTTTGAAACCTGGTCCAGGTAAATATCTCTTTTCAGGTTTTTTAACCACTGATCAAAGCGGTCCTGTTTTCCTTTATCATAGCTGAACTTGTTAGCATCCTGTGGAAGGGGAATGATATTCATTTCATCCTCCAGTTTTTTCAAAGATTCTATTTGCTTTACAGTAGCACGGATTGTTTTCTGATCTTTTCTGAATTGTTCCAGGTTTAAGGAGTAAACTTTATCATTCAGTTTTGCCAGCCATTCTGTATTTTCTTTTATTAATTTAAAAGCAACGTTATGCTGAAGCCTTGCTTCACTTAGCTTTTGAATGCCAGAAACATCATAAGCAGGTTTCCATGTTTTAATTTCAGCTTTATTTATTTCATCCCAGGGCAATGCATCCGGATCATCTTTTTCCCGGAATTTTAAATACTCATAGTTGTCCGGTAAAACGATATCAGAACTGACTCCTTTCAATTGAGTAGATCCGCCATTTACCCGGTAAAATTTCTGCAGGGTGAGTTTAATAGTCCCGATTTCAGAATTAGAACTCAGAAAACCAGCAGTTGGATCAAGTCCGATATTTCTTTGAACAGTTCCTTTTCCAAAAGTAGAAGTGCTACCTATCACAATACCACGGCCATAATCCTGGATGGCGGCTGCAAATATTTCTGAAGCAGAGGCGCTGAATTCATTGACCATAACAGCCAGGGGTCCGTCATACAAAACCTCCCTGTTTTTATCTTCCAGGATTGTGGGTTTACCATCCCTGTCTTTTACCTGCACCACCGGACCTTTTTCAATAAAAAGACCTACCATCTGCACTACATCATATAAGGAACCTCCTCCATTATTACGCAGATCCATGATGATTCCATCCACTTTTTCTTCTTTCAGTTTTTTAATTTCATTGGTAACATCAATATAACTTCTGTTGCCATTTGGACGGTCGAAGTCAGCATAAAATTCAGAAAGATAGATGTACCCCAGCCGGGCATTCCCGTTTTTTACAATTGCGCTGCGGGCAAATGATTCATCCTGTACAATTTCATCCCGGATCAGTGAAATGGTTTTAAGATTACCGTCCTGCTTTTTCAAGGTTAATTTTATATGGGTTCCTTTTTTTCCCCGGATCAGTTTTACCGCATCCTCCACAATGAATCCAGTCAACTCCACCGGTTCTTCATTTCCCTCGGTTACTTTTGTAATGATATCACCCACCTGTATTTCACCACTCTTCCATGCAGGACTTCCAGCCAGTAAAGTATTTATTTTGATATTGCCTTCATCATAAACCAGCGAGGCGCCTATTCCAAAAAATCTTCCGCTCATTTGTTCATCAAAATATCTTTTGTCCACCGGCGGGAAAAATTCAGTATGCGGATCCATGGCGTTGGTGATGGTTCTGGCAAATACATTGAACTTGTCTTCTTCAGAAAATTTAAATTTATACCGCTCAAAAGTTCTTTCCATTACTTTTTTCACTTTCTCACGGGCTTCCTTTTCCAGTTCTGCATCGTTTTTTACAACAAAATCTTTCTCTCCTTTATTTTTATCCCGGATATCCAGCAGGTCTGAATACCTGTCAAGGGCCTGGTATTTCAACCATTTTCTCCAGGATTCTTTTCTTTCGGTAAAGGATGACGGGAACTGAATTTTATCCGGATCTGTCACAATGCTTTCCTCTGTTGTAAAATTAAAAGGTTGGGCAAGTATTTCTTTGTAGATCAATTCTGCTTCTTCCATTCTTTTATTAAAAACGTTGCCGGCAGCACGGAAAAATTCAACCGGGGCGCCTTTCATTTCGTCATCAATCCTGAGTTCATATTTTTTTAATGCCAGCAGGTCTTCTGCCAGAAAAATATTCTTGTTCGGATCCAGGTTTTGAAAATATTTTGAAAATATTTTTTTTGAAAAATTGTCATCAATGGCTTTAGGACTGTAATGTCCTTCCTTCAGCATTTCAGTAATATTCTGTAAAATTTTTTCATATTTACCGGGAGGATCCTTTTTCGGATTTTCCATTGAACTGGCAAGAAAAAAACCACCTGCCACAAGCAGGATTAGGATGGGAAGTCGTTTCAGATTAGTCATATATTTAATTACTTTAAACATTGTTGTAAAAGTAACGCAAATTCCCGTGTTTTTTAATACTTAAAGCCTTTTAACACAGCTTTTTGATGAATGGATAAAATAAAAAAACCTCTCCAACAAGAGAAGTTTTTAATGTGGGGTGACCAATGGGGTTCGAACCCACGACCCTCAGAACCACAATCTGATGCTCTAACCAACTGAGCTATGGCCACCGTGTAAATCCTGTTTGCAAAAATATCTGAAATAGCCTTTGTCTCCAAAAAGAGATTTTGTTCCGGGAGCTTCATTCAGTTTCTTTGCACTCCTGTTATGAATTACTGGCTTTTACTTATTCCGGTTATCTCTGCTTTTATAGGTTGGATTACAAACTTACTGGCTATCAAAATGCTTTTCCATCCGAGGCAGCCAATTAAAATTCTGGGATTAACTTTTCATGGAATTTTTCCAAAAAGACAACAGGTGTTTGCAGAAAAACTTGGCAAGATGGTTAGTGCCGAACTTCTTTCCTTTGATGATATTCAGCAAAAAATTACTGATCCGTCAAATTTGAAAAAATTAATGCCGATGATTGAAGGGCATATTGAGAATTTCCTGAGAATAAAATTGAGTGATGAAATGCCTTTTCTGGGTCTTTTTATTGGAGATAGAACAATACGGTCGTTAAAAAAAATCTTTATGCAGGAATTGGAAATACTTTTTCCGCAGATCATGAGAAGCTATACAGGTCATTTACAAGAGGAACTTGACCTGGAACAAATAGTAACTGAAAAAGTAGCTGCTTTTTCTTCTGAAAAACTGGAATCAATTCTTTTTCAGATCATGAGCAAGGAATTCCGGTTTGTAGAAATACTGGGTGGTGTCATTGGTTTTATAATTGGTCTTGTACAGGTACTGATCACCATCTTTGCCATCTGAGAAAAACAAAGCTTATCCCCATCATTTTCCCTTCATGAATTCCATTAACCATTTATCCTTTAGTAAACTGTAATACTGAAGGTTCTTTCACCTTTGCACGTCTAATTATAAAAATCATAAAATGTACAAATTAGTTTCGCTTATTATCTTA
>DATDPZ010000202.1:0-2246 GCA_035292525.1 Chitinophagaceae bacterium
TATACCGTTTTTGCCAACCTTACCGGTATCCCGGGAATCTCATTACCATTGTTTAAACACAGTAATGGCATGCCGTTCGGACTTCAGCTCATGTCAAAAAGATTTGACGAGCTATCTTTGCTGCAGGCTTCGGATCAATTATTGAAAATGAATGGATAATTGAAAAGCTCATTTCATTGTATCGGCACTATTTATACAATATGACAAAATTATATATAATCACTTTTTCATTTTTTCTGGCAATAACCTGTGCAGCCCAAAAAAATATCATAGCTGAATATCCCGGCGATCTTTCTGCTGCTCCGGATTCCAATCTTATTATCAACGATCTGAAGAAAGGATTTAAGGATCTTTTTATAACTGCCAATCAAACCGGGGGACTTAATACTTCTCAATTAAATCCAAGAGCCGTCAGCTTTGTGCAGGATTATATTCAAAGACATAAAAAAAACCTGGAGAAGCTTAAAGGCTGGGGTCGTCCATATTTTGACCTGATGGATGCTATCCTTACATCACACGGAATTCCCAAAGAGATGAAATACCTGGCCGTTATTGAATCCCATTTAAAAACTTATGCAGTTTCGTGGGCCGGGGCTGTAGGTCCCTGGCAATTTATGCCCGCCACTGCCCGCAGGATGGGTCTAAAAGTGAACAGCAATATGGATGAAAGAACAGATTATTTCAAAAGCACTCATGCAGCTGCCCGCTATTTAACAGAACTCTTTAAAATATACAATGACTGGCTGCTGGTGATTGCTGCATACAATGGCGGACCTGGAAATGTAAACAGTGCCATCCGGAGAAATAACAGCGCTGATTTCTGGACCCTGCAAAATTCCCTGCCGGCAGAATCCAGGGATCATGTAAAAAAATTCATCGCCACCCATTATATTATGGAAGGTGAGGGTGGAGTAACTACGCTGACAAAAGAAGAAACAAAAGATCTCTTGCTGGCTTCTGCAGTAAATCCTGCCATAAAAAATCTTTCTGCTGCTGAGCTGGATAATTCCAAAACACAAACTGTCAGCGGAAGGTATAATTCTGTAGTGATCGCCAGCCATACATTATTTCCCATCACTGAATTCAATCGTTACAACCCGGATTTTGATAAATTGATTATGAATAATGGAAATTACGAACTGCGTTTACCTGCTGATAAAATGGAAGTATTTGTTGCAAAACGACATGACATTTTAAATGAAAGTATCCGGGTTTTGTTAGAATCATTCCGTCAATCACTTTCAGGGGCTAAAAAATAAGTGATTATAAATTTATATTGAACTTAATGATCTCTTCATCGCCTCTGCCTTCAATAAACATTCTTCATACTCCTGTTCCGGATCACTGTAAAAAGTAATACCGGCACCAGCCATAAAGGAAACATATTTTTCTGTGTCATTATACATGATGCTGCGGATGACCACATTAAAATCAAAATCTCCATCTGGGGTGATATACCCTAATGCACCTGAAAAAATTCCTCTTTCGGATTTTTCATATTTTTCTATCAGCTCCATGACTCTTTTTTTAGGAGCACCGGTCATAGAACCCATGGGAAAAGTGGCGTTTATTATTTCGCCAAAGGAAATATTTTCTTTTAACTTTCCACTGACAGTAGAGATCATCTGGTGAACCTGAGGAAAAGAATAAATACCGAATAATTCATCAACAGTCACCGTGCCTTGCACACAAACCTGCGAAAGATCATTCCTTACCAGGTCCACCACCATTACATTTTCAGACCGGTCCTTCCTGCTTTCACTCAGATTTTTTTTGCTTAAAAAATCCTTGTCCTCATCCGGTAAAAACCTTGATGAAGTGCCCTTAATCGGTTGTGATAAAATCCTGCCGGCTTCCTTTTTCAGAAATCTTTCGGGACTGGCACAGATCAGGAATTTATCTTCTGTTTTATACAAAGCCGAAAAAGGATTTGGAGAAAAAGAACTTAGTTTATTATAAACCAATAAAGGGTCAATTGTTACATTTTCTGCAAAAAATTCATTGCAAAAATTAATTTCATAACAATCTCCGCGAAGAATATGCCACTTTAAATCAATGACAGTATTCTGGTATTCAGCTTTTGAAAACCGCTGTTTAAGCTCAAAGGAAGAAGCTTCTCTTTTCGCATTTACTGCTACGGGAGTTTCCATCAGTTGTCTAAAAATCAGCTCTGCATTTCCATCACTTTCAATGATCAGTTCTTTTTCTGAAAGCCTGATCATGATCTCCGCTTCAAAAAAATAAGC
>DATDPZ010000203.1:0-2559 GCA_035292525.1 Chitinophagaceae bacterium
AGTATAAAAGAACTGGCAGAAATGATCAAAGAGATCACCGGGTATAAAGGAAAAATAGTTTTTGATACTTCTAAACCGGATGGTACGCCAAGAAAGCTGCTGGATGTTTCTAAACTTTCAGGATTGGGATGGAAGGCATCTGTTAATCTTCAGGAAGGGATGGGAAGGGTATATAATGAAAAATTTCAATAGCGATAAGTTTGTATGACGGGCAACTTAAAAAAAATTAAAGATTCAAAATTTCTTTTTTTTGTTGTTTTGTTCTCAGCAGCATTTAATTTCTCTTTTCTTGAATATAATAATTACCTCATCAGGAAAAATAATCCTGAAAACATTGAAAGAAATGCAAAATCACTTGTTTACGGGCAAACTGTTTTTTCTGTAGATAATGATTATTACCTGAGCCCGGTTGATAATTTCCTGGAGGGAAAAGGATGGAAAAGAGGTACCGTGGAGAGTAATGGGGAATATTATAGAAGGGTCCCCGGTTATTCAATTGTTTATTTATTTTTCACAGCCATCTTTGAAAAACCAACAGCATTCCTGGTTTTAAAGATATTTCAATTTTTTTTATTTCTTTCAACCATTCCGGCTATCTATTACCTGAGTAGCCAGGTTTCGGGAAAACCAGTAAGCCGGCTGCTGACCATTGGTTATGCTATACTTCCATTTATCAGTAGCTGGACTTATTATACGCTGACAGAAAGTATATCCCCTGCATTGGTCGTATTCTATTTTTTCTTTTTATTCAAAGCGCTGAATTCGGTTTGGGAAAAACAAAAATTAAAATATTATTTGCTGGCTTCAGCTTTTTTTTCGTTTGCTGTATTGACAAGACCCTATATAGCTGTTACAGGGCTTGCTATTCTGTTATTTACTTACCATGATTTCATTTCAACTAAAGTTAAAAAGGGGTTTTTATTTTTTTCTTCCATTTGGATCATTCCATTTCTTCTTATTGGCTCATGGACTCTCCGAAATTATATTTTAACTAAAGAATTTGTTCCATTTGAAAAGGCATTCCACCCGCAATCCATAGACAGAATGAAACCAGAGTTCCGGGGGTTGTTTTCATTTGTAAAATGCTGGGGAGAAGATGGGTTTAATCTCACGGCTTATCATGAACCGCTTTACTGGGCTGCCATTGCCGGAGATACCAGTTCGAAGTATGTAATTAACATTTTAAATGCCTGGCCGGAAAAGATTATCAGGGAATATGCGTTTGACCGGCTTTTTGGAATCTTAAAAGAACACCAGGAGCTTATCTATAGTTTCCGGTCATTTATTAAATCTAATAAACCAATGCCGGATCAATATTTACCTGAGCAGATCAGCATGGAGGGAAAATATAACGGTTTAATCAGGGAGTATAAAAGGAAACATGTATTCAGCTACTGGGTTGTCACTCCGCTTATTTATTTAAAAAGAATGGTGCTGCATTCACATACAGCCAATCTATATTTTTTCCAGGATCAAAACAGGGAGAAAACACAGGTGAATCTGTACCGTAATTTTCTTTTACTGGTTCATATTTCTATATACATGTGCCTTGTTCTGAATTTTTTAATGATGCGGGGATGGACTAATCGTTTAGTCTTTATTTTTATCCCCCTTACATTTATAGTTTTCTTTACTGTTGTTCACAGGGAAATAGAACAACGTTATATGCTTCCGGTTTTACCAGTTCTTATAGCAGGAGCAGCAGGCACATTAGAAAGGCTGAAAATATTTGCCGAAAGGTTTAAAAACGGGTTATTTTTCAAATTGAACTAATGGACATTTCTACCAATTTATCACCATGTCTGATTCAATTCAATGCCATTGGTTCCAGCGAACTGGGATATATAACAGCCGTTCAGCACCCGGCTGATCTTCCATTTATTATCAAAAGGGTTTACTGGACCTATTTTACGCCACACAATGTGGAAAGAGGAAATCATGCACACCGCTCTCTGCACCAGGTTTTAGTTGCAGTCAGTGGTATTATAAAATTCACCATCGAAGGATTTAACGGTAATAAAACCGAATTCATTCTGGATGATCCAAACACTGGGCTTTATCTGCCTCCGATGCACTGGAGAACTATTCATTTTTCACATAATGCTATCTTGTTATGTCTTGCTTCGGAAGAATACCGTGCTGATGATTATATCAGAGAGTATAATGAATTCAAAAAATTAATTACAGAAAGTCCCTCATAAGTTATGGGAAAATATTATATACATCCTTCGGCAATTGTTGAAACTGACCATATAGGAGTTGATACACGAATTTGGGCTTTTGTTCATATACTTAAAGGGGCAAGTATAGGAAGCAATTGCAATATCTGTGATCATTGTTTTATTGAAAATGATGTTTCCATAGGAAATAATGTAACGTTAAAATCCGGGATATATATTTGGGATGGGGCTATCATTGAAGATTTTGTTTTTTTGGGACCCAATGTGGTTCTTACAAATGACTTACGTCCCCGGTCAAAAGCTTTCCATAAAAAGCCCGAAAAAATTTTAATTAAAAAATACGCATCCATAGGTGCTAATAGTACTTTACTATGCGGCA
>DATDPZ010000204.1:0-11820 GCA_035292525.1 Chitinophagaceae bacterium
ATTAATAAGATGACATCTGCTCCTATTGATTTGGCTTCAGTTACCTGGTATTCATCAACAATAAAATCCTTTCTTAAGACAGGAATTTCATTTACCCTGGCTTTCATTAAATCTTCATTACAACCGCCAAAATATTTCTCATCTGTTAAAACAGATAAACAAGATGCTCCATACTTTGTATAAGCTGATGTAACTTCTGCAACATCAGCAGTTGCATTTATTACTCCTTTTGAAGGAGATCTTCTTTTAAATTCAGCAATGATCCCTGTCTTAGTTTCGTCCAGTAGAAATTTTTTCAGCGATAAATGTTGCCGTTGAAAAAAAACTGATCCCTCCAGGCTTGAAAAACTCACCGCCGCCTTCCGCCTTCCGACTTCCAGCTTTTTATACGCCACTATTTCCTCAAGTATATTCATTACTGAAGACTGATTAATTTTTCTAAACATTGATTTGCGCTTCCGCTTTCCAGGCTTTCAATGGCGGCATCAAATGCTTCGTCATAATTTTTATAATTTCCTGTGCAATTCAAAGCCATGGCTGCATTAGCCATCACCACCGCATTTTGTGCCCAGCTTCCTTCTCTTTTCAGAATCCTGGTGAATATTTTAGCAGCTTCTTCTACAGAACTGCCTCCCTGAATATCATGTGGCTCCACCATCCTTTTACCCAATTGTTCTGCTGTCATTATTTTTTCGCCTTCATTGGTAATTACTTTTGTGTCATTTGTCAGTGAAATTTCATCATAACCATCCAGACTGTGAATAATGGTAAATGCCTTTTCTGTTTGCTGCAATAAATAATTATAGATCCTTGCCATTTCAAGGTTAAACACTCCCACCAACTGGTAAGCTGGTGAAGCCGGATTTACCATAGGTCCCAGCATATTGAAAAATGTTCTCATAGCAAGATTTTTCCTGATAGGTCCAACCATTTTTAAAGCCGGGTGGAAAAGAGGTGCATGTAAAAAACAAATTCCTGCTTCCTCCAACTCCTTTTTCAAAGCATCATTACTGTTTTTGAATTTATAGCCCAGTTGCTCCATCACATTACTGGCGCCACTGATGGATGAAGCTCCGTAATTACCATGCTTGGCTACTTTTTGTCCGGCACCTGCAACGATGAAACAACTGAGGGTGGAAATATTAAATGTGTTTTTCCCATCACCACCTGTTCCTACAATATCCAGTGTTTGAAATTCATCCAGATCAATCTGCACACAAAGCTCCAGTAAAGCATCACGAAAACCCTGTAGTTCTTCAATGGTAATACTGCGCATCAGGTAAACCGTCATGAAAGCAGTTATCTCATGCTCATTGTAAACTCCTTTGCCAATATTCACCAGCACTTCTTTTGCCTGTTCCCTTGACAGCGTTTTATGTTCGAATAATAATTGTAAAATCTTTTTCATACCTGCATTTCAATTTAAGTTAAGTCAAGTCAAGTCTCTTTTAGGAGGTTTGGGGTTCAACCAGTTTCGCATAATTTTTTCTCCCATCGGTGTCAGAATACTTTCCGGGTGAAACTGAACGCCCTGTACATCAAATTTTTTATGTTGCAATCCCATGATTAACCCGTTTTCATCTTCAGCTGTTATTTCCAGGTCGTCCGGAAAATTTTCTCTTGAAACTACCCAGCTATGATAGCGACCTACTTCAATGTTTTCAGGAAGTCCTTCAAACAATTGACAATTGACAATTGACAATTGACAATTCGTTGCCACCCCATGATAAACCGTACTCAAATTCACCAACTCGCCTCCGAATGCCTGCCCGATGGCCTGGTGACCTAAACAAACTCCCAGTATGGATTTACTTGCAGCATATTCTTTAATTAATGGTAAAAGTAAACCCGCCTCATCCGGAATACCGGGACCCGGTGATAAAATTATTTTATCATAGTCCTTTATTTTTTCCAAAGGCAGCTGATCATTTCTACATACATCTGCTTTTACACCGGTGATCTTTTCTACCAGGTGCACCAGGTTGTAAGTGAAAGAATCGTAATTATCAAATACTAATATTTTCATACCCCGAACACCTAAAGTGTTTTTATAGTTTTATTTAAAAAATGACTTTCACTTATTTTTATATCCCAAAAAATTCCTTAACGGAAGTTTTAGATGGATGCTGCTTTTTCAATTGCTTTCTTTAAGGCACCCAGTTTATTATTCACTTCCTGCAATTCGCTTTTTGGTTTACTGGCCGCTACAATGCCGGCGCCTGCCTGGTAAGTAAGTGTATTATTCATACTCATCAGTGTGCGGATCATGATGGCATGATTACAGCTGCCATTAAAACCAATAAAACCAATGGCGCCACCATAGTAACTTCTTGCCGTTGGTTCAAGCTGGTCAATCAATTCCATGGCTTTGAATTTAGGTGCACCACTTAAGGTTCCTGCCGGAAAAGTTTTTGCCATCAACTCAAAAGGATTGGAATCTGCTCTTACTGTACCAGTTACTTCACTGACCAGGTGAATAACATGACTGTAATACTGAATCTCTTTATAATGTAAAACGCTGACATCATCGCAAATTCTGCTCAGATCATTCCGGGCCAGGTCAACGAGCATCACATGCTCTGCGTTTTCTTTTTTATCACTCATTAATAATTGTGCTGCTTCCTGATCCTGCTCGTCATGTCCGGTACGGCGAAAAGTGCCTGCAATCGGATGCAGCACTGCTTTTCCGTTTTGAATGACCAGTTGTGATTCGGGTGAAGAACCCATCAGTTTATAATCACCATAATCAAAGAAAAATAAATACGGAGAAGGATTGATATTGCGAAGTGCCCTGTACACATTAAACTCATCGCCGGTAAATGATTGCCGGAACTGTCGGCTTAAGACAATCTGAAAAACATCTCCCCGGTGACAAGCAGCAATTCCTTTTTCAACAATCGATTTATACTCCTCATCATTTAAGTTTGTTGTTTCCCCGCCTTTTGTTTTGAAAGGGTAAACCGGAACATCTTTACTGCTGATCAATGATTCTACAAGAGATAATTCACTGTTTATTCCTTTAAAATTATTTTCCAGCAAGATGAGTTCATCTTTAAAATGATTGAAAGCAAGAACGTATTGATAAAGACGATAGCGTATAAGCGGGATTGCGGGAAAGGAGGAGTCAGTAGTCTTGAGTTTAACAGATTCAAAAAACTGTACTGCATCGTAAGCAGTGTAACCAAATAATCCCTGTGCAAATTTGGTTTCTTTATTCTCCGGGGTTGCTGCTTCAAACCTGTTGATGAAATCCCATAATAATTTTGGCACTTCCCCGGGAAATTTTATACCGGTCTTTTCCGGATTTTGCCCCGGCAGTTTAAATTCAAGCTCCTTGCTATCTTTTATTTCAATGCCGGCAATTGCATTTACACAAATAAAAGAATAACTGTTTTCCGCTACATGGTGATCTGTGCTTTCAAGTAATACAGTATCCCGGAACCGGTCCCGTAACCGGAGATAGATGCTGACGGGAGTAAATACATCTGCAAGGATGTTTTTACTGGTCGTATTAAATTCAATTTTTTTCATTTCATTTCAATTTTTTCATAGTAGCAATGCAGATGAACGGAGCCCGTCCGAATGGCTGGCCGGGCGGACATCGTAAGTAAAGCTTAACCAGGGTATCTTTTGCCGGCTACAAAATAAAAAACCCCGATATTTCGGGGCTGCTGAATATGTTTATAACAAACATAGTAATGACATGACAGACCCTAAGAGTTTGTATGCCACCACCAGTATTTGTTTTGTAAAATTTTCATTGCAATGCAAATATTGAAATAGATTTTATAAAAAACAAATAAAATATTTAGTTTTAATGAAATTCATTTAAAAACCACTGTATGAAAAAATATTTACTCCTGATAAATACTTTAACCTTTCTGCTGGTTGCCGGTGCGCAACCGGGCGACAAATACCTGCTTTTAAAACCCGATCGTGTTTTTGATGGTGAAAAAATGCAAACCGGATGGGTGCTGCTGGTAAAAAACAACCGGATAGAACAGGCTGGCAGTATGAGTTTCAAACTACCGGCAGGTTCAGAAATTATTGAATTAAAAGGAATGACTTTATTGCCGGGGTTGATTGAAGGACATTCGCATTTATTCCTGCATCCCTACAATGAAACTTCATGGAACGACCAGGTACTGAAAGAAAGCCGGGCAGAAAGAACGGTGAGAGCTGTCAATCATGCAAAAGCTACTTTGATGGCCGGCTTCACTACAGTAAGAGACCTGGGCACAGAAGGCGCCATGTATGATGATGTGGGATTAAAAGAAGCCATTGACAAAGGAATCGTTCCCGGGCCCAGGATGATCATCGCTACCAGGGCTATTGTAACCACAGGGAGTTATGGCCCCAAACTTTCACCGGATAACGAAAATGAAATTGGAGCAGCCGTGGCCGATGGACATGATGCATTGGTAAAAGAGATCCGGACACAGATTGGGAAAGGAGCTGATTTTATAAAATTATATGCTGACTACCGCTGGGGAATGTATAAAGAAGCCCAACCCAGTTTTACACAGGATGAATTGAATAAAGCAGTGGAAGTAACAAAAAGCAGCGGAAGAAAAATGGTAACACATGCGGTAACGCCTGAAGCCATGAAACGGGCAACACTGGCCGGAGTTGTTTCGATAGAACATGGTGATAACGGAACAGAAGAAGTTTTTCAACTGATGAAAGAGAAAGCTGTGGCGCTTTGCCCAACAATATCAGCAGGAGAAAATATATTGAAGTATGCCGGTTGGAAAAAAGGAACAGATCCTGAACCGCAGCGCATCACAGATAAAAAGAAAAGTTTTGCGTTAGCATTAAAAACAGGAGTTACCATCGTTATGGGTGGCGATGTGGGAGTGTTTCCACATGGAGAAAATGTAAAAGAAATGGAGCTGATGGTGGAATATGGCATGAAACCAACAGAAGTATTGAAATCTGCAACGGCAGTCAATGCAGCTGTATTCGGATATGCTGATAAACTGGGAAGATTAGCTCCCGGTTTGTTAGCAGATATTATTGCCGTGGATGGAGATCCAACGCAAGACATAAAAAATTTATGGAAAGTAAAACTGGTAATGAAGGACGGAATCATTTATAAAAAGGAATAAACTAATTCATCCTGGCTTTCACATATTTTACATCGGCAGCAGTGATAACAGAAGCACGGTTGCCATAACTGTTTCTTACAAATGTCAGCACATCTGCTAATTGCTGGTCGGTAAGATTCAGGATCGGGGCCATTGGGTTTGTAAAATCCCTGTCTTCATTTACCGGTAACTCTTCTGATCCCCGCAACACAATCCGTATCATTTTAGTTTTAGTGCCCAATACATATTTTGATTTGGAAAGTGAAGGTGCCATTCGGGGCACACCCAACCCGTTTGGCATGTGACAACTCAGGCAGGCTTTATCATAAACCACTTTACCTCTTTCCATGGTAGCTTTAGGAACAGCGGGCTGCATCCAGGCGATCAGTAAAAAAAAAGTGCCTGTTAAAAAAGTAAAGAAAACCTTCTTCATCCTGTTTTATTTTCCGGTATAAGATACTTTCCATATCCTTCCTTTCTGATCATCAGAAATAATTAATGAACCATCCGGCGCCTGTGCTAATCCGCATGGCCGCCAGTTGGCGCCCTGTGGTGTTTTATTTTCACCGGCAAAGCCATCAGCAAAAATTTCATAATCACCGCTGGGTTTTCCATTTTTAAAAGGAAGAAAGGTGACAAAATATCCCTGTTGCTCCCTGGGTGCCCGGTTCCATGAACCATGCCATGCAATGAAAGCGCCGTTACGGTATTTTTCAGGAAACTGGTTTCCGGTATAAAATAATAATGCATTGGGACCCCAATGGCCGGGAAATGTATAGATAGGAAGATCTTTATCTTCACAACGATCGGTTTTAATTTTATTGCCACCATATTCAGGGCTATTCACTTTTTTATTCTGAAACTGATCATAATAACAATATGGCCAGCCAAAGTCTGCACCTTTTTTCATCAAAAACAATTCTTCGGCAGGAAGCTCCACGCTTTCATCAATAGAATATATATCGGGGTACAAACGATTCAGATCATCGCGGCCATGCTGCACTGCATACAATTCATTTACATCATTATTCCAATCAAGGCCTACAATATTGCGGATACCGGTTACATAGCGAATTCCTTCCGCATAAGATTGATTTAATTTATTCACTTTAAACTGCCACACCCCGCCGGCGGTTTCCAGTATCGGGCAGGGATCCTGTCCTTTGGAACCAATTGCCCTATCCTGTTCCTGGCAGGAATTGGAAGGAGCGCCGATATTCACATAAATATTTCCCGCATTATCCAGCGCAATTGATTTGGATGCATGTTGTCTTTTATTCACTAATCCCGTAACAATTTTTTCCGGGCTGGTAGTGTCCACTTCATTGTTGTTGATTTTATAACGAAAGACATCTTCATTTGACGAAGCATACAAATAACCGTCTTTAATGGCAATGCCGGTACCGCCATAATTTCCAAACCCGGTTACAGATTCTGCTATGCCATCTTTATTTGCATCCCTCAACCTCATAATTCCTTTTCCATTAATCAGTCTTTCCAGTTTTACATAAATATCACCATTGGAATTTACAACCAGATGTCTGGCCCTTCCTAAAGAATCAGCTAACACGGTGGCGGTAAACCCTGCCGGCAAACTAATGCCCCCGATTGCTGATAGAGTAACGTTTTTTTGCGGGTTAAATGAACTACAAGTGAAAATAAAAAGAACTGGCAGGCTTAATATGAAACCAACTTTGTATGCAGCATTTATCATTTGAATTGATTTTGGGAAGTAAATTTAATACATCTTATGATGTAAACCATTCCTTTTGTTTTTTACAAACGGTTGATTCATTAATACCAAGTTTCCTAACTTCATTCAAAATTATTTGACATGAGAAAGTTTACCACTTACACTATTTTATTTTTATTCCTTGTTTGCGGAAAAATAATTTTTGCACAAGGCCCCAAAGATATCTCCGCCGATGATGGCGGATATAAACTGCCGCCTAAAGACATTGCCGATATGCTGCTGGCAAAACCCACACCAGCAGTGAGTGTGGATGATAAAGCGGTCTGGATGATATTTTCAGAAAGAAACAGCTATCCCTCTGTTGAAGAACTGGCCAGGCCTGAATTAAGGATTGCCGGTTTACGGATTGACCCGAATAATTATGCGCCCAGCCGGGCCAATTATATTAATAACCTTTACCTGAAAAATATTTCTTCGGGAAAAGAGTTTAAAATAACCGGTTTGCCTTCTCCTATGTTGGCCGGCAGTGTAAGTTTTAGCCCGAATGATAAAAAAATAGCTTTCATTAATACCACTGCCCATCGTGTAGATCTTTATGTAATTGATATCACAACACAAAAAGCAATGAAAATAAATACCAGTGCTTTAAATGTAATTGGCGGCGCCAGTTACCAATGGGTGGATGATAATACACTGATTTATCGTACTGCGCTGAAACCTGCAACCGCTGCTCCTGCCAGACCTTTAATGCCTACGGGACCTACTGCTCAGGAAAACTATGGCAAGGCTTCTCCCCGGCCTACTTTCCAGGACATGATCAAGTCGCCTTATGATGAGCAGTTGTATGAATTTTATGCCACCTCACAGTTAGTAAAAAATACAAACGGTATAGAAACCAAAATCGGGCAGCCGGCTATTTACGGCAACATCAGTATTTCTCCCGATAAAAAATACATGATGGTACGCAAACTGAAAAAACCTTTTTCTTATTTAGTACCTGCCAATGGATTCCCGGCTACTGTTGTGATTACAGATATGAATGGAAAGTTGGTAAAACAATTAGCAGATCTCCCCTCCAGCGAAACCGCACCCGGTGGGAATGACAATGTACAACTGGTGCCCCGCAATTTTGACTGGAGAGATGATGAACCCGCTACTATCGTTTGGTGCGAAGCCATTGATGGTGGCCTGATAAAAAATCAAGCTGAATTCCGGGATGCGGTGTATGCCGTGAGTGCACCTTTTACCGCAGCGCCAAAAGAACTTTTTAAAACGAAAATGCGTTATGCCGGCATCACCTGGGGGAATGCAACATTTGCGTTGGTCACTGAAATGCTGAGAGGCAAACAAATTATTACAACCAGCAGGTACAACCCAACAACCGGGGAAATGGAAAAAATCATTGAAAGAAATACCACCGATGCTTATAATAATCCCGGTTCGCCGGCAACCGTAAAAAACCAGTGGGGACGTGAAGTAATTAAACTCATTGATAATGGCAACAAACTATTAATGAATAATGGTACCGGCGCTTCGGACAAAGGCGATCTGCCTTTTCTTGCCAGCTTTGATCTTAGTACAAAAAAACTGAACATCATCTGGCGATGTGACGAAGGCTATTTTGAAAACATAGTGAAAATAATTGATGCTGATAAACTGCAGGTGATTACCCGCAGGGAAAGTGAAAATGAAATGCCCAATTACTGGATCAAAAATTTAAAAAGCAAATCGGGAGATATGCAACTGACCGGTTTCAAAAATCCTTACCCGCAAATGGAAGGAGTGAGCAAAGAAAAAATAAAATACAAAAGAGAGGATGGCGTAAACCTGACCGGCGACTTATACCTGCCTAAAGGTTATGATAGAAACAAAGACGGGCCACTTCCTGTATTGATATGGGCCTACCCTGCTGAATTTAATTCTGCTGCTGATGCTGCACAGATCCGTGGCAGCGAACACCGCTTTACGTTGGTAAATGGCGGCTCCCCTTTATTTTATGTTACGCAGGGTTATGCCGTATTGAATGCCGCAGAAATGCCGATTGTAGCCACTGACAAAGAAAAAAAACCAAACGACAATTTTATAGATCAGCTTCGCATGAATGCAGAAGCCGCCATCAATACGTTAGCAGCGCTGGGTGTTGGCGACAGGAACCGGGTAGCTGTTGGCGGACACAGCTATGGTGCATTTATGACAGCCAACCTGCTTGCACATACCAATTTATTTAAAGCCGGTATTGCCCGCAGCGGCGCTTATAACAGAACCTTGACGCCTTTTGGTTTTCAGAATGAAGATCGCAATTACTGGCAGGCACCCGACTTGTATAATAACATGAGCCCGTTCATGTATGCAGACAAAATAAAAACACCCATTCTTTTAGTGCATGGAGAATTGGATAATAATACCGGCACTTATCCCATTCAAAGTGAAAGAATGTTTAATGCTATAAAAGGACATGGCGGCACCGTAAGATATGTACAGTTGCCTTATGAAAGCCATGGCTATGCGGGTAAAGAAAATTTACTGCATTTGTTATATGAACAATTTACCTGGATGGAGAAATATGTAAAGAATGCAGACAAGAATACAATGGGTGATAAACAGAAAGCGTTTTGATGAAGTTTATCGTTTCCCGTTTTTAGTTTCGGGTTACCGGCAGGCAGTGCAGGTATTGTAATTTCATGGACCAAAAAAAAATCATTTACTTAACGGTAGCAGATCCTAAGTTTAAAGATGGAACTGCTTCCGTTTTTTATTTTATAAAAAAATCAGGAGAGGCTACATCTGTGTATATTTGGTCATGTCGGTAAGGGGTACAAACTCTCGTTGTACGAAATTTTTTTGCACATGTATGATGATTTAAGAGATTTAAAATTTAATCCACAACAAAAGGAATTTATATTAAGACGACTCAAAGCGGCTAGACACGTTTCGCGACAACAACTTCCAGTATTCTTAGAAGCTGCTTTAATTAGCAATTTTGAAAGCGATATTTCCTTTTTTCCAATCTTAGCTTTTCCAATACATTTTGAGGGAGAATTCCAAAGAGTTATTATTAACAGAACTGTAAGAGAAAAACAAAACGTGAGGCTAACAGACTACACACAATTAAAATACCCACCTTTAAAAATCGAACATAAGCTACCTTTTAATAGAGCCAGTTTAAAAGGGCAATCAGTTTTTTATGCTGGAGCTGGAAATCTCCCATCAATTTTAGAGACGCGACCAGGATTGGGTGACTTATACACAGTTTCAAAATGGAGACAAAAAAAAGATACATTAATTAATCACTTCCCAATATTTTATCACCAAGCAATTAATTATAGACCAGAGTTTGAGAAAGATTGGGAATATCATAATGATTTTCTCAAAACCTTAACTCCTGATGTTAGTGAAGTAGTTTCAGAATTTTTAAACTTTATGACTGAAGTATTTATTAAGGAAGTCAATAGAGACGATAAATTTGGTTATATATTCAGCTCAATGTTTTCGAATTATTATTTAACAAAAGCATTACCACAAGTGCATTGCATATATTATCCAAGTGTTGCAAGCGAGTACGTTGCATCAAATATAGCTTGCCTCCCAAAAACTTTAGATGATTATTTTGAGTGTGTTGACGTTAAGGAATGTTTGTGTACCCATCACAATGGCTCCAAACAATGGCTTTCAAAACGAATAGCGGAAGCAAGAAATATCAATCCAAAAGCAATTGGCAAAATTGAATGGGAATTACATATTTCCGAAGAGGAATACAAAAATTTAAAACAAGAATACAACCTTCGCTAAAACTTCGTACAACAGGCGGCCCAATTTATATAGGAATTATGCTGTTGTTGGTATTAAATTTTAAAAAGTGAACTACTTGCAACTGCTATATACCAACCCTCGTAAACTTTTAAGTTCCGTATAATTTATTTATATTCGAGTTGTGTGAAACCCGTGGAGACAACTTCCATCATTATTGACCAATGACAACCGCCAAGCCTTTATTAAAGAAAAGAATTGCAAGAGAAATACTCATCTTTTTTGGGGGACTTGTAGTAGTTGGGATTACCTGGTGTTTTTTATTATTGCGTAATAATCACTACAAGACAAAGAAATCAAACCTTAAATCGGAGATTGCATCGTTAGTGCAGCAACTTGACAACTTACCAAAGGACTTCATCAAAGAATTATACGATAAGACAAAAAAATATTTTGTAACAAAATATCAGGTTGGGAAGGACATTTATTTTATCCCCAAACAACAGGCTCAAGAATTTCTTTTTGACCAAAAAGGACCGAAGAAGGAAGCGACTGTGCTTCCTATATCACCTACAGGTTATTCATATACTCATCTTGACATTTTTAAAAAATATGGTGGATACGAACTCTTTCCTAAACAGAAACCTCCTTTGCCAAGAATGGTTCAGGACTCAACAGCAGTGTTTGACTTTGTTGAGCAAAATAAATTCAGAGAGTTTCTCTCATCAGCAGACTATCGAGATAAATTCTACGAAACTTTCAGGAAGGAAAAGTTTATAATTGATGACTACAATGAGGATGGCCTACCGATTGGTACAGTAGTGGATTTAAGAAGCTTTTCAGAGTTTGACACTACTATTCAATTTGCCTTAAAAAATCATGCTTCTATTGCTGCAGTTAAAGAAGACATTTCAAAGAAAATTGAAAATAAAAATCTATCATATAAAAATGCCGTGACAGATATATGGAGCAATAAGAAAATAAATAATACTTTATTAACGACAGTCTTACTCCTTGCAATAATCTTATATCCAGTTCGGCTTAGCTATTTTTTGATTAAATGGGCGTTTAATACATTGAAATAAATAAAGTGAAATCGGGTGATTCGTATAACAGCGAGAATTACACTTTTATTGGTATTCCATTTTTAAAAGTGTGCCTGCAACCGCTAAAAAGCAACAACCGATTAAGATTAATCACGCAAATAAGTTAGCAATCCCAATTATATTTTACATACTTATAAAACAGGGATGATGAATAATAATAATTATCCTGATTTTTATATACCCCTGC
>DATDPZ010000205.1:0-12191 GCA_035292525.1 Chitinophagaceae bacterium
AACGGGGCAAACTCTGTCAAATTGGCTCATAATATTTTGTAGCACTTTATTTGACAGATTTCAATCCTGATAATTTTTGATACTCCTGTTGAAGATGTACAGGATCATATTTAATTAAGAATACTATGAGTTTTTTGTCAAAGGTTTTTGGCGGCAACAAATCAGATAAAGATGTAAAAAAGCTGCAACCGACAGTAATAACAATCAATCAGCATTTTGACTCTTACCATTCACTTTCAAATGATGCATTGCGCAATAAGACAATTGAATTCCGTCAGCGTATCAGCCAGCACCTTGCTGAAACTGATGCACAAATTGCAGCGGCCAATAAAAAAGCAGAAGAGCTTCCGTTTAATGATCTTTTTGGAAAAGATGCCATTTACCAGGAAGTGGATAAACTAAAAAAAGATCGCAATAAAAAAGTAGAAGAAGCGCTTAATGAACTTTTACCTGAGGCTTTTGCTGTAGTAAAAGAAACGGCAAGAAGATTTAAAGAAAATAAAGAGATCATTTCTACCGCCACGGAGTTGGATCGTGACCTGAGTGTTATCAGGGATTATGTATCCATCGAAGGTGAGAAATCAATTTTTAAAAATACCTGGACAGCCGGCGGTTCACAAATTACCTGGAACATGTTGCATTACGATGTTCAACTGGTGGGGGGTATAGTTTTACACCAGGGAAAAATTGCTGAAATGGCAACGGGTGAAGGTAAAACACTTGTATCCACTTTACCCGCTTACCTGAATGCGTTGGCAGGAGAAGGCCTTCACATAGTAACGGTAAATGATTACCTGGCCCGTCGTGACCAGGAATGGAACGGAACCATCTTTGAATGGCTGGGCCTTACCGTAGATTGTATTGACAAGCACCAGCCAAACAGTGAAGAAAGAAGAAAAGCTTACCTGGCCGATATTACCTACGGCACCAATAATGAATTCGGCTTCGATTACCTCCGTGATAATATGGTGCATTCACCGGAAGAAATGGTGCAACGCAAACATCACTATGCGATGGTGGATGAAACCGATAGCGTATTGATTGATGATGCAAGAACCCCGTTGATTATTTCCGGCCCCATCCCGAGAGGAGAAGATCAGCAGTATCATATTTTAAAGCCCAGGATTCTGCAACTGGTGGAAGCACAGGAAAGAATCGTCCGGAGCTGCCTGAATGAAGCCAAAAAAAGATTTGCTGAAGGAGATGATGATCCCAAAAGCGGAGGTTTGTTTTTATACAGGGCACACAGGGGATTACCCAAATACGGACCCACCATAAAATATTTAAGTGAACCGGGAATAAGAGTAAAAATGCAGAAGACAGAAAATTACTACCTGGCGGATCAGCAAAAAGAAATGAAAGTAGTAGACGAGGACCTGTTATTCTACATTGATGAAAAAAACAATTCTGTTGATCTGACCGATAAAGGAATTGCCATGATCACCAAATCCGGTGAAGATCCTGATTTTTTTATCATGCCGGATATAGGAGTGGAACTGGCCGAAATTGAAAAGAAAGAATGCACGTCGGAAGAAAAAATGCAACTGAAAGAAGAAGTGCTGAATGATTTCCGGGTAAAAGCAGATCGCATCCACACAGCTCAGCAACTGTTGAAAGCCTATACTTTATTCGATAAAGATGTAGAATATGTAGTGATGGAAGGTGCAGTAAAAATTGTGGATGAACAAACCGGCCGTATCATGGAAGGCAGGAGATATTCCGATGGCCTGCACCAGGCTATAGAAGCAAAAGAGAATGTAAAAATTGAAGCGGCTACCCAAACTTATGCCACCATTACACTGCAGAATTATTTCCGGATGTATCATAAGCTGGCCGGTATGACGGGTACGGCAGAAACCGAAGCAGGTGAATTCTGGAGTATTTACAAACTGGATGTAGTCACTGTTCCTACCAACGAAAAGTTGATTCGTAAAGACCACCAGGATCTTGTTTACAAAACAAAAAGAGAAAAATACAAAGCCGTCATTGAAGAAATAGAAACCTTAAGAAATGCCGGAAGAGCCGTGCTGGTGGGTACCACTTCTGTTGATGTGAGTGAATTATTAAGCAAGATGCTTCATGTAAAAAAGATTCCTCACAATGTGCTGAATGCAAAACAACATACGAAAGAAGCACAGATTGTAGCAGAAGCCGGTTTGCCAGGTGCCATAACGATTGCCACTAACATGGCGGGCAGAGGTACGGATATTAAACTGGGACCAGGCGTAAAAGAAGCCGGCGGGCTTGCCATCATTGGTACAGAAAGACATGATAGCCGGCGTGTGGACAGACAGCTTCGTGGCCGTGCCGGACGACAGGGCGATCCCGGTAGTTCCCAGTTTTATGTATCGCTGGAAGATGACCTGATGCGAATGTTCGGGAGTGAACGGATTGCCAAGATCATGGACCGCTTAGGTTACAAGGAAGGAGAAGTGATCCAGCACAGTATGATCACCAACAGTATTGAAAGGGCTCAGAAAAAAGTAGAGGAAAATAATTTTGGCATTCGTAAAAGATTACTGGAATATGATGATGTAATGAACAAGCAACGCAATGTTGTTTACAGCAAACGCCAGCATGCTTTATTTGGTGAACGACTGGCCCTGGACCTTGATAATGCATTTTCACTTGTAACAGAAGAGCTGATCAGCATTTACCGTGAACAGGAAGATTTTGATGGTTTCAAACTGGGTTGCATTGTGAATTTTGGGATGGATACCAAAATAGAAAAAGAAGAATTTTTAAAAACAGATGAATTAAAACTTGCCGATCAGTTATATGCCGAGGCTACCCGGAATTATGAGTGGAAAAAAGAAGAACTGAAAAAGCATGCTTTACCGGTTTTCAAAAATATCCGGTTGACCCAGGGAAATCACATTGAGAATGTAGTGGTGCCTTTGTCTGATGGGCGAAAAATAATCAACTCCTTAACCAACATGCAGAAGACGCTGGATACCCAGGGTGCTGAAATCTGCGATGCCATGGAAAGATCCATCACCCTGGCCGTTATTGACAATGCATGGAAGGAACATCTGCGTGCCATGGACGACCTGAAACAAAGTGTACAAACTGCTTACCTGGAACAGAAAGATCCGCTGGTCATTTATAAAATGGAAGCATTTAACCAGTTTAAAAATATGGACAGCGAGGTAAACAAAGAAATTGTTTCTTTCCTCTGTCATGCCACTTTACCTGTACAGGAACAAAATGCACAACTGCGTGAAGGCAAAAAAATAAAAACGGACCTTAGTAAACTATCTGCCAATAAAGAAGAAGTAGAAGCAGCCGGGCAAGATTATGCTGCCAATGAAAGAGACCGGCTGGAACCGGGTGGTGGTGGTGCTACAGTTGCAGAAAAACAAGCTCCGGTGAAAGTAGCGCCAAAGATTGGACGTAATGATAAATGCCCCTGCGGCAGCGGAAAGAAGTATAAGCACTGCCATGGGAAGGAAGCCTGATTGATAAAATATTTTTTAACTTGAAAGCATTCATGAAAGTGAATGCTTTTTTTGTGCAAATAACTAAAGCTTTAATTGATTAATAAAAGTAAAATTTTTAAAAATCTTTAAATTCCCCGTTTTACAGTGCCTTGTAATTAATTTCATAAGCAAACAAAATAATTTATCAGTTAACTTGTTTTTTTTTATTAATTCTCCGGTCACATTAATTTGTTTTTTTAGTTTACAGTCAACTGCATACTAAGCTGATTGAAACTTAAATAAGTACTTTTAAAAATGTACCCTGAAGGAACTGTAAAAAAGTTTTCGGGCTTGATTTTAACAGCCGCAGCAACAGATTTGATTTAATACTGGAAATTTATTTTTCTTCCATTCAAATTGGTGATAATTATCGGACTGAATGGATTAAATTTGAAATTGACCCTGCCGTCAACCAAACTATTTCATGAGACCTTTCTTAAGAAAAATACTATTCCAGACAATTCTGCAGCAAAGACAGAATAAACCTGAAAATGAAACTGAATACACTTCTTACGAATTTGCCAAAGCTTACCGGGAATTAAAAATATCAATCAAAGCTTTTTTCAAAGACCTGGTGCTTGTTTTACTGGGAATTACCACAGCTACTTTTGGCCTGAAAGGATTTTTAATACCCAATGGCTTTATTGATGGAGGAGCTACAGGTATAGCGCTGCTGTCCAGTCAACTGACAGTGGCAAAATTTTCAATCATGCTCCTGTTAATAAATGTACCCTTCCTTTTATTAGGCCTGGGTGTTATTGGCAGAACATTTACTATTAAGGCTGCATTGGCAATTAGCGGGCTTGCATTGTCAACAGCTTATATACATTTCCCGTTGGTCACAGACGATAAATTATTAGTAGCCATCTTTGGCGGTATCTTTCTGGGGTCGGGCATTGGTTTTACAATTCGGGGCGGAGCGGTTATTGACGGTACTGAAGTACTTGCCTTATATCTTAGCCGCAAACTGAGTACTACTATTGGTGATATCATTACCCTGATAAATATTTTCGTTTTTGCAGCGGCCGCTTACTTTATTTCAATTGATATTGCTTTATATGCCATCATTACTTACCTGGTAGCTTCCAGAGCAGTTGACTTTGTCATCGAGGGCATAGAAGAATACACCGGCGTCACCATTGTTTCTTCGCATTATGCAGAATTAAAAGAAATGATCATTAATAAACTGGGAAGAGGCATTACCGTTTACAAGGGTAAAGGCGGTTATGGGAAACAAGGCCATGATGACCAGAAAGACATTCTTTTTACCGTAGTCACAAGGCTTGAAATAAGTAAACTAACTACGGAAATCCAGAAAATAGACCCTCACGCATTTGTGATCATGGCAGCTATCAAAGACATCAAAGGCGGTATGATTAAAAAAAGAGGACTCAAACAATAAACAGTACTTGCTCCTCCAATTGATACAACATCGTTATTTTTAAATGCAGTTTATATTTTTTTATCTTTAGCACACTTATCGGAGGAGAATAATCACCTTCGTCCAAAACCAGCTTATGTACAACAAGATCAAATACAAGACTCATATTCTCCTGCACCCGGAGCTTGGCGAGTCCCGGGCAGATAAAATCATCAATTTTTCCATCATTACATTAATTATTTTAAATGTGATCGCAGTCATGCTGGAAACAGTAAAAAGCTTACATGATCAGTATGAAACCTTTTTTCATTATTTTGATCTGTTTTCAGTTATCATATTCACCATTGAATATGTGCTGAGAGTCTGGAGCTGCAATCATGATCCAAAATACAAACATAGTATCAAAGGCAGGATCCGTTATATGCTTACCTGGGGAGCAATTATTGATCTGCTGGCTTTTCTTCCTTATTACCTTCAGGCAATTGTGGGCTTTGATCTCAGGATGTTAAGAATTCTCCGTTTACTGAGATTTTTAAGGTTATTCAGATTAACGGCCTATATGAAATCTGCAAAGAAGGTGTCAAATATTTTTAAATCGAGAAAGAATGAGTTGATTTTAAGTCTTGTTCTTGCTTTATTTCTTATCATTATCGCCTCCTCTATTTTGTATTTCGCTGAACATAATGAAATAGACAGCAAGTTCACCAGTATTCCTGCCACTGTTTGGTGGGCTGTAGTTACTTTAACTACTACCGGTTACGGCGACATGATTCCGGAAACTGAAATTGGAAAATTTTTAACCGGCGTAATTATGCTTGCCGGTGTAGCATTTTTTGCTTTACCTGCCGGAATTATTACAGCCGGCTTTTTGGAAGAATTCAGATCAGAGAAGAAAACAAAAAAACAAAAATGCCCTCATTGCGGCCATGAGTACGATCTGAATAATCATCATGATGAGAATCATCAGCATCATGAACATTAAAGAAAGGATTATTAATTTTATTTAAATAATATTTTATAAATAAAAACCGGGTAGCATTTCTGCCACCCGGTAGTTTCCCAAAGACAATTTCATACTAAAACGGTTTCGCTTGTTTTATATCATATTTTTTATTGAACCGGTCGTTCAATAGTTTGTGTTTATCAGTCAGGTCTATTTTACGTCCCTGGATAAAGGCTTCTGTCACATTGCTGGTACGCATATCAAGTATATCACCCTCGCTGATAATGATATTAGCGTCTTTACCTACTTCAATACTTCCAGCTTTATCAGCAACGCCCATGATCTTAGCAGCATTAAGTGTAATGGCTTGCAAGGCTTCCTCTTTTGTTAACCCATACGCTGCGGCTGTCCCTGCATTGAAAGAAAGATTACGTCCACGGGTCTGTCCATCATCATCAGAAATAGCGAATACCACCCCGGCTTTTTGAAGAGCCGCTGCACTTTTATACGGCTGGTCCACATCATCATCATCTGATGTTGGTAAACTATGAGATTGTTGTAAAATTACAGACACATTGTTTTGTTTCAGAAGGTCTGCGATCTGCCAACTATCACTGCCACCCACAATGACTACATCAAAATTAAATTCCTTAACAAAATCAAGTGCCAGCAGCATTTGTTTTACAATATTGGCATGTACATAAAACTTCTGGCTTCTGTCAAATAATCCTTTTACTGATTCAAATTTTAAATTGGATTCTTTATGAGTTGGCTCAGCCAGGTAAGCTTTTGCTTCTTTGAAAAAAGTTTTCAACTCATCAATTTTTTCCAGGCCTTCCTTTACCGGGTCTCTTTGTGTTTGTTGTTGCGGGCCAAAGCGGCCACCACCACCGAAACGGCCACCTCCTCTCGCCATTAATGCGGGCATATAAAAATGCATGCCGGCATCAGTTTTTATTGCAGCATCTTCCCAATTCCATGCATCCAGTTGAACAACGGATGAAGAACCAGCCAAAAAACTTCCCTGCGGCACCACATTGGCCATTAATATCCCATTGGAACGGAGTGTATTGATCACTTTGGAATCCGCATTATACGCAATTATAGAACGGACATTGGGATTCAAATCACCAATCTCTCTTACATCAGTTGATGCACGGACTGCTGATACTTCTACAAGACCTAACGAGCTAACGGGCAATATTAAACCCGGATAAACCTGTTTTCCCTGTGCATCTACTTTTGTGGCATTTGTGGGTACCGTTACATCCTTACCAACAGCGGTGATCTTTCCGTCAGTGATGACAATACTGGCATTCTCTATTATTTTCCCATTGCCCGTATGTATAGTTGCATTGATGATTACAGTTGTTCCCTTGTGTGGCTGGGTTGGTAAAACTGTTTCCTGAGCATTCGCATTTACCAAAACCCCGATCAGTGACAAACAGAATATTATTTTTTTCATATACTGATTTTTAATTGTTATTTAATTCATCTGCATCAATTACCAGCAAACCGTGACTATGTCCACGATCACTGCATGTATGCATTACCCTGTAACTTGGCTGAGCAGGAATCACCGGCGCACCGTTTCTTTTTTCTCCATTCATTTTTTTGATCAGGCGGGTTCTTTCTACATCCACCAGCTTTTGTAAATCTGTATCTTTTTCACGGTCAAAATAAATAATGCCGTCCACAATTGTATAAAGAGGTTTTGCAAAAATACTTAATGGATTATCACTCCAGACAACTACGTCTGCATCTTTACCGGTTTTAAGACTTCCTACTCTATCTGCGACACGCAGCATTTTTGCCGGGTTAAGTGTAACCATTTTCAAAGCTTCCTCTTCAGAAAGGCCACCATATTTAATAGTTTTTGCTGCTTCCTGGTTTAGACGTCTTGCCATCTCAGCATCATCAGAATTGATAGCTACTGTAAGTCCTACCCTGTGCATGATGGCTGCATTATAAGGAATAGCATCTTCCACTTCCATTTTATAAGCCCACCAATCGGAAAAAGTGGAAGCATTGGCGCCATGCTCTTTCATTTTATCGGCTACTTTATATCCTTCAAGAATGTGTGTGAACGTATTTATTTTATACCCCATTTTATTGGCCACTTCCATAGCCATATTTATTTCACTCTGTACATAGGAATGACAGGTGATAAACATTTTATCGTTCATGATATCCGATAAAGCATCTAATTCAAGATCCCTGCGGGGTGACGCCAGGCTGGTGGTTGACTTTTTTTCTTTAATTAATTTTTCTTTAGCTGTGTTATATTCTTTCCATTCCTGCTGATAATCTTTTGCCCGGGTAAATGCATCCATTAATACCTGTTCTACTCCCATTCTTGTATCGGGATATCGTGGATTGCCCTGTGTGGATGAAGAACGTTTTACGTTTTCTCCTAATGCAAATTTTATCTGCGGCAGCCAGTTTTTGAATTTCAGATCATCGTCATTGGCACCCCAACGCAATTTGATTAATTGTGTTTGTCCGCCAATGACATTAGCAGAACCATGAAGAATATGAGAAGTAGTAACACCACCGCTGAGCTGACGATAAATATTAATATCATCTGGATTCAGATTATCTGCTATCCTGACTTCCGAGGTTACGCTTTGGGCACCTTCATTTATGGAAGCCGCTGCAATATGTGAATGCTCATCAATAATACCAGGCGTTACATGCTTTCCTGTTCCGTCAATTATTTTAGCACCGGTTTCATTTAAACTTTTGCCAATCGCTGCAATTTTCCCGTTTTTTAATAATACATCTGTCTGCTGAAAAATTCCTTCTTTCTCATTCGTCCAGACTGTAGCATTTTTTATAAGGATGGCTTCCTGTTTCGGTTGCTGTGATTCATCCCAACCAAAAGGTTCAAAAGGATAAACTACTTTACCAATTACCGGTGCATCTTTTTTGATAACAGTGTCAGCTTTTGGTTCCGCTGCTTTTATAAATTTTGCAGTCCAGATAAAAGAATTACCTGAGGAATCTGTTCCGGTTCCGTTCCACTCTGTACCAGTGCTGAATCCGGAAAGTCTTGTTGCTGATGCCGGAAGTGCGGAAGCCTGGTTACCGGCACCGCCAAATCTTCCTCCACCAAAACCAGCACCTGCACCGGGTTGTTCACCACCGGCATTTATGCCGGCAGCTCGTTGCCTGCGTGTCATGGGGGCATAGCTGAGTTTTACAATTTTACCATCATGAGTAAATTTTGTATTCAATGTGTCTTTACCGGTCATCGTTACCGTGTTTCCGTTTTTTACATCGAGGGTGTAAGTTTCCGTTCCGGCGGGAGCATTGACGGTAAGCGTATAAGTACCGGCAATGTTTGTCCATGCTTCTTCTTTTACTGCATATTTTTTTCCCTGTACCCAATTCTGAAGAATGCTGGTTTTTTCGTTAAAGACGGGACCGGTTGTAATTATAAAATTTGCAAGCTTCCCTTCATCCAGGCTGCCAACTTTATCATAGACTCCTAATAAGGTTGCAGGTGCTTTGGTCAACGCTTCCATTGCTTTATTCTCACTTAGTCCATACTCCATTGCTTTGCGAAGGTTTGTCCAAAACTGGTTTACATTTCTGAGATCGGCTGTAGTAAGGCAAAAATTTATACCTGCTTTTTCAAAGGCAGCTGGATTGGATGGTGCCAGTTCCCAATGTTTCATGTCACTCACTGAAACAAATCTGGCATCATTGGGATCTTCCACATCCTGGGCCTGGGGGTAATTTAATGAAACGATAAAAGATGCGTTGGTTGACTTCATTTCTTTTATCCGCTGGTATTCATTGCCACCTGCCTTGATTATATACTGTACTCCAAATTCATCTCCGATCCTGTCTGCCCGTAAATCATTCCATTTATCTCCTGCATCGAATATCTGTGGAAGATGCTGGTTATCGAGCCATGATTGCAGGCTTAAATTAAATCCTTCTGCTGCCGGTTTGTTTTTATACCATTGAGCGTCTAAATAAGTTTGCCTTAACAAAGAGATAGTTCCCATTAAAGAACTGGGATAAGATTGGGTAGAGGTTCCCTTGTTAAAAGAATAATGAGCCGATGCCTTTTCTTTAATGATCACCAGGTTTTCTTTTTCATTTCCCAAAGAAACCACCGCACCGGTACCGCGGGCAATGCCATCTTTAACATGAGATAATACGGTACCAAATCCTGCATCACGAAGTGGTTTGGCTTTTGCCTCCTCTACAGTTAATATCCGGTAAGCATCTACATCACTTTTTATAGCCTGGTTCCAGCCCTGGGGGCCTTTTGCATTGGATGTAAGTTGTGCTTGTTGAAAAGGGTTAAATCCGCCAGCCTGTCCGCTTTGTGTGCCGGTTGATGGAGTTGCAATTCCATAATCAGCATAAATATCAATAAAAGAAGGGTAAATATATTTATCCCTGCAGTCTATTTCCACAGCACCAACCGGAGTTTTTAAATTTGAACCCACAGAAATAATTTTTCCGTTTTTTACAACTAATGTAGCATTGGTCAAAGTAACGATACCGTCTTTTACTATGGTGGCATTCGTAAAGGCATAATATCCGGGTCTGGGATCATCCACACCGTTTTCAGGAAAAGTAACCTGTGCGGTTCCGGTTTTTGTCAGGAAAATAAAAGCCAGTACGAAAACCAATTTGAAATTGAATTGAGGTTTTCTCATTGAATTCTGTTTTTGTTATTAGAAGTTGTTTTTAATAAGAGCCTTCGAAAAAGGATGCCGAATGTAGTAAAATTGACGCAAAGAAAATTTTCAAATTGATAAAAGGCAATAATCCGGTAAGGTTTTTATTTATAATAGAAAATATACAGAAAAAATGCATCAGCCAGAAAGATCTTCAATTTCTTTTCGATACCATCACATTAGGAGGATGATTGCAGTTGGTTTGGCTTTCAAACTTTGGTTACCTTTGAAGTTCAATTAATATTGGACGCTATGCCTGTAGCCAAATCTTTGAATATCGTTCCGGACTTCCACTCTTCCCCCCGTATTGACCAGGTGGGAGTAGAAGAAAGAGCTTCCAGGTTTACAAAACGCAGTATCAAAAAAGAAACGAAACTGAATGGACTGAAGCTGGTGCTGAACATGATTGACCTGACTACCCTGGAAGGGAAAGATACCGAGGGCAAGGTAAAACAGCTTTGTTATAAAGCACAGCATTTACATGATGCTTATCCTGGCTTACCTACAGTTGCAGCAGTATGTGTGTATCCCAGTATGGTTAAAGTGGCAAAAAAAGCACTGGGAGATGCTGGTGTTTTAGTGGCATCCGTTGCTACCGCTTTCCCAAGCGGACAGGCATCAAGAGAAGTAAAAATCCGTGATACAAAATTTGCCGTAGCACAAGGCGCTGATGAAGTGGATATGGTAATTAGCCGCGGTAAATTTCATGAAGGAGAATATAATTTTGTTTTTGATGAAATAGCTACCATCAAAGAAGCTTGTGGTAATGCCAGACTAAAAGTGATATTGGAAACCGGCGAACTGGGCACTTTAGATAAAGTAAGAAGAGCCAGTGATATTGCTATGTATGCCGGAGCTGATTTTATTAAAACATCAACCGGCAAAATTTCACCTGCAGCTACGATGCCGGTTACTTTGGTTATGCTGGAAGCCATCAGAGATTTTTATTACAAAACAGGTAAAATGATCGGCATGAAACCCGCTGGTGGTATTTCAAAATCAAAACTGGCTTTACATTATTTGGTGATGGTGAAAGAAGTGCTGGGAGAAGATTGGTTGAACAATCATTGGTTCCGTTTTGGAGCAAGCAGTCTTGCAAATGATGTATTGATGCAAATATTGAAAGAGAAAACGGGGACATACCAGGCGGCAAATTATTTTAGTGTGGACTAAAGCCCAACCAACCCTCCCGATGGGAGGGAGGGCTTAACAAGACATAAGGCCAGTTTAATTAGAATTGTTAATTAATTTGTTGAGTTTTCTGATAGGGTTAAGTAAAGAGCATTAGTCGATGTGGTAGTTAAATAGTTTATTAAAGATATGCGTCACTGCTCCCTCTCTGCAGAAGAGGGGGAAGGAGGATGCAGCCAAAAAATAATTCATGCCAAAACCAATTACAAAAAAGAAAACAAATACTGTCAAACTAAAGTTTGATACAAGCTGGCAATATGCACCGGCACCGGAAAGCAAAAGCGCAGCCAGTATCAAACCACAATATGACTTGTTTATAAATGGTGAATGGTTAAAGCCATCGGGTAATAACTATTTCGAAACCATTAATCCTGCCACTGAAGAAAAGATCAGCGAAATAGCTGAAGCAAATGCAGCAGATGTGGACCGTGCAGTGATGGCTGCCAGAAAAGCTTATGATAAAGTGTGGAAGAAAATGCCTGCAAAAGAAAGAGCAA
>DATDPZ010000206.1:0-4920 GCA_035292525.1 Chitinophagaceae bacterium
AAAAGAAATACTCAAAGAAAATAAACCAACTTTTGGTATTTGTCTGGGGCACCAATTGCTGGCACTTGCCAGTGGTGTTTCTACTTTTAAATTACATCATGGCCACCGGGGATTAAATCACCCGGTACAAAACCTGCTTACGGGGAAATCAGAAATTACCACCCAGAATCATGGCTTTGGCGTAGATCCGGAATCAGTGAAAATGGCAACCAACATAGAAGTAACTCATGTGAACCTGAATGATCAGTCTATTGAAGGAATCAAATTAAAAGATAAGCCTGCTTTTTCAGTTCAATTTCACCCCGAAAGTACTCCCGGCCCACATGACAGCCGCTACTTGTTTGATGAGTTTGTAGCAATGATACGTTGAAAGGTTTAAAAGTTTAATGGTTTAAAGTTTTTCAAATTCAACAGATCCTTTAACTCTTAAACCATTTTTGAACCTTTAAACGATTTATATTCGTGATATGAAAATCGCAATTATCAATGGTCCGAATTTAAACCTGCTGGGTAAAAGAGAACCCGGTATCTATGGCAATAAATCGTTTGAACAATTTTTTGAAGAACTGCAGCAAAAATTTCCGCAAGTACAGCTTACCTATTTTCAAAGCAATGTGGAAGGTGAGCTGATCAACGAGATTCAAAGAGTGGGTTTTGATTTTGACGGAATCATTTTTAATCCCGGAGGGTACACACATACTTCTGTTGCGATTGGGGATGCGGTGGCTGCCATAAAAACTCCCGTTGTGGAAGTGCATATTTCCAATGTACATGCAAGAGAAGATTTTCGCAAACATTCTTTTGTGTCCGGCAAAGCTGCAGGCAGTATTATTGGTTTGGGGTTAAAAGGATATGAACTTGCATTAGAATGGTTTCTTGATCAATAATTTTCATGACTGTTATCAGTTTCATTTATAGTAAATATCATCTCATTTTTCTGTCCGGAATATAACTTTGCACAAACATGAAAATTCCCATCAACTACAAACCGGCTGAGGAAGCATTATCAGTTATTCAATCCGGGCATCGTGTATTTGTGCATGGCAGTGCACAAACACCACTTTTTTTACTTAGAGAATTAGGAAAAATGTCTCATCGGCTGCGTGGAGTGGAACTTACTTTTATTACGGTGCAGGGAGATATAGAACTGGATAAACCCGGATATGCAGATTCATTTCATATCAATTGCATGTTTGTTTCGCAGTCGGTAAGAAAAGCGGTTAATGAAGGAAGGGCAGATTTTATTCCTGTTTTTTTAAGTGATATTCCGGATCTGTTCCGTAAGCAAATGAAGATTGATGTGGCCCTTGTACAGGTTTCTCCACCCGATAAACATGGTTATTGTTCGCTGGGGGTTTCTGTTGATATTGCCCGTAGTGCGGTGAATACGGCAACACATATTATTGCCCAGGTAAATCCAAAAGTTCCCCGTACACATGGCGACAGCCTGGTACATACCAAGCGGTTTACCTCTATGGTTTATCATGAAGAAGAATTGCCCGAAGTGGATTATGCTACAAAAGGAGGACCCGATGAAGTCAGAATCGGGAAATTTATTGCAGAAATGATTGAAGACGGAAGTACGCTGCAAATGGGTATTGGTGTCATTCCGGATGCAGTACTGAAATCATTGAACAATCACAAAAACCTGGGTGTACATTCTGAAATGTGCAGTGACGGGATTATTGATTTATTTGATCATGATATCATCAACAATTCACAGAAAAAAATTCACCCATATAAAACCGTAACCGGATTTGCAGTTGGCACCCGCCGGTTATATGACTATGTGGATGACAACCCGGCTTTTGTTTTTTTAGATATAGATTATGTGAATGATCCGCATGTTATCCGGCGAAATCCGAAAGTAGTGGCCATCAACAGCGCCATTGAAGTAGATATCACCGGACAGGTTTGTGCTGATTCAATAGGTTCCATGCAGTACAGTGGTATTGGTGGCCAAATGGATTTTATGAGGGGATCGGCCCTTAGCGATGGGGGTAAACCAATTATTGCATTAACCAGCCGTACAAAAAACGGGATCAGCCGGATTGTACCGTTTTTGAAACAGGGCGCCGGTGTGGTCACTACCCGTGGTCATATACATTATGTAGTTACAGAATATGGAGTAGCCTACCTTTTTGGAAAAAATTTAAGACAACGGGCAAAATCTTTAATTGATATTGCCCATCCTGATGACAGGGAGGCGTTGGAAAAAGCATGCTTTGAAAGATTTAAGCTGTTTTAATTTCAATGTTTTTTTTAAATAAAAAAGCCAGAAAAATTTTTTCCGGCTTTTCAGTTTTTGATGTTTTATTTCTTCATCGCTTTTTTCTGCACCTCATCCAGCTTTGCAATGTAAATACTTCGTCCATGTGTACCCAGCACAATTTCATTTTCCCTTTGTTGGATAGCTATATCATGAACAGGAACAGATTTTGGTAATCCTTTGTTCCACATCATAAAACTATTGCCGGCATCAAAGCTTACATATAAACCGCCATCGGTACCCACATAAAGAAAACTGTCATTCTTTGGATCTTCACGGATCACATTCACAGGTTCGTTTGGCAAATCATTTCCTATTTTTTTCCAGGTTGTACCATAATCTTCACTTACATAAACATAGGGAGCAAAATTGTCGAAACGATATCCATTCAAAGTAACAAACACTCTTGCTTCTTTATGCTGAGATGCAAGTACACGACTAACCCAGAGATTATTCGTCTGTAATTTGGGATTTGGGATTTGCTTTTTGCCCGCCCGGATGACCCGGCCGGACGGGGAATTTTTTGTTACAGTTACAGGTCCACTTTGATTTAATTGTTCCCAACTGTATCCACCGTCTTTCGTCACATGAATATTTCCGTCATCAGTACCTGTGTAAACTAATCCGAATCGTTTTGGAGATTCTGAAATTGTAGTCAACGTACCATAAGGAACATTGCCTTCTTTTTTCCCATTACTCAAATCAGGCGTCATGGTGATCATAGTATCAGCTTTATTTAAGCTGCGGTGAAAATGATTGCTGCCGAAATAAACTATATCAGGATTGTGTGAACTAAGAAGGATAGGAGACTGCCAGTTGAAGCGATAAGGAATTTCTCCCAATTCATGCCGGGGTGTTAATCTTTTTGTTCCTTCTCTTGTTATCCTGTTAGTTCTGGAATAACTTCCAAACTGCGAACCATAATAAGTTGTCAGATTATCTCTTGTATCTACCTGTACCTGCATACCATCACCGCCACCAATGTTTACTTCATTGCCGGATGTTTGTCCAAGACCTCCTCCAAATCCACCTCTTGAGGTTTGCGATGGTACATACCATACGCCATTATCCTGCAGGCCACCATATACATTATAAGGCTTTGCATTATCAGTGGTAATTGCATAAAACTGACCAACGGCAGGAGTATTCGCTTTAAACCATACCTCTCCATCATCATAAGTAATATTTACACCGCCATCATTTCCATTAATAAGGTGAGAGTCTTTCTTTGGATTGATCCACAGAGCATGGTGATCAGCATGCACATTATTCCGGTCCATATTTTTCCAGGTCTTTCCACCATCGGTTGATATCTGCGAACTGATGCCAAGATTGTACAGTTTGTTTTCGTTGTAAGGCGATACATATATTTTGGCAAAATAATAACCGTAAGAAGAAAAAATGCCGATTTCTTTTTCATTCACCTTTTTCCAGCTTTGCCCTCCGTTATCGCTGCGGTAGATTTCACAGCCGATGGGATTGGATTCAAAACCGGTGTTTACATTCAGATAATTATACAGTACAGTTGGTTTGTATTTATCAGCCGCTACCCATACTTTTAATTGTTTTGCATTGTATGCTGTTATTCTGCTTCTTCTTAAAAAAGTGTCCAGTTTTTTTTCATCCACCTGTGCAAACTGTTCCTTCGTCATATTCTTAAAATCATCTGTACGGAATGTAGCAGCATCTCTTTTGGCCGTATCCGGTTTGTTATTCTGATTGTCGAGTACGGCATAAACAATCTGCGGGTTTTTTGGATAAATACTGAGTCCAATTCTGCCCACACCCTCCCCGGTGGGAAAACCAGAACCTTCGACTGTCAGCAGTTTCCAGGTTTCGCCAGCATCAGTGCTTTTGTAGATACCACTGGATTTGCCGCTGCCGTTAAAATTCCAGGCAGATCTGGTACGGCACCATGCAGCAGCATACAGTTCATTTGCATTTTGAGGATTAATATCCATTCTTACCACACCGGTTGTATCATTGATGTATAAAGTCTGTTTCCAGGTTTTACCTCCATCTGTGGTTTTATAAACTCCTCTTTCTTTATTTGGAGAATAAAGGTGACCCAATACAGATACCCATGCTGTTTTATCATCCGATGGATGCAGTACAATAGTGCCAATATGATGTGAATCCGGTAAACCGAGATATTCCCAAGTGGTACCCCCATCGCTACTTTTATAAACACCAATGCCTGCATAGGAAGAACGGCTGCTGTTTACTTCGCCAGTTCCTACCCATATGGTTCTTGTTTTCCAGTTTACAGCTATATCTCCAATGGTAAGAATATCTTCTGAATCGAAAATGGGCTTGAATGAAAGTCCATTGTTTTTGGTGTACCACAAACCACCACTGGCATAAGCTACATAAAATTCAGTCGGGTCATCGGGATTGGCATCCACATCCACTACCCGGCCACTCATAGTTACAGGGCCGATGTTCCGGAAGCTGATATCATTTACCAAAGATTTTTTTTCCAGATCCTTACGTTGTTGAACTTTTTTCATCCTTTCCTCAGCAGGAGTTGGATTTACCTGGGAAAAGACAAATATGCCAATGTGCAGATTTGCAAATATGCAAATGAGATACAACAGGCTTCTTCTGGAAAAGGGCCGGCTAAATTTTAACAGTGTAAACATAAAAGCAGT
>DATDPZ010000207.1:0-20698 GCA_035292525.1 Chitinophagaceae bacterium
ATTATTTTAATATTTTAAAAAAGTATAAAAGCATATATCATGTCTGAAAATCGGGATAATTTTTTTCACAATCAGATGAATAAAGAAGAAGCCCTTGTTCACAGTAACCACCGGACAAAAATTGTGGCTACCGTAGGTCCTTCCTGTGATACGTATGAAAAATTGCTGGAACTGGTGAGAGCTGGTGTCAATGTATTCCGGTTAAATTTTTCTCATGGCAACCATGAAAATAAAGCAAAAATAATTGAGTATATCAGGCAAATAAATAAAGCAGAACCTTTTAACCTGGCCATCATCGGTGACTTACAGGGTCCGAAACTCCGCGTAGGTGAAATTGAAAACGGATCGCTTGAAATAAAAGAAGGAGATATACTCACCTTCACCAATGAAAATGTAAAAGGGACCAAAGAAAAAATTTACATCTCCTACCCTAATTTTCATGCCGATGTAAAGCTGGGTAATATCATCATGATTGATGATGGAAAACTGGAAGTGAAAGTAATTGAAATTACAAAGAACAACGAGGTGAAGGTGCAGGTCATTTTGGGTGGAATCATTTCTTCCAATAAAGGAATCAACCTCCCGGACACCAACATCACCTTACCCGCTTTAACAGAAAAAGACCTGAAAGATCTTTCCTTTATTATAGATCAGGAACTGGATTGGGTAGCCCTTTCGTTTGTAAGAAGTGTTAAGGATATTATCATTCTCAGAAATAAATTAGATGAACGTAAAAGCAAGACCAAGATCATTGCCAAAATAGAAAAGCCGGAAGCCGTGGAGAATATCCGGGATATCATAGTTGAATCCGACGGCATCATGATTGCCAGGGGCGACCTGGGTGTAGAACTGGCCGTTGAAAAAGTTCCCTTGATTCAAAAGCAAATTATACGTAAATGCCTGCACAGGGCAAAGCCGGTGATTGTGGCTACGCAGATGATGGAAAGTATGATTGAAAGAACAAAACCAAACCGGAGTGAGATTACGGATGTTGCCAATGCCGTACTGGAAGGCGCCGATGCGGTGATGCTGAGCGCAGAAACGGCTGCTGGTGCTCACCCCAACCTGGTGGTTGCCACCATGAAAAAAATTATTGAAGAGGTGGAAAAAACTGACTACAATTATGACCGGGAAGATGAATTGGCACCGCAAACGCATTCTCCTTCTTTTTTAAGTGACGCCATCTGTTACAATGCCTGCAAACTGGCAAAGGATACATCAGCCCATGCTTTGATCGGAATGACCCAGAGTGGATACACTGCTTTTATGCTGAGTAGCTACCGGCCAAAAGCGCCATTGTTTGTTTTCACTAAAGTAAAAAGCCTGGTAAATCAATTAAGCCTGAGTTGGGGTGTAAGAGCAATTTTTTATGATGAAGAAGAAAGTCTGGATTCGATCATTTTTGACCAGATCAATATTTTAAAAGAAAGAGGATTTCTGAAAACCGGTGAACTGGTTGTAAGCACCGGCAGCACCCCGGTTCATTTACACCTGCCAACCAATACCATGAAAATTACCCGGGTGACTTAAAAATAAAAAGATTGTATGGCTTTCTGAAAGAAGCAGTTTTATAAAGCTGAAATTTTTATCTCCACATAACAAGAATGACCGCTGCCAGTACATGCCCTAAAACATGATACCCGTTATTAATAAAATATAAACCAGTTGGTTTATATTCATAAACATAATTGATACTGACTGCAGTTGTGGCAAAACAAAGTCCGGTCAGCAATCCCAGTTTTATTGAAGCAAAAAAACCAACAAAATCAAACTTGACTATTAATAATGCCAGACCCAGGCAGGTTACTACAACCAGGAAAAAAGTAGCGGTCATCATTTTGCCAATTCCTTTTTTCAGATCAGGATCTTTTATATCCAACTTTACCAGCTCAATCCATTTACTACCAAACACTGATTTGGAATACCAAATTGCTCCCAGCATAAAATAAGCAAGAGAGGCTACCAGTAATGCCAGCCAGTTTATTTGAGAAAAAATATCAAGGTTCATAATAGTCAGTTTTAGTTTGAATTTATGGAAAAGCTAGGCAGAATCCATGATATTGCAAAATACTGTTGTATTAAAAAAGAGCCTGACTTTTATCAGACTCTTTTTTAATTCTTTTAGTTTATAATTTCTTTATCCTGATATCTCTGAACCAGACGGTATCACCATGATCCTGTAAGCAGATCCTTCCTTTTTTGAACGTACCAAACCCCGGCCATTGTTTAAACTTACTGGCTGCTACCATTGTTGTCCATGCTTCATCCCAGAGCTGTGTGGAAACAACATTTTCTCCATTTAACCAGAAATCCAGTTTACCATTCACACATTTTATTTCTACCTGGTTCCATTCCATGGCAGGCTTCACCGTTTCTTTACTGCAACTGATCAGGTCATACAAATCGCCGGCACGGTGCTTAATAATTTTAGCATCGGGATGTCCATCATTATCCAGTACCTGCATCTCGGGTCCCGTCTCATAAGGCTTTTTATAATTGACGGTATCTTCATTTACATAAAACATGATTCCACTGTTTCCATTTTTACTGACTTTCCAATCCAGTTTCAGATGAAAATTTTCAAACTCATCATCCGTTACAATATCGCCGCCACCCACTATTTTCCCTTTTTCTTTTTGAGAGGCATCCAGCTGTAACAATCCATCTGAGGTTTTCCAGGCAGCCCCGGTTGCACCTCCGCCATAGGTATGCCACCCCTTTGTTGATTCCCCATCAAAAAGTAATTGGAACCCATCTTTTTTCTCTTCTTCATTCAGGATGGTTACATTCATCATTGTATTTTCTTTTTGATTTTCGCCTGATTTTTCAGAAGAATTATTACTGCATGCCAGGATGGTAATAGCAAATACAAAACCCGGTAATTTATTCATGTAAGTTTATTTTTTTAATAACAAAACATACCTGGCTACTATTTCTGCATCTTCCTGAGATAAATTCGGATGTGGCGCCATGGGAACTTCGCCCCAAACACCACTGCCACCCATAATAATTTTATGGGCCAGGTATTTTACGGCTGTATCCATCCCGGCGTATTTATTAGCTACATCCCGCCAGGCCGGGCCAATATTTTTTTCATCAATTTTATGACAGGTAAAGCAATCGCTTTTGGATGTGATCTCTAATCCTTTCTGGTAATCAGGATTGTCACTTAAGTCCTGGGTTTTAGCAGGAGTTTCTTCTTCCGTTTTCTTTTCTGTATTGCCACCACCACAAGAAGTAAGCATGACCATGATTGAAAATGCAATAAAAGTTTTTTTCACGATATTTAATTTTATGGTTATGAAAAAAGTAAAGTTATTTAATCCAATCCTAATATCCTGCGATTTGATTTTACATCGGCTGCCTGCCCGGCAAAATCATCAAATGCTTTTTCAGTAACACGGATGATATGATCCTTTATAAATGCTGCCCCTTCTTTTGCTCCGTCTTCCGGATGTTTCAGACAGCACTCCCACTCCATCACTGCCCAACCTGAGTAATCGTACTGTGTAAGTTTGCTGAAAATAGTTTTAAAATCAACCTGCCCGTCACCCGGCGACCGGTACCTTCCTGCACGGTTCAGCCAGCTTTGATAGCCGCCAAATGTACCCTGCCTTCCGGTAGCATTGAATTCTGCATCTTTTACATGAAAGGCTTTAATGCGTTCATGATAGAGATCAATGTATTCTATATAATTTAATTGCTGTAAAACAAAATGTGAAGGATCGTACAGCAAGCAGGCTCTTGGATGGTTATTTATTTTCTCCAAAAACATTTCATACGTAATGCCGTCAAAAAGATCTTCACCGGGATGAACTTCATAACAAAGATCCACACCACAATCATCAAATACATTTAATATTGGCAACCATCTTTTTGCCAGTTCTTTAAATCCTTCCTCCACCAACCCTTCGGGCCGCTGGGGCCATGGATGAAATGTATGCCACAACAATGATCCGCTGAAAGTAGCATGTGCATTCAAGCCTAAATTTTGTGAAGCTTTGGCGCCGTACTTTAATTGCTGTACCGCCCAAGCTGTTCTTTCTTTCGGATTTTTTTTCAATCCATCCGGTGCAAAGGCATCAAACAAATCATCATAAGCAGGATGTACAGCCACTAACTGTCCCTGCAGGTGGGTGGAAAGTTCAGAAATTTCCAATCCGCATTCGCTGATCATTCCTTTTAATTCATCAGCATAAGTTTTACTTTCAGCAGCTTTTTGCAGATCTATGCACCTGGCATCCCAGGTAGGAATCTGCACTGCCACAAACCCAAGACTTTTTGCCCATTGACAGATGGTCTTCATATTATTGAACGGCGGCTGATCACCCATGAATTGTGCAAGGAAGATGGCCGGGCCTTTGATAGTTTTCATTTTTTATTTTCAATTGTTAATTGAATATTGAAAATTGAACATTGAGCATTTTAAACCTTAAACTCCATCCATTTCACATCCGACTTACCAGAAGCCACCACATTCTCAATAAACGCCATACCGCGAATACCTTCTTCAGTGCCCGGAAAATCGAGCCACTCTTCTTTGGGTTGTTCACCATTTATTTTTGCCCGAAGGGTCAATGCAAAATTGCGGTAAAGATTAGCAAAGGCTTCCAGGTACCCTTCGGGATGGCCGGCAGGCGTTCTTGCATTGTGAGATGCATAAGTACTGACATAACCGGTGCCTGCCCGATAAATTTCTGCAGGTTTATCAAGCCACTTTACTAATAAGGTATTTGCATCTTCCTGTTTCCATTCCAGCCCTCCCTTTTCACCATACACCCTTATCTTGATACAATTTTCTTCACCGGCAGCAATTTGAGTGGCCATCAACACGCCACTGGCTCCATTGTTAAATTTCAGAAATACAGCTCCATCATCATCCAGCATTCTGCCTTCTACAATTATATTCAGATCAGCACAAAGCTTTGTTACTTTCAGGCCGGTTACATATTCTGCCATATTAAAAGCATGAGTACCGATATCGCCCATAGCGCCTGCCATACCACTTCGTTTGGGATCTGTTCGCCAGGATGCCTGTTCATTTCCTTCACTTTCTTTTAAAGTACTGAGCCAGCCCTGCGGATACTCCACATATACTTTTCTTATTTTACCTAACAGGCCGCTGGCAAGCATTTGTTTCGCCTGCTTGATCAGGGGATAGCCGGTATAAGTATGAGTAAGCAAAAGCGTCAACCCGGTATCTTTCACTTTCTGATGTAATAGTTTTGCCTGCTCCATTGAAAATGTAATGGGTTTTTCAATTACTACATGAAATCCTTTTTCAAGGGCCATCATGGCCGGATCAAAATGTATAAAGTTGGGCGTAACAATGCTGACAAAATCAATCCGCTTATCAGCAGGCATAGCTGCTTCTTTTTCCAGCATAACTTTATAATCCGTATAAATTCTTTCATCATCCAAAAAAAGTTGATGACCAGATTCTACTGCAATTGCTGGTTTTATGCTGAGTGCACCGGCTACCAGTTCTACCTGTCCATCCATATTAAATGCAAACCGGTGTATAGCGCCGATAAATGCATCTTTGCCACCACCGATCATGGCCATTCTTAATTTTCTTTTCATTGCTCAAATGTTTGTAATAAGTTTATTTAAAAATAAAAATCTGACAAAATATTTGTGTGCTTAAAAATAGTACATTTAGAAATTCCAACATGACTTAAAAAAATGTTATGCAAACAATCAACCGAAACAAACTTTTTGTAGCCAGTTGCCTGGCATTATTGGTAACTTCCTTATCATTTGGAATCAGGGCAGGAATCCTGGGAAGACTGGGTGTAGAGTTTGGACTGGATAAAGCCGAACTAGGTACCATCGCTGCAACGGCTTTCTGGGGATTTCCATTAGCGGTTATTATTGGCGGAATGATTGTGGATGTCATTGGAATGAAAAAGCTGCTGATCATGGCTTTCCTGTTTCATTTAATTGGGATTATGCTCACCATTTATGCAGGAAAATTTGGAAATCCATTCTGGTCACTTTTTATTTCCACACTTTGTATCGGTATTGCTAATGGTACCGTAGAAGCCGCATGTAATCCGTTGGTAACCGCTTTATTCCCCGATAATAAAACCACTAAACTAAACCATTTCCATCTCTGGTTTCCGGGGGGGATTGTCATTGGTACGCTCATCGTTTTTTTCTTTGATAAAGCTGCGATGAGCTGGCAGATTCAAATGGCCATGATGATTATTCCAACCTTGCTGTATGGATTTCTATTTTCAAAACAACAATTCCCGGTTACAGAAAGAGTTTCCCAGGGAGTATCTACAGCGGACATGTACAAAGCTCTTTCTAATCCGCTTTTTCTTTTTATGATCATTTGTATGTTTGGTACCGCCATTACTGAATTATTTACGGGGCAATGGATTGAAGTGCTGTTAAAGAATGTTACAGATAATGCATTGTTGATTCTCACGGTTTCAACTGGTGTGATGGCTGTTGGCAGAGCATTTGCCGGACCCATTGTTCATAAACTTGCTCCGCAAGGCGTCCTGCTGATGTCTGCTGTCTTAGCTGCCATCGGATTATATATGCTTGGAAATTCTTCCGGTAATATGATTTTTACCGGGGCACTTGTTTTTGGAATTGGGGTCTGTTATTTCTGGCCAACCATGTTGGGATTTGTTTCAGAAAATCTTCCCAGAACCGGTGCAGTAGGCATCAACCTGATGGGAGGTGCCGGTATGTTTGCTGTTTCTTTATACATGATGTTCATGGGGGGGATATATGATGATAAAATTGCTGCTAAACTACCTGCCGGAGCAGATCTGAAAATCTATAATTCGCCAGAAGCAACTGCAGTAATGCAAACTGCCCTGGCAGAAGCAAATAAAGCTGCCGGGCCCGAAATTCTTAATGCCACTTTATTTATACCTATAATTCTTATTGCGGCATTTACCGGACTATATATTTATATGAAATACAGAAAAAAATAATTTACCCCTTTACAGTTTATTATGAAACCAGTAACCCGCATCCAGCTTTCGTTCATGATGTTTCTCCAGTTTTTTATCTGGGGAGGATGGTTTGTTACCATGGGCACTTATCTTTCAGCTACCATTAAAGCTACTGATCCGCAAAATGCTCTTGCTTATGGTACGCAATCCCTGGGAGCCATCATTGCCCCATTTATAATAGGTCTCATTGCAGACAGGTTTTTTTCAGCTCAAAAAATTCTTGGCGTATTACATGTTGCCGGTGCAGTGCTGATGTATTACATTTCTACCAGGACTGATTTTGCTTCTTTTTATCCCCTGCTGCTTACCTATATGATACTATATATGCCGACACTGGCCCTTGTGAATTCCATTTCTTTTAAACAAATGAACAACCCGGAAAAAGAATTTTCTTTTGTTCGTGTGTGGGGAACAATCGGTTGGATTGCCGCCGGCCTCCTGATTGGCTGGCTGGCCTGGGAGCAAAAAGGCACATTGGTAAATACATTTCATTTAACGGCGCTGATCTCTGCTGTATTGGGTGTTTTCAGTTTTACCTTACCAAACACCCCTCCCCCAAAAGCTGGATCAAAAACTACATTTGGAGAAATAATCGGCTGGGATGCTATCAAACTTCTTAAAGACAGAAATTTTCTCATTTTCTTTTTGTCGTCTTTACTCATTTGTATCCCGCTTGCTTTTTATTACCAGGAAACCAATAAATTTTTAAACGAACTGAAAGTATCCGGCGCAGCAGCAAAAATGTCATTGGGGCAAATGAGTGAAATGATCTTTATGTTTTTAATGCCCTGGTTTTTTGTACGGCTGGGTGTAAAGAAAATGTTATTGCTGGGCATGGTCGCCTGGATTATCCGCTACCTGCTTTTTGGATTTGGTGATGCCGGCAGTGGCATGTGGCTTTTATACGGAGGAATCATTCTTCATGGCATTTGTTATGATTTTTTCTTTGTTACCGGACAAATTTATACCGATGAAAGAGCCGGCGAAAGAATCAGGTCTTCCGCACAGGGCATGATCACCCTGGCTACTTATGGTGTGGGCATGCTGATTGGCTTCTGGATTGCTGGCCAGATTTCTGAAAACTTTAAAACTGCAGATGGCCATGACTGGAAAAACATCTGGCTGATACCGGCTGGTATTGCCGCTATCGTCTTGTTATTGTTTGTTATTTTTTTCAAAGACAAAAAGAAAAGATAACAAGCCGCTTTTTTATTTTTTTTATAAGTAAATTGAGACGGTAAAATGATGAATAAATCAAACCGCAGAGAAGTCCTGAAAAAAATAGCAGCAGGTTCTATTGCTGTTGCCGCTGCACCTTTGCTCCAATCTTTTACCGGCAAAAAAAAAGAAACTGCAAATTTTAGATTAAAGGGTCATATCAATCATTCTGTTTGCCAATGGACATTTAATCATCTTCCCCTTGATGAATTATGTGTGGTAGTAAAAAAATTAGGGCTTGGTGCCATTGACCTGATTGCTCCCAAAGACTGGCCGGTTTTAAAAAAACATAACCTGTACAGCTCTATGTGCTATACAGCCGGAAAAATCAGCCTGACGGAAGGCTGGAATAACAAAACATTTCATCCTCAATTAAAAAAAGATTTTACAGAAACTATTCCATTGGTTGCTGAGGCAGGTTATAAAAACCTGATTTGCTTCAGTGGTAACCGCAATGGTATGGATGATGAAACAGGAATGAAAAACTGTGCAGAGGGATTAAAACAAATTATAGGACTGGCAGAAAAGAAGGGAGTCATCATCCAGATGGAATTATTCAACAGTAAAGTGGATCACAAAGATTATATGTGTGATAAAAGTGCATGGGGAATAGAATTATGTAATAGACTCGGTTCATCCAACTTTAAGCTGCTCTATGATATTTATCACATGCAGATAAACGAAGGAGATGTGATCCGGACCATTCAAAATAATCATCAGTACTTTGGTCATTACCATACAGCCGGTGTACCGGGCAGGCATGAAATAAATGAAACACAGGAATTATATTATCCTGCCATTATGGAAGCTATTTTAAAAACTGGATTTAAGGGATATGTGGCACAGGAATTTATTCCCACCGGGAAAACGAATGATGAAAAAATAGCTGCATTGAAAGATGCTGTGAAAAGATGTGATGTGTAGCCCCTCCAACCTTCCCAAAGGGAGGCCAGCCATACACAACCGGGCTTTCAGGAATAATTGCTGATGGAGGAAACATTGAAAGCGCTGAAAAGAATTACTAAAAGTTAAAATGTGCCCGGGGAGTTCTGTGAACGAAACAAGAAACGATCCTGGCATTACAAAAGCTGATCATAAAAGAATAAAATAACATTCGACTCTTTAAAACAAAATATTAAATCTTCAATTTTAAATATTAAATAAATATGGCAGACAATATTTATGACGCAATCGTAGTTGGCTCCGGCATCAGTGGCGGCTGGGCTGCAAAAGAACTTTGTGAAAAAGGATTAAAAGTGCTTTTACTTGAACGTGGCCGAAACATTGAACATATAAAAGATTATGTAAATGCCAATAAAGATATATGGGAGTTCCCTCACCGGGACCGGCCTACTGTACAAATGAAAAAAGACTACCCCGTTTTAAGAAGGGATTATCCTTTGAATGAAAGCACATTTGGTATGTGGGCCGATGAAAAAGAAAATCCTTACACGGAAACAAAACCCTTTTCCTGGTTTCGGGGTTATCATGTTGGCGGCCGTTCTTTATTATGGGGTCGTCATAGTTACCGCTGGAATAAATGGGATTTTGAAGCCAACCTGAAAGACGGACACGGAGTGGACTGGCCTATTCGTTATAATGATTTGGAAAAATGGTATGGCTATGCTGAACGATTTGCCGGTATCCAGGGAAGCAAAGCAGGACTGGAAGTATTGCCGGATGGCGATTTTATGCCGCCCATGGATTTAAACTGTGTGGAAAAAGATGTGGCTGCTAAAATGCAAAAAATTTATAAGGGGACCCGCCATTTATTAGTTGGCCGCACTGCTAATATTACAGTGCCGCATTATGACAGAACCAATTGCCAGTACCGGAACCGATGCTGGAGAGGTTGTCCGTTCGGCGCTTATTTCAGCACACAGTCTTCTACTTTACCAGCTGCTATTAAAACCGGAAATCTTACGCTACGTCCTTTTTCCATTGTTTCAAAAGTTTTGTATGATAAAGACAGCAGGAAAGCATCGGGAGTAGAAGTAGTGGATGCCACCGACAGCAAAACTTATGAATTTAAAGCAAAGGTTATTTTTCTTTGTGCTTCTTCTTTTAATTCTACCTGGGTGCTGATGAATTCTGCTACAGATATCTGGCCGGATGGATTGGGAAGCAGCAGTGGTGAACTGGGACATAATGTAATGGACCATCATTTCCGTTGTGGTGCAAGAGGAAAAGCAGAAGGCTTTGAAGACAAAATTGAATTGGGCCGCAGACCGGTTGGTATTTATTTACCACGTTTCAGAAATATTTATGATGATAAAAGAGTTTATGTTCGTGGGTTTGGTTACCAGGGTGGCGCCGGCAGAGAGGGTTGGGGAAGACAGGTAGCTGAAATGAGTGTCGGCGGAGACTATAAAGATTTATTATGTGAACCCGGCAACTGGAATATCGATTTCCTGGGCTTTGGTGAAATGCTTCCTTATCATGAAAATAAAATTTCCCTGAATAAAAACAAAAAAGATAAATGGGGATTGCCGGTACTGGATATGGATGTGGAAATAAAAGAAAATGAAAAAAAGATGCGTGTGGATATGAAGGAAGATGCAAAAGAAATGCTGGAAGCTTCGGGTATAAAAAATGTTAATACTTATGACAGTGGTTACGAAGTGGGAATGGGAATTCATGAAATGGGTACAGCCCGCATGGGCCGTGATCCCAAAACATCTGTACTCAATGGTAATAACCAGGTATGGGATTGTAAAAATGTTTTTGTAACCGATGGCGCCTGTATGACCAGTGCTTCCTGTGTAAATCCATCTCTTACTTACATGGCCATGACCGCAAGAGCAGCAGATTTTGCAGTGGCACAATTAAAAAAAGGTGAACTTTAAAAAAACTGATTACTTAAAAATGAAAAAAGATTGATATGGAACGCAGAGAACTTTTAAAATTAATAGCCCTGGCAACGGGTAGTGTGGTGATCGGGGGAGAATTTTTACTCTCCGGTTGTAAAAATCCTGAAGCTACTACCGGTATATCTTTCAGTGATGCTGATATTAGTTTCCTGGATGAAGTGGCAGAAACCATTTTACCAAAAACAAAAACTCCCGGCGCCAAAGATGCCGAAGTGGGAAAGTTTATGACGGTGATGGTTGCCGATTGCTATGAAGAAAAAGATCAGAAAGTTTTCCGGGAAGGATTTTCAAAACTGGATGAGGCCTGCAGGAAAATGCATGGACATGATTTTATGAAAGCAGATGCAAGCCACCGTATAGAATTATTAACAGCTTTAGACCTGGAAGCCAAAGAGTATAATAAGAATAAAGAGAAGGGAACTCCCAATCATTATTTTACCATGATGAAACAATTAACTCTTGTTGGTTACTTCACTTCTAAACCGGCATTGACAGAAGCTTTTGATTACCGGCCCATACCCGGCAAATATGATGGCGCCTATCCTTATAAAAAAGGAGATAAAATGATCGTTTAAAAAAAACAAGATGAAAAGAAAAGATTTTTTAAGAATTGGCGGCAGTCTGGCACTGACCGGGTTGGCATCCAGAAATATTTTTGCCACCCTGGCAGATGATACAGAAGCAAGAAAGATTAAGAATTTTGGATTGCAGCTTTATACACTTCGAAATGATATGCCAAAAGATCCCAGAGCTGTATTGAAACAGGCGGCCGGATTTGGGTATAAACAAATTGAAAGCTATGAAGGACCCAAAGGAATATATTGGGGAATGACTAATAAAGAATTCAAATCGTATATGGACGAGTTGGGGATGAATCTTGTGGCAAGTCATTGCGATATCAATAAAGATTTTGAAAGAAAAGCAACCGGGGCTGCTGAGATTGGAATGAAGTATTTAATTTGTCCCTGGCTGGGTCCACAGAAAAATATAGACGAGTTTAAAAAATTTGCAGATACATTTAACGGGAAAGCCGAGATATGCAAAAAAAACGGCATCCGTTTTGCATATCATAATCACGCCTATTCTTTTGAAACTATAGATGGTGAATTACCCCAGGATGTATTGATGAATAATACAGACCCCGGGTTGGTGGACTTTGAAATGGATATTTACTGGGTGGAAACCGCCAATGCAAATTCCGCAGCATGGTTGAAAAAATATAAAAACCGATTCCGTCTTTGCCATGTGAAAGACCGGATAAAAAATACTACTGAAAGAGAAGCCACCTGCGATCTTGGAACCGGCAGTATTGATTTTGCAAAAATCCTGAAAACAGCAAAAAAAACCGGGATGCAGTATTATATTGTAGAGCAGGAACGCTATGATGGAACAACCCCCCTGGAAGCTGTAAAATCAAATGCAGATTACATGAAGCGGTTAAGATTTTAGAAAATCCTGTGATAAGTTACCTGTTGAAATGCAAATCATTTCTGAGTTGGAATTCAATGCCCGCTTTTAAAAACTCTCCTTGCACTTCTGAATTTTTAAATACGGGTAAGATTAAATAAAATTTTATGAAACAAAAATGGCAATTAATTATTGTGGCAATCTTTAGCCTGGTTGTACTCAGTTCGCATGATATGTTTTTAAAACTTAAAAGTTTTTACCTGAAACCGGGAACGGATGCACTGGTTTATCTGTACAATGGAACTTTTGATAAAAGTGAAAATGTGATTGACCGCAAGCGGATGAAAGATGTGTCGTTGATCAATCCCGGTGATAAAATTGCTCACCCGGCACCTGGTTCCTGGTTTGAAGAAAATAACCAGACTGTCTTAAAATTCAAAACCGGGAAAGAAGGTACAGGCGTTGTAGGGCTTTCCACTTTTCCTAATCTAATCGGATTAACAGCAAAAGAATTTACAGATTACTTAAAACATGATGGAATCCTGGATGTGCTGGAGGCAAGGAAAATATCTGGTGAAGAATCAAATCCTGCTAAAGAAAAATATGCGAAACATGTAAAAGCCATTTTCCAGATTGGAAATAAAACTTCCGATGATTATAAAACAGTTTTAGGATACCATGTTGAATTTATACCAATGGTCAATCCCTACTTGCTTAAAGCCGGAGATGAATTATCTGTACAACTTTTAACAAATGGAAAACCATTGGCTGATCAATTGGTTTATTCGAGCCATGAGGGTTACCACGGTCATGCAGCAGATGGCACCCATCTTGAAGCATTTAAATTGCGGACAGATAGTAAAGGTGTTGTAAAAGTAAAATTATCAAAAGCAGGTCACTGGTATTTTCGAACTATTTATATGGTAAAAAGCGCCGAGAAAGGAATAGACTACGAATCCAATTGGGCTACTATAACTTTTGAAATAAAATAATTACAGAACCCGATTCTTTATAATTACTCTCCAGAAACCATACCTGTAAAAAACAGAATGTTTTTTACAAAATATGACAGCAAGACGCTACTCCAATAAAAAATCCATTTTCACTTAAAATGAAAATGGATTAATCCGGGGAATTATCGGAGAGACCCTATTTAAGGAATTACAATAAATTATTCCTTAATGCCCTGACATCCCCGGCATTTATTGCATTATTCAGGTAACTCTCTTCTGCATTTTTAAATCCCGGATGCACAAACTGCATCGGGCTATTTATTTTGCTGCGAAGGGATGAATGAAATTCCACACAACCGGTTTTTTCAGCCAGCATTTTTATATTTTCTTTTCTTACCCCGCTGCCGGGCATGATAATAATTCGTTCAGCTGCTTTTTTATTTAATTCAGTTATCAGCTCCACTCCTTCATTCACTGAGGGCACTTGTCCCGAAGTAAGAATTCTTTCACAGCCAATCTCTACCAGCTCTTCCAAAGCAACAAAAGGATCCTTACAGCGGTCAAATGCACGGTGAAAGGTGACTCCCATGGGATAAGCCAGCTCCACCAGTTCTGCAGTTCTGGTGATATCAATGCTGCCATCCATATTCAGCAATCCAATCACCACGCCATCACAGCCCAGCTCTTTACACAACCGGATATCATTTTCCATCATGGCAAATTCGTCTTTGTTATACAAAAAATCTCCTCCCCTCGGCCGGATGATCGGGTAAATCAACACCTCAAATGTTTCCCTGCACTTTTTTATATGTGCATAGGAAGGAGTGGTTCCTCCTTCAGCAAGATTGGCGCAGAGTTCTATACGATCAGCGCCGCCTTCAACAGCAGATTTGGTGGTATTAAAATCGGAAGTTGCAATTTCAATAATATAGTTCATAAATTAAAAATCAAATTTCAAATGACAAATTCCAAAAATAAACCGGAAATTCTCTATGCATTTTATTTGATCCTTGTAATTTGGTTTTTGGAGATTGTTTTAAGTAAACCAACTCTTCCCTTTTACTAACTTCTCCCCTTCCCCATTCCTCAATGCATAATTAAATCCTTTATGAATGGCAAATGCACCTGCCTGCCCTTTTTTATTTAAGGCCAGAAAGGCTACTTGTATATCTTTCACTTTATTTCCTTTTATTTTCACAATCCGTTCTATCACTTTTTTACAGGCAGCCTCCGGCGATAATCCATTTCTCATCAATTCAATTACTGAATGAGATCCCGCCACACGAATAACATCCTCTCCCTGTCCTGTTGCTGTGCAGGCGCCTACTTCGTTATCTACAAAAAGTCCGGCGCCGATGATGGGCGAATCGCCCAGCCTTCCACGCATTTTAAACCCTGCCCCGCTGGTAGTGCAACTGCCACTCAGGTTGCCCATGGCATCCATCGCCACCATACCGATAGTATCGTGATTCCATTCTCCGCTCTCTAATTTCCCAGGTACAAATGGCCCATGCCCCTGTTTATTTTCTACATTAATAGCCGGTGGTTTATATTCAGATTTCTTCAGCCAGTTATCATAAGCATTTTGTGCTTCCGGTGAAAGCTTTTGCTTTTCCAGCGGGAATCCTTCCGCTATAGCAAATTGCTGGGCACCGCTACCCACTAACATGACATGTGCCGTTTTCTCCATGACTCTTCTTGCTACTGAAACGGGATGTTTGATTCTTTCTAAAAAAGCTACGCTGCCACAATTAGCAAACTCATCCATAATACAGGCATCCAATGTTACAAATCCATCACGGTCAGGATTGCCACCCAACCCCACACAGCAATTTTGAGAAGCTTCTGTTACCATCACTCCTTTTTCCACCGCATCCAGGGCTCTTCCGTTTTTACTTAATATTTCCCATGCAGCTTTGTTGGCTTCCAGGCCGGCATCCCAGGTGGAAATGACAATTGGTTTATTTATCTGTAATTGTTCCGTTGATATTGCAGCCATCTTTTTACTGACCAGGCTTGCTATGGAAGTGAAAACAGATGCATGAATAAATTTTCTCCGGTTGATCATAACTAATAATTTAAGACTACCGAAATTATACCATTCAGTTTATATTCAAAGATTATCCTGCCAATAAGTATGCAGACTTAACATATATCAATGGAAGGCATGACATAAAAACCTGAATTTTGCCAAACAAGGAACAACTTTAATTAAGGAACAGAATTTGACTTAAGATTATTTATTATGAATATAGAAATCATTTCAGGAAGTCCCCGTATCAACAGCGTAAGCAGAAGAGTTAGTTTATACCTTAATAACTGGCTAAAAAATAATTCAGATCATGACGTAAATATGATTGATCTCATAAACAGTAATCTTCCGCCGGTGCAATCCGTTTTTGTTTCAGTGGATAAAACACCCGAAGAATATAAACCTTTGGCCCGGCGTATGTTTAATGCGGATGCATTTATCCTGGTCACCCCGGAATATAATGGCAGCTATTCACCGGCATTAAAAAACCTGCTGGATCATTTTCCAAAACAACATCATAAACCATTTGGAATTGTAACTGCATCTCCCGGCGCCATGGGTGGCATACGTGCCTCACAACAAATGCTGCAATTAGTGCCCGCACTGTTTGGCATTGCATCACCCTATATGCTGATCGTACCTGCGGTTGATAAGAAATTTGATGAGGAAGGAAATTTGCTGGAAGAAAGTTTTTATAAAAGTGTACATAATTTTATTTCAGAGTTTTTATGGCTGGCAGAAAACCTGGTAAAAGAAAAAGAAATCCTGAATATTTAAATCAGTTTAATATGAAATCAGTTTTACATAAAGCATTTACACGGGGTCATGCTGATCATGGATGGCTGGAATCCTATCACACGTTTAGCTTTGCAGGCTATCATCATCCGGAAAGAATTCATTTCGGCGCTTTAAGGGTATTAAATGATGATACCGTAGCCGGTGGTATGGGTTTTGGCACACATCCTCATGAGAACATGGAAATAATTTCTATCCCCACATCCGGTGATCTTGAACATAGGGACAGTATGGGAAATGTTCAGGTTATCAGCGAGGGTGATGTACAAGTAATGAGTGCCGGCACCGGAATACAGCATGGGGAAAAAAATAAAAATGCCGATAAACCAGTAAAATTTTTTCAGATCTGGATCATTCCTGATAAAAAAAATGTAACGCCCAGGTATGATCAGAAAAATTTTACTGCGGCAGATAAAAAAAATAAATTTTTAACAGTTGTTTCTCCCATGGGTAGCGATGATGGCGGCGTACAGATTCATCAGAATGCCTGGTTCAGCCTGGGAAATTTAGATAAGGACTTCAGCAGTACTTACAAATTAAGGAATGCTGAAAACGGAGTGTATGCTTTTGTCATTGAAGGCTCAGTAAATATTAACGGAGAAAGTCTTAACCGCAGAGACGGATTAGCCATCACAGAAACAAATGAACTGGAGATAATTGCTAACAACGAATCAACGCTTTTACTAATGGAAGTTCCACTTTTAAATTAATGATTGATGAAAAACAAATTAAAAACAATAGAAGCAATTATTGCAGCCCCGGCTCCTCATATGGTGGGTGATGGTTTCAGGGTGCATAGTTTTTTTCCCGGCGGACGCATCAGCAATAAAAGAATGAGCCCTTTTTTTCTGATGGATTATGGTTCGAAAATTGAATTTGCTCCCAAAGACGAACCCCGCGGAGTGGGTGTTCATCCACATGCAGGTTTTGAAACAGTAACCATTGCCTACCACGGAAAAATAGCTCATCATGACAGCGCAGGAAACAGTGGTATTATTGGCGAAGGGGATGTGCAGTGGATGACCGCCGGTTCGGGTTTACTGCATAAAGAATACCACGAAAAAGAATTCAGTAAATCAGGTGGCTTATTTCAGATGGTGCAACTCTGGGTAAACCTTCCGGCCAGTTTCAAAAAAACTGCGCCTAAATACCAGGAAATAACCAATAACAAAATGGGAAGGTTTACATTACCTGGAGATAAAGGAATTGTCGAGGTCATCGCCGGTGAATTGAATGGGGTAAAAGGCCCGGCATCTACATTTACACCCATACATGTTTATAATGCAAGATTAAAAAAGCAGGCAACCTTAAATCTGAATTTTCCGGAAAACTATAACACCGGTTTATTGGTTATTGAAGGATCAATTTCCGTGAATGATCATCCTGCCCCGGCCGATCATTTTGTATTGTTAAAAAATGATGGTGACCAATTTGAAATAAAAGCAACGGAAGATGCTGTCGTTCTCATTTTATCCGGTGAACCAATTGATGAACCGATAGCTGCTTATGGCCCATTCCTGATGAATACCTGGGAAGAAGTAGAACAGGCTATCCGGGATGTGAACGAAGGAAAATTCGGGATACTTCAAGAGTAAATAGCACCGGTTTTACAGTTACCAACTTCGGGAAATTTATAAATGAGGATGACGATTGTCTTACAACTCATCGCTCCGGGTTTGCAGCTTTCTTCTCCATAAACTTCATCAAATTCTTCCTTGCATTTTTTTGCACTGCTCTTTTCATAAAACCTGTCCAGCCAAACAAGATACCTTTCCAGCCCAGGGCCTGACCAATCCATGTACTTAACCGGAAGGCATCGCTGTGTTCGATGATCCTGCCGTCTTTCAGTTTCATAAATGCTTTGATATGATTAATCACTTTGTTTCCTGTTGTTGAAAAAGTATAACGGGCCGTCCATTTACAGGTAGCAAACTCTTCATCGAGCAATTCAATAGCTGAAAATTCCAGCGTAAAATCTTTTGCATTCTTACAAAGCATTTCCCACATGGCCTTAGCTTCTTCTCCTTTCAATAAAAAGAATACGGGATCATGAAAAACAATATCATCACTGTAGCAGTCCTGCATAGTTTTATAATCCAGCCGTTGAAAAGCTGTATAAAACCGTTCAATTACTTTTTTATTATCAATCATAAAATAGTTTAATATTGAAAAGGCAGAATGAGTATATTTATTCCGTTTCTTTCACAAAAAATCTGAACAAAACTAATTCATCATGTTACGCAAATTACTTCTGTCACCCGTTTTATTTTTTTTCATTTTTACTGCTGCACAAAACGAACAGGACAGTGCCTGGATCAGGGACAATTATATAAAACTGGAAAAATATATCCCTATGCGGGATGGCATAAAACTTTTCACCGCCATTTATATGCCTAAAGATGCCAGTGAAAAACATCCGATACTGATGAACAGGACTCCTTATTCCTGCCGGCCCTATGGAGAAAACGAATGGAGAACATTCTGGAACAGTCATTGGAAATATTATTGCCGCGAAAACTATATCATCGTTATCCAGGACGTTAGAGGAAGATGGATGAGCGAAGGAGAGTTCGAAGATGTTCGTCCTTTTAATAAAAACAAAAAATCGAACACTGATGTGGATGAAGCCAGCGATACTTATGATGCAATTGACTGGCTAATAAAAAATTTACCCAACAATAATGGCCAGGCAGGAGTCTTTGGTATTTCTTATCCCGGATTCTATTCCACGATGGCTGCCGCTTCCGGACATCCGGCTTTAAAAGCAGTAAGCCCGCAGGCCCCCGTCACTGAATGGTTTTTGGGAGATGATTTTCATCATAACGGTGCATTTTTTCCAATGGACGGATTTACTTTCTATTCCGGTTTTGGAAAACCGAGGCCAAAACCTACCAGTATTGGTTCACCCGGTTATACATTTCCAACTTTTGATAGTTATAAATTCTATTTAGAAACAGGTACTTTGAAAAACCTGGCAATCCTGATGGGTGATAGTATAAAATTCTGGCACGAAATGTATAAGCATCCAAATTATGATGACTGGTGGAAAGCAAGAGATGCGAGAAGAGCCATGTACAATATAAAACCTGCCATGCTGGTGGTGGGTGGTTTATTTGATGCAGAAGATTGTTATGGCGCCTGGAATCTATATAAAGCAATTGAAAAACAAAACCCGGGAACCAATAATAAAATTGTAATGGGTCCCTGGAGCCATGGTCAATGGGCAAGAGGCGATGGCAGCAGCCTGGGAAATGTAAAATTTAATTCAAATACATCTGTATGGTACCAGAATAATATTGAACTTCCATTTTTCAATTATTATCTGAAAAATAAAGGAGATGATCCGAAACTGGCGGAAGCTACAATATTTTTCAGCGGAGCAAACGAATGGAAATTTTTAAACCAATGGCCACCGGCCGGAATGAATTCAAAACAGATATACTTAGAAGCAGCTAATAAATTATCATGGAATAAGCCTGCGGCTAAAAATAGTTTTTCAGAATATATCAGCGATCCGGCAAAGCCTGTACCCTACACAGAAGATGTTCATTTCAGCCGGACCACGGCTTATATGACCGATGACCAGCGTTTTGCTTCAAGAAGAACTGATGTGCTGACTTTCCAAACAGATATTTTAAATGAAGACCTGACTCTTGCCGGACCTGTCATTGCAGACCTGTTAGTAAGCATCTCGGGTACGGATGCAGATTTTGTCGTAAAGCTGATTGATGTTTTTCCGGACAAATTCAGTTATCCCGGTTCAGCGACTCCCCAGGGCCGGGGAGCCGGTGGCAGCTACCCCATGGGTGGTTACCAGATGCTGGTACGCGGAGAGATTATGCGGGGGAAATTCAGAAACAGTTTTGAAAATCCAACAGCCTTTACTCCCAACAAAATTGAAAAAGTAAAATTCGATTTGCCCGATGTGGCACATACTTTTAAAAAAGGTCACCGGCTGATGATCCAGATTCAAAGCAGTTGGTTTCCACTGGCAGACAGGAACCCGCAGAAATTTGTAAATATTTACGAAGCGGATATTTCAGACTTTCAAAAAGCAACTATAAAAATTCATCACGATGCAGCAAACAGCAGCAGCATCTGGTTGCCCATGTTGAAATAAATTAATGAAAATATTTTCAAATAAATCAGTTCACTTGATTAATAAGAAAAACATGAAATCAATTTTCACTCTCACAGTTGTTTTATTGATAAATACTGAACTCTTTTCTCAGCTACCACCCCTCAACATTATACCCCAACCGGTAGAAGTAAAACAAGGTAAAGGATATTATCCTGTAAAAAATAAATTGTCTGTCACATTCAGGGAAACTGGTGAAAAGAAAGATCCTCTTTTTAATTACCTGAGAGATCAGCTGAAATTACTTTACAATATCACTGTAGTAAAAGTGGTGGCAGAAAAAGATGCAGACCTGGTATTTCTTACAG